>NZ_JBHWFF010000012.1:77680-171500 GCF_042733785.1 Streptomyces sp. NPDC059695 | reverse complement strand
GCGGGCGAGGCGTCTGGGTCTCGGGGGGCGGGGGGGGTGGGGGGGCGGCGGGGGGGGGGGGCGCGGGCGGCCGGGGGGGGGGGGGGGGGGCGCGCCCCCCCCCGCGCCGCTCGGTGAGCCATCGCGCGGCCCAGTCGGGCGCGGGGGAGTCCTCGGCGGCGATCCCGTCCGCCGCCCGGAGGAGCAGCAGGCCCAGTGCGTGCTTGCAGGGGAACTTCCGGCTGGGGCAACCGCAGGAGTACGCGGGGCCCGTGGTGTCGACGACCGTCCGGTACGGCGTGCTCCCGCTGCCCTTGCACAGGCCCCAGACCGCGCCGTCCCCGCAGCCCGTCTCCGACCAGGGCCCGGCCGTGCCGAGCTTGCTCCCCGCTCTGCGCGACGCGTCGTCAGGAGCCAGTGCCAGCACCTGTTCCGACGTCCAGCGCACCCCCATGGCATTCATGTCCTCGACGGTAGAGGCCCCCACTGACAACGCCGCCGACCCGGCGGTCCCGCCGGCCGGAACGGCGCGGAGGTGATTTGACTTTACCTTCTCTTTACGATTCTCTGCGGCGACCGACGAATCGCACCACGCCGTCCAGGGGATCCCATGAAGCGCACCGTCCGCACCGCCGTCTCGGCCCTCGCCGTCACCGGCCTCGCCTTGGGCCTCGGGGCCTGCTCCGAGGTCGCCGAGAAGGCCGCCGGCCAGGTCGACAAGTCCGTGAACGAGACCTACGAGGTCACGTACGAGGTCAGCGGCAAGGGCATCGAGTCGATCGACTACCACGCCGGCGGCGGCACCGCGATGGAGCCGAAGGTCGAGTCGGAGAAGAAGCCGGCCGCGCCGTGGAAGAAGACCGTGACGCTGAAGGGCGTCATGCCGCCGGCCGTCATGCCGATCTCGCTCGACCCCTCCGACCTCACCTGCAAGGTCGTCTACCAGGGCAAGGTCATCAAGGAGGCCAAGGCCGAGCAGGCGATGGCCGGCGGCTGCGTCGCCGTCTCGCCGATCGTGGGCTGACGCCCCCTCACCTCTCCAACCGGCCCTGACCTGCGGCGACATCCAATTGTCAGTGGCATGGTGCACGGTGGATCGCACAGCAGGTCGAACGATCTGGAGGGGGATCCATGCCCGTGCCCGAAACCATCGCGAAGCCCGGTTCCGGTGTCGAGACGGACACCGGACCGGGACGGCCGCAGGCCGCCGCCGAGGCCCTGCGGCCGCACGCGGAGCACGCCTTCGCCCATGAGCTCGCGGCCCTCGCCGCCGCCGACGACCGGCCCCGGCCCGCCCGCTGGCGCCTCTCGCCGTGGGCCGTCGCCACCTACCTCCTCGGCGGCACGCTCCCCGACGGGACCGTCGTCACGCCGAAGTACGTCGGACCCCGCCGCATCGTCGAGGTCGCCGTCACCACCCTCGCCACCGACCGCGCGCTGCTCCTGCTCGGCGTCCCCGGCACCGCCAAGACCTGGGTCTCCGAGCACCTCGCCGCCGCCGTCAGCGGCGACTCCACCCTCCTCGTGCAGGGCACCGCCGGCACCCCCGAGGAAGCCATCCGGTACGGCTGGAACTACGCCCGGCTCCTCGCCCACGGCCCCAGCGGGGACGCGCTCGTCCCCAGCCCCGTGATGCGCGCGATGTCCCAGGGCATGACCGCCCGGGTCGAGGAGCTCACCCGCATCCCCGCCGACGTGCAGGACACCCTCATCACGATCCTGTCCGAGAAGACCCTGCCCGTCCCCGAGCTGGGACAGGAGGTCCAGGCCGTCCCCGGCTTCAACCTGATCGCCACCGCCAACGACCGCGACCGCGGCGTCAACGAGCTCTCCAGCGCCCTGCGCCGCCGCTTCAACACCGTCGTGCTCCCGCTGCCCGCGACCCCCGAGGCCGAGGTCGACATCGTCACCCGCCGGGTCGAGCAGCTCGGCCGCTCCCTGGAACTGCCCGCGCTGCCCGACGGCGCGGACGAGATCCGCAGGGTCGTCACCGTCTTCCGCGAGCTGCGCGACGGGGTGACCACCGACGGCCGGACACGGGTCAAGTCCCCCTCGGGGACGCTCTCCACGGCCGAGGCGATCTCCGTGGTCACCGGCGGACTCGCCCTCGCCGCCCACTTCGGCGACGGCGTCCTGCGCCCCGCCGACATCGCCGCCGGCATCCTCGGCGCGGTCGTCCGCGACCCGGCGGCCGACCGGGTCGTCTGGCAGGAGTACCTGGAGACCGTCGTCCGGGAGAGAGACGACTGGAAGGACTTCTACCGCGCCTGCCGCGAGGTGAGCGCATGACACCCACCGCCACGGAGCGGGACGCGCCCGACGACCGCCGCGCGCCGGACCCGGACGCCCGCCCGGCCGCCGGCGGGCGCGCGCACCCCCGGCCGCCGGGCAGCCCCCTGCTGCTCGGGGTGCGGCACCACGGCCCCGGGTCCGCCCGTGGGGTGCGGGCCGCTCTGGACGCGGCACGGCCCGCCGCGGTGCTCGTCGAGGGCCCCGCCGAGGCCGACGCCCTCGTCGCCCTCGCCGCCGACCCGGACATGCGGCCCCCCGTCGCGCTGCTCGCCCACGCCGTGGACGACCCCGGGCGCGCCGCGTTCTGGCCGATGGCCGCCTTCTCGCCCGAGTGGGTCGCGATCCGCTGGGCCCTGGACCACGGCGCCGCCGTCCGCTTCATCGACCTGCCCGCCGCCCACACCCTCGCCGCCGCCGACCCCACGTGGAGCGACGGGGACGACACGGACGACGAGGAGGCGGTCAGCGGGAGCGGCCTGCGGATCGACCCCGTCGCCGAACTCGCCCGGGCCGCCGGGTACGAGGACGCCGAGCGCTGGTGGGAGGACGTCGTCGAGCTCCGCGGCGACGGCGACCCCACGGCCCCCTTCGACGCCCTCGCCGAGGCCATGGGCGCCCTGCGCGAGACGTACGGGCACGGCGGACACCCCCGCGACCTGGTCCGCGAGGCGTACATGCGGCTCCGGCTGCGCGCCGCCCGCAAGGAGTTCGGGGACGCCGTCGCCGTCGTCTGCGGCGCCTGGCACGTGCCCGCGCTCACCCGCAGGACGACCGTCACCGCCGACAGGGCCCTCCTCAAGGGCCTGCCCCGTGCGAAGACCGAGCTGACCTGGGTCCCCTGGACCCACCGCAGGCTCGCCCGCCGCTCGGGCTACGGCGCCGGAATCGACGCGCCCGGCTGGTACGCCCATCTCTTCGCCGCTCCCGACCGGCCCGTCGAGCGCTGGATGACCGCGGTCGCCGGCCTCCTCAGGGCCGAGGACCTCCCCGTCTCCTCCGCCCACGTCATCGAGGCCGTCCGCCTCGCCGAGACCCTCGCCGCCCTGCGCGGCCGGCCGTCCCCCGGGCTCGACGAGACGACCGACGCCGTCCGCGCCGTGCTCTGCGAGGGCTCCGACGTGCCGCTCGACCTCGTCCGCGACCGGCTCGTCGTCGGCGACGTCCTGGGCGAGGTCCCGGCCGCCGCCCCCGCCGTCCCGCTCCAGCGGGACCTGACCCGCCGCCAGCGCACCCTGCGCCTCAAGCCCGAGGCGCAGGAGCGCGAGCTCGGGCTCGACCTCCGCAAGGACACCGACGCCGGACGCAGCCGCCTGCTGCACCGCCTGCGCCTCCTCGGCGTCCACTGGGGCGAGCCCGCCACCGGCCGCGCCGGCACCGGCACCTTCCGGGAGACCTGGCGCCTGCGCTGGCAGCCCGAGCTGCACGTCCAGGTCGCCGAGGCCGGCGTCTGGGGCACCACCGTCGAGGCCGCCGCCACCGCGAAGGCCGAGTCCCGGGCCCTCGCCGCGACCTCGCTGGCCGACATCACCGCCCTCGCCGAGCAGTGCCTCCTCGCCGGGCTGACCGAAGCGCTGCCCGTCGTCATGCGGGCGCTCGCCGACCGGGCCGCGCTCGACACCGACGTCGCCCACCTCGCCGACGCCCTCCCGGCCCTGGCCCGCTCCCTGCGCTACGGCGACGTCCGCGGCACCGGCACGGCCGCGCTCGGCGAGGTCGCCGCGGGGCTCGCCGAGCGCGTCTGCGTCGGCCTGCCGCCCGCCTGCGCCGGACTCGACACGGACGCCGCCGCACAGATGCGGGACCGGCTGGACGCCGTCCACACCGCGATCGGCCTCCTCGACGACCGCCCCGCTCCGGGGCACGACGGCGACGTCCCGGACCGCCCCGACCTCCCCGACCGCCCCAACCTCCCCAACGTCCCCGACCTCTCCGGTCTCGCCGGCCGTTGGGGTGCGGTGCTGCGGCGGCTCGCCGAGCGGGACCGGATACCCGGGGTCCTCCGGGGGCGGGCCGCGCGGCTGCTGCTCGACGAGGGCCGGATCGCAGAGGGGGACGCCGCGACGCTCATGAGCCGCGCCCTGTCGCCCGGCACCCCGCCGGCCGACGCCGCCGCCTGGATCGACGGCTTCGTCGGCGGGGCCTCCGGCGGCGGTCTGCTCCTCGTGCACGACGAGCGGCTCCTCGGCCTCGTCGACGCCTGGCTGACGTCCGTGCCGGACCAGGCCTTCGGCGACGTCCTGCCGCTGCTGCGCCGCACCTTCTCCGCGTACGAGCCGGGCGTGCGCCGCACCCTCGGGGAGCTGGTCGCCCGGGGACCGCGTTCCGGCGGGCCGGGGCCCTCCGATCCCGGCACACCCGGCTTCGCCCCCGGCGCCGACCCCGCGCGCGCCGACGGCGTCCTGCCCCTGCTCCACCTCATCCTCGGAACGGAGGCCCTCGCATGACCACCACGCCCACCGACGACGAGCGGCTGCGGCGCTGGCGGCTGGTCCTGGGAGGCGGCGACGCCGACGGCACCGGCCGGGCCCTCGCCGGCACGGACGCCGCCATGGACGGCGCCCTCACCGCGCTCTACGACCGCAGGGGCCGGGACGGCGGCGAGCGCTCGGCCGGGCTCGGCGCCTCCGCGCCCTCCGTCGCCCGCTGGCTCGGCGACATCCGCACCTACTTCCCCAGCTCCGTCGTCCAGGTGATGCAGCGCGACGCGATCGACCGGCTCGGGCTCGCCACCCTCCTCCTGGAGCCGGAGATGCTGGAGGCCGTCGAGCCCGACGTGCACCTCGTCGGCACCCTCCTCTCCCTCGGCCGGGCCATGCCCGAGACGACCCGGGAGACCGCCCGCGCCGTCGTCCGCAAGGTCGTCGACGACCTGGAGAAGCGCCTCTCCGCCCGCACCCGCGCCACGCTCACCGGCGCGCTCGACCGCTCCGCCCGGATCAGCCGCCCCCGGCACCGCGACATCGACTGGGACCGCACGATCCGCGCCAACCTCAAGCACTACCTGCCCGAGCACCGCACCGTCGTCCCCGAGCGGCTCGTCGGCCACGGGCGCGCCTCCCGGGCGCTCAGGAAGGAGGTGGTGCTGTGCGTCGACCAGTCGGGCTCCATGGCCGCCTCCGTCGTCCACGCCGCCGTCTTCGGCGCGGTGCTCGCCTCCATGCGGTCGCTCGCCACCCGCCTCGTCGTCTTCGACACCTCCGTCGTCGACCTCACCGAGCAGCTCGACGACCCGGTCGACGTCCTCTTCGGCACCCGGCTCGGCGGCGGCACCGACATCAACCGCGCCCTCGCCTACTGCCAGTCCCGGATCACCCGACCCGCCGACACCGTCGTCGTCCTCGTCAGCGATCTGTACGAGGGGGGCATCCGCGACGAGATGCTGAAGCGGGTCGCGGCGATGAAGGCGTCCGGCGTCCAGTTCGTGGCCCTCCTGGCGCTCTCCGACGAGGGCGCCCCCGCCTACGACCGGGACCACGCGGCGGCGCTCGCCGCGCTCGGCGCCCCGGCCTTCGCCTGCACCCCCGACCTGTTCCCGGAGGTCATGGCGGCCGCCCTGGAGCGGCGCCCCCTTCCGATACCCGAGGCCTGAGGCCCGAGGCCCGAAGCTCGAGGCCCGAGGCCCGAGGCCCGAGGCCCGAGGCCTCAGGTCCGAGGGCCGGGCGGGACGGCCCGAGGGGTGCGGAATCCGTCGCCGCCGGACCACCCGCACGGGTGCCCGCGACCCGACTGAGGCTCATATCACACTCGTGCCGGAAGGGCCCCCACCCCGGCGCCCGGCGCGTCGCGAGAGCCCCGGAGGCCAGGCCCCGCCTGCCACGAGGGCCGCCCGGGCCCACCCCGTCACCCCTACGGACAGCCCCCCGGCCCGCACGGTCTGTGACCCGTATCACCGCTCTGCGGGTATCTGCGATTTAGGGTCCCACGGCCCTCGGGGATAACCTGCGAGACGGACATGCCGCGTCCACGGACTCCGTGCACGCCTCCCTTGTGACAGCGCAGTCACGTTGCCCTTCGCGGCACGCCCACGCAGACAACGAACCGCGATCATCAGAAAAGGGACGGACGCGCGTGGACCTGTTCGAGTACCAGGCGAGGGACCTCTTCGCCAAGCACGGTGTACCGGTGCTGGCCGGTGAAGTCATCGACACGCCTGAGGCGGCGCGCGAGGCCACCGAGCGTCTTGGCGGCAAGTCGGTCGTCAAGGCGCAGGTGAAGGTCGGTGGCCGCGGCAAGGCCGGCGGCGTGAAGCTGGCGGCGAACCCGGACGAGGCCGTCGCCCGCGCGACGGACATCCTCGGGATGGACATCAAGGGCCACACGGTCCACAAGGTGATGATCGCCGAGCTGTCCCCGGAGATCGAGGCGGAGTACTACGTCTCGTACCTCCTCGACCGCACCAACCGCACCTTCCTCGCCATGGCGTCGGTGCAGGGCGGCATGGACATCGAGGAGGTCGCGGAGAAGACCCCCGAGGCCCTCGCGAAGGTCCCGGTCAACGCCGTCGACGGCGTGAGCATCGAGAAGGCCCGCGAGATCGTGGCCCTGGCGAAGTTCCCGGCCGACGTGGCCGAGGGTGTCGCCGAGGCCCTGGTCACCCTGTGGAAGACCTTCGTCGCCGAGGACGCGCTCCTCGTCGAGGTCAACCCGCTGGTGAAGACCAAGGACGGCCGCATCCTGGCCCTCGACGGCAAGGTGTCTCTCGACGAGAACGCCGACTTCCGTCAGCCCGACCACGAGGCGCTCGAGGACAAGGCCGCAGCCAACCCGCTCGAGGCTGCTGCCAAGGCCAAGAACCTCAACTACGTCAAGCTCGACGGCGAGGTCGGCATCATCGGCAACGGCGCCGGCCTGGTCATGTCGACCCTGGACGTCGTCGCGTACGCCGGTGAGAACCACGGCGGCGTGAAGCCGGCCAACTTCCTCGACATCGGCGGCGGCGCCTCCGCCGAGGTCATGGCGAACGGCCTGGAGATCATCCTGGGCGACCCGGACGTCAAGTCCGTGTTCGTCAACGTCTTCGGTGGCATCACCGCCTGTGACGAGGTCGCCAACGGCATCGTCCAGGCCCTGGAGCTCCTCGCCTCGAAGGGCGAAGAGGTCTCCAAGCCGCTGGTCGTGCGCCTCGACGGCAACAACGCGGAGCTGGGTCGCAAGATCCTGTCGGACGCGAACCACCCGCTCGTGCAGCGCGTGGACACCATGGACGGCGCGGCCGACAAGGCCGCCGAGCTCGCGGCTGCGAAGTAAGGGACGAGGTCAGAACACCATGGCTATCTTCCTGACCAAGGACAGCAAGGTCATCGTCCAGGGCATGACCGGTGCCACGGGCATGAAGCACACCAAGCTCATGCTCGGTGACGGCACCAACATCGTCGGTGGCGTGAACCCGCGCAAGGCCGGCACGACCGTCGACTTCGACGGCACCGAGGTCCCGGTCTTCGGCTCCGTCGCCGAGGCGATGAAGGAGACCGGCGCCGACGTCTCGGTCCTGTTCGTCCCGCCGGCCTTCGCGAAGGCCGCCGTGGTCGAGGCGATCGACGCCGAGATCCCGCTGGCCGTCGTCATCACCGAGGGCATCGCGGTCCACGACTCCGCCGCCTTCTGGGCGTACGCGCAGGCGAAGGGCAACAAGACCCGCATCATCGGCCCGAACTGCCCCGGTCTCATCACCCCGGGCCAGTCCAACGCCGGCATCATCCCGGGCGACATCACGAAGCCGGGCCGCATCGGCCTGGTCTCGAAGTCCGGCACGCTGACGTACCAGATGATGTACGAGCTCCGTGACATCGGCTTCTCGTCCGCCGTCGGCATCGGTGGCGACCCGGTCATCGGCACCACGCACATCGACGCCCTCGCGGCGTTCGAGGCGGACCCCGAGACCGACCTGATCGTCATGATCGGTGAGATCGGCGGCGACGCCGAGGAGCGCGCGGCCGACTTCATCAAGGCCAACGTCACCAAGCCGGTCGTCGGCTACGTCGCGGGCTTCACCGCGCCCGAGGGCAAGACCATGGGCCACGCCGGCGCCATCGTCTCCGGCTCCTCCGGCACCGCCCAGGCGAAGAAGGAGGCCCTCGAGGCCGCCGGCGTCAAGGTCGGCAAGACGCCGACCGAGACCGCCAAGCTGGCGCGCGCCATCCTCGCGGGCTGAACGGGCTGAAACGCACAGCAGCCTGACAGGCGGTACGACGAGTGGGCCCCGCCCCCTCCCGGGAGACCGGGTGGGGGCGGGGCCCACTCGCGTACGGGGCCGTGCGGCGGAAGCCCTCACGAAGCCCTCATACGGACGGCGGTCGGCGGTCGGCGGACGGCGGACGGTGCGGCGGCCTACCCGACCGCCGGGACCAGGCGTTCCGGGCCCGGGTTGGGTTCGGAGCGGAGCCGGTCGCGGAGCTCCAGGTCCTCCGGGCCGAGTTTCTGCGGGCCACCGCGCACCGGCACCCCGTTGACCGTCTCGCCGGGGGCGTTCACCGGGATGTAGCGGGTCGGCGCGGTCGCCACCGTGAACCCGGTGACCACGATCAGGGCCGCCGTCACCCCGAGCACCGCCCGCGTCCAGGTGCGGGCCCGGTGCTCACTGCCCGCCCGGACCGTACGGGCCGCCGGCAGGGTCGCCGCCGGTGCCTCCGCGACCAGTGTGCTCAGCCGCCGGTGCAGGGCCTCCGGCTCGGCGAGCTCGGGGATCCGCTCCCCGAGGACCGTCCGGGCGTGCAGCAGCCGGTTGGCGGCGGCGGGGGTGCTCGCCTCCGTCTCGGCGGCCGTGTCCGGCAGGTCCAGGCCGAGGCCGTCGTAGAGCAGGACGGTCCTGCGGTACGCCGGCGGCAGGTCGAGGAGCGCGCCGAGCAGCGCCCGCCGGTTCGCCTCGGCCGGCGGGGCGTCGGGGTGCTTGTGGGCGCGGCGCAGCCGGTGCCAGGGGGAGAGGGCGTACTCGTAGGCCACCGCCCGCACCCAGCCCACCGGGTCCGCGTCCTGGGCCACCTCGGGCCAGTGCTCCCAGGCGTGGTGGAAGGCCCGCTCCACGGACTCGTGGGAGAGCCCGCGGCGCGAGGTGAGCAGGTACGTCTGGTGGACGAGGCCCGGCGCGGCGTGCGCGTACAGCGCGTCGAAGGCCTCCTCGGGGGTGAGGGACGGACCGGCCCCGTCGGGGGCCGGTTCCGCGGGGGCCCCGTCCGCCGCCACCGGTTTCAGCCGCTCCGGCGGCTTCGGGGGGACCTTGCGGGCGGGACCCGGCGCGATGGCCGGGGCGGGGGAGGGGGCCCGCGGCGGCTTGGCGGCCCGCTTGACGGCGGCCTTGGGCCGGACGTGGGCGGACGCGGAGGCCTGGGCCTGCGGCTGCGGTGGGGAGGCCTGCGGCTGCGGCGGGGAGGCCTCCGGACGGGCCTGGGCCCGGCCCTGCGGCTCCCGGCCCCGCGGGTCCTGGGCGGGCCGCTCCGGAGCGGGCGGCGCCGGGGCCTCGGCCGGGCGCGGGGCCTCCGGCTCCTGGGCGCCGAGCAGCCTCGCGTAGGCCTCGCGCTTGCGGCCCCGGGGGGCCGAGCGGCCGGTCTCCCACGACCTGACCGTCGCCTTCGTGACGCCCATGGCCTCGGCGACCTGCTCCTCGCTCAGGGCGAGGGCCTCACGCAACCTGCGCCGCTCCTTCGGAGTCGGCAGGGTGTCCGAGCGTGCGGAATCCGCGGTGCTCCGGCTCATCGGCGTCGACCTCCCGCAGAGCTGCTCTGGGCGGAAAAGTACATAAACGTATCTTGAGCGACACAACGGAGGTTTGCCTGTTACGCGGCGAAAGCGCGTGTCGTTGGCAGCATGACCCCGTGACCCATGTGACCGAGCACCCCCTGGTCCAGGGCGGCCGTTCCGCCGCGCTCGCCACCGCCTGCGTCCGGGGCGTGGTCGCCGCCGGACTCGGGCTCGGCGCCCTCGCGGTCCTGGTGATCGCGGCCTGGATCAGCTCCCCGTACCCCGACAGCGGCCCCGTCGGCGCCCTGCACGTCGCCGCCGGGCTCTGGCTGCTCGCGCACGGCTGCGACCTGGTCCGTACGGACACGCTGTCCGGCCTGCCCGCCCCCGTCGGGATCGTCCCGCTGCTCCTCGTCGCCCTGCCGGTCTGGCTCGTCCACCGGGCGGCCCGCGACACCCTCGACCCGGGGGGCGACACCAGCCGGCCGCGCCCCTCCCCGGGTGGCGCCGTCGCCGCCGTGGCCGGGGGATACCTGCTGGTCGCGGCCGCCGTCGTGGTCTACGGCGCGGGCGGCCCGCTCCCCGCCGACCCGGTCACGGCGGGGATCTGGCTTCCGGCCGTCGTCACCGGCGCGGCCGGAGCGGGCGTCTGGACGGCGCTCGGCCGCCCGCTGCCCGGCCGGCGGCTGCCCGGCCGGCGGCAGGCCGCCGTGGCCCTACGCGCCGCGGGGCTCGGGACCCTGACGCTGCTCGGCGGCGGTGCGGTCGCCGCGGCGGTCTCGCTGGCCTGGCACGCGGGCCGGGCACAGGCCTCGTTCGAGGGGCTCGCCGGGGAGTGGTCCGGTCGGGTGACGGTCCTGCTCCTCGTCCTGGCGCTGCTGCCGAACATGGCCGTCTGGGGAGCGGCGTACGGCCTGGGGCCCGGTTTCACCCTCGGTACGGGCGCGCTCGCGACCCCGCTGGGTCTCGTCGGCGACCCGACGGTGCCGCCCTTCCCGCTCCTGGCCGCGCTGCCCTCCGAAGGGCGCGGCACCTGGGTCCACTGGGCGACCGCCGCGGTCCCGCTGACCGCCGCCGCGGTCCAGGGCCTGTGCGTGGGACGTGCGGCGCGGACCTGGACGGCCCGGGACGCGGCCCTGACGGCCCTCGGCGCGGCCTGGGGATGCGGGGCGGCCGTCGCCGTCCTGGCGGGTGCGGCGGGCGGACCGCTGGGCACCGGCCGGCTCTCGGCCCTGGGCCCGGTGTGGTGGCAGGCGGGCGCCGCCGCGGTGCTGTGGGGGGCGTGCGTGGCGCTCCCGGTGGCCCTGGGGGTGCGGGCCTGGGGCCGCCGGATCCCGCGCTCCCTGCGGCCACGGCGCGTGGCGGTGCCCGCGCCGGGCCCCGTGGCGGCGGTGGTGGCGGCCGTCGGGGCGGCGGTCGGCGTGTCCACCGCGGCCCCGTCCGGGGCGGCGGAGGGCCGTCCGGAGGCCACCACGCCCCAGGCCCCGGCGTCCCACGGGCCCGGCGGCGACAGCGGCCCGGACAGCGGCACGGACCCGGCTGCGGGCCCGGGCGTCCCCGGGGCTGCCGGTACCGGCGCAGGCTCCGGCGCCGACCCGCTCGCCGACCCCTTCGACGACCCCGGCTACGAGCCGTACGACTACCTCCCGGCGGCCTGGGAGCCCGCCGCGCCGCCGCCCCCCGCCGAGTGACGCCGGGCGGCTACTCCCGCACCCCGAAGCCCGCGCGCAGCGGCTTCGGCAGGAGGTCGTTGCAGGCCAGCTCGCCGGCGTGGGTCAGGGCGTCGTCGCGGCACTCGTAGAAGTCGCGGTAGACGATCTGCATCGTGAAGCCCACCGCGACGATCATCAGGGCCAGGCTCGCCGCGACGAGACCGCTGATCGCCGCCGTCCGCATCGAGCGGAGCGGAGCGATCGCGGCGGACGCCCCCTGACCCGAGGGCCGGCCCTGCGGCGTGGCCGGCTGCGCGGCCGGCGTGGCCGCGGACTGTGATGTCGGCGACAGTTCCCCGGCCGGCTTCGGCTTGGCGCGCAGCGCGCTGATCCCCCAGTACAGACCGAGGGCGCCGAGCAGCAGCGCCAGCTCCGGGATCTCGAAGATCGCGAAGAAGAAGCCCCACATGCCCGCGAGGATCGCGTACCGGGCGCGTCGCTGCGCGGGGTCCGTCGGGTCCCAGCGGAGCCCCGGGCCGCTCCCGGGACCGCCCTGTCCCGGACCGCCCTCCGGCCCGCCCTGGCCGCCGCCCCGGCGCTCCGGGCCCCGGCCGAAGCCGTCCTGGGACGGGCCCGGCTGGCGCGGGCTCCAGCGGCCGTCGGACGGCCCCGACGGGTCGGGGGTGCCGGACGGGTCGTCGTCCGAGCCCTCCGGGCGCCGCGGCTGCCACGGCTGATCCGGCCGGCCCTCGGGCGGCGGAGCGAACGGGTTGTTGTCGTCCGTGGACTGGCGTTCCGGCATCTGCTGAACGTCTTCCCTCTGTCGTCTCGACCACGGCCGCACCCGTGGTCTCCGCTGCTGTCTCGTGCTGTCACGTCTGCTGCTCGTCCGCCGGGCCGTCCGCCGTCCGGGACCGGGCCTGCTCCCCGCCCGGTCCGGTGCGTGACCGGCGTAGGACCCTGACGCTACCGCCCTGCTCCGCCCCCGTCCCGTGGGGGCCGTCCCGGTGTGCCGGTATCGTTGCTGACGGTCGAGCCATTCGTAGGGTTCCCCGTATCGAGGGGCACGATTCGTTCGTACGACCGCACAAACACCACGGAAAGAGTGACCCCTGTGGCTGCCGCCCGCCTCGTCGTCCTGGTCTCCGGGTCCGGTACCAATCTGCAGGCCCTCCTCGACGTCATCGCCGACGACCCCGAGGGGTACGGCGCGGAGATCGTCGCCGTCGGCGCGGACCGCGACTCCATCGTCGGTCTGGAGCGCGCGGAGCGCGCCGGACTGCCCACCTTCGTGTGCCGGGTCAAGGACCACGCGAGCCGCGAGGAGTGGGACCGCGCGCTGACCGAGGCCACCGCGGCGTACGAACCGGACCTCGTCGTCTCGGCCGGGTTCATGAAGATCGTCGGCAAGGAGTTCCTCGCCCGCTTCGGCGGCCGGGTCGTCAACACCCACCCGGCGCTCCTCCCCAGTTTTCCCGGTGCCCACGGGGTGCGTGACGCCCTCGCCTACGGCGCGAAGGTCACCGGGTGCACCGTCCACTTCGTCGACGACGGTGTCGACACCGGCCCGATCATCGCCCAGGGCGTGGTCGAGGTGCGGGACGAGGACGATGAAGCCGCTCTGCACGAGCGCATCAAGGAAGTCGAGCGCTCGCTGCTCGTCGACGTCGTGGGGCGTCTCGCCCGGCACGGCTACCGCATTGAGGGACGAAAGGTTCATGTCGGTGAACACGGACACCGTTAAGCCCATCCGCCGCGCGCTGGTCAGCGTCTATGACAAGACGGGGCTCGAAGAGCTGGCCCGCGGTCTGCACGAGGCCGGTGTCGAGCTCGTCTCCACCGGTTCCACCGCCGGGAAGATCGCCGCCGCGGGCGTGCCGGTCACCAAGGTCGAGGAGCTGACGGGCTTCCCCGAGTGCCTCGACGGGCGGGTCAAGACCCTCCACCCGCGCGTGCACGCCGGCATCCTCGCCGACCTGCGCCTGGAGTCGCACCGCGCGCAGCTCGCCGAGCTCGGTGTGGAGCCCTTCGACCTGGTCGTCGTGAACCTCTACCCGTTCCGCGAGACGGTCGCCTCCGGCGCCACCCCGGACGAGTGCGTCGAGCAGATCGACATCGGCGGCCCGTCGATGGTCCGCGCCGCGGCCAAGAACCACCCGTCGGTCGCGATCGTCACCAGCCCCGGGCGGTACGCCGACGTGCTCGCCGCCGTCCAGGCCGGCGGGTTCGACCTGACCGCCCGCAAGCGGCTCGCGGCCGAGGCATTCCAGCACACCGCCGCGTACGACGTGGCCGTGGCCTCCTGGTTCGCCGACGACTACGCGGCGGCCGACGACAGCGGCTTCCCCGACTTCCTGGGCGCCACCTACGCGCGCCAGAACGTCCTGCGCTACGGCGAGAACCCGCACCAGGGCGCCGCGCTCTACGTCGACGGCACGGGCGGCCTCGCCGAGGCGGAGCAGCTGCACGGCAAGGAGATGTCGTACAACAACTTCACGGACACCGACGCCGCGCGCCGGGCCGCGTACGACCACACCGAGCCCTGCGTCGCGATCATCAAGCACGCCAACCCGTGCGGCATCGCGGTCGGCGCCGACGTCGCCGAGGCCCACCGCAAGGCGCACGCCTGCGACCCGCTGTCCGCGTTCGGCGGCGTCATCGCCGTCAACCGCCCCGTCTCGGTCGCGATGGCCGAGCAGGTCGCGGAGATCTTCACCGAGGTCATCGTCGCCCCCGGCTACGAGGACGGCGCGGTCGAGATCCTCGCCAAGAAGAAGAACATCCGCGTCCTGAAGGCCGAGGGTGCCCCGGCCAACCCGGTCGAGGTCAAGCCGATCGACGGCGGCGCCCTCCTCCAGGTCACCGACCGGCTCCAGGCCGAGGGCGACGACCCGGCGCACTGGACCCTCGCGACCGGCGAGGCGCTCTCCGCCGAGGAGCTCGCCGAGCTCGCCTTCGCCTGGAAGGCCTGCCGCGCGGTCAAGTCCAACGCGATCCTGCTCGCCAAGGACGGCGCCTCGGTCGGCGTCGGCATGGGCCAGGTCAACCGCGTCGACTCCGCGAAGCTCGCGGTCGAGCGGGCGGGCGAGGAGCGGGCGCGCGGCTCCTACGCGGCCTCCGACGCCTTCTTCCCCTTCCCCGACGGCCTGGAGATCCTCACGGCCGCCGGCGTGAAGGCGGTCGTCCAGCCGGGCGGCTCGGTGCGCGACGAGCTCGTCGTCGAGGCGGCGCAGAAGGCCGGCGTGACGATGTACTTCACGGGCACGCGCCACTTCTTCCACTGATCCGCGCCGTCACCTGACGCGCGAGCCCTGAGCGGGGCGGGTGAGCGGCGGATCCGCCGATCGGGTGGACTCTGGTCTAATGGGTTGCTCTTTTGTCGGCCGCCGGTTGTGGGGGACGTGGTGTTGGACGTACTGAACAGGCCCGCTGCGGAGTCCACCGAAGCGGAGCCGTCCGACGGTCTCTCCCCGGCTCCGATACGCCCGTACCTGATCCTCGCCGGCGTCCTGTGCGCCCTCTACTTCCTGTACTCCTGGGTCCAGTACGCGCACTTCCGCACGCCCTCCTGGGACCTCGGGATCTTCGGGCAGTCGGTCCGGGCGTACGCCGAGTTCCGGGCCCCCGTCGTCGACATCAAGGGCCCCGGCTTCCCCATACTCGGCGACCACTTCAGCCCCGTCACCGCGCTGCTGGCGCCGCTCTACTGGATCTGGCCCTCGCCGGTCTCCCTGCTCTTCGGGCAGGCCGCGCTCTTCGCCGCCTCGGCCGTCGTCGTCGGCCGCACCACCCAGCAGATCCTGGGCAGCCGGGCCGCCGGCATCGGACTGACCGTCGCGTACGGGCTGTCCTGGGGGCTCCAGGAGGCCGTCAAGTCCGACTTCCACGAGATCGCCTTCGCCGTCCCGCTGCTCGCCCTGACCTGCCGGGCCCTGCTCCTGGGGCGCTGGACCGCGGCCGCCGCCTGGTCCGCCCCGCTCGTCCTCGTGAAGGAGGACATGGGCCTCACCGTCGCCATGGTCGGCGCGGTCCTCTTCCTGAAGGGACGGAAGCGGCTGGGCGCGGCCCTCGCGGGCTTCGGCGTGGCGGCCTTCGCGCTGACGGTCCTCGTCCTGATCCCGGCGGCGAGCGCGCTCGGCCAGTACGACTACTGGTCCAAGATCGAGAAGACCGGCCAGGGCGCCGACACCTCCTTCGGCCAGGTCGTCGCCGACGCCCTCGGCTCCGGCGAGCGCTGGGAGATGGTGTTCTACCTGCTCGCGATCACCGGCTTCCTCGCCCTGCGCTCCCCGCTGGTCCTGCTCGTCCTGCCGACCCTGGGCTGGCGCTTCCTCTCCCAGGACCCCAACCACTGGGGCATGCACTGGCACTACAGCGCGATCCTGATGCCGGTCGTCTTCCTGGCCCTCGTGGACGGCGCCCGCTCGGTCCGGACCTCGCCGCGCGCCTGGCTCGTCTCGTACGGGAAGGTCGTGATCCCGGTGGCCACGGCGGTCGGGCTCGTCCTCGCGGCGAACCTGCCGCTGCGGGAGCTGACGAAGGCGGAGACGTACCGGACGGACACCCGGACCCAGGAGGCGCGGGCGGCGGTCGACGCGGTGCCGGAGGGGGCGAGCGTCGAGGCGGACGTCTCGCTCCTGGCCCACCTCACGGCGGACCACCGGGTCTACTGGGTGGGCACGTCGAAGGGCGCCACTCCGGACTATCTCGCCTTCGACCTGCGCGGATGGGGGCAGCAGGTGTCGGATCCGGCACAGCTGGCTTCGCAACTGCACCCGGAGGCGCGGTACGAGATCACGCACCGCTCGGACGGCTTCGCGGTCCTGAAGCGGCGGTGAACACGCGTGAGGGGCGGGATCCGGCCGGATCCCGCCCCTCAGCACGTCACGCGGTTCAGTACTGCTGCTTGTTCCGGTTGAACCAGGCCGAGCCGTCCGACTTCGCCACGAAGACGATGATCAGGACGCCGAGGACGAGGCTCACGATGCCGAGCGGCAGGGAGAAGATGCTGAAGAGCACCGCGAGCGAGGACCAGACGATGGCCCCGATGCGGACGCCGTTGCCGCCGCTGCTGAACTTGACGGCGAGCATGATGCCGAAGGCGGCGAAGATCAGCGAGATGACGCCGGCGGCGATCATGATGCCCTGGCCCAGGTTCGCGAAGGCCTCGGCGTCGGCGGACGAGGTGCCCGACGTGTCGAGGTCGCTGCTGTCGAACGCGAAGGACATGCCGATCGCGGCGAGGCCGCCGATCACGTTGAAGGCGCTCATGATCCACAGCATCACGCGCGCGCCCTTGACGCTGCCGGGCATCACCATGGCGGCGCCGGGGTAGCCGCCGCCGTACGGGGAGACCGGCGGGGCCGCCGGGTAGCCGTAGCCCTGCTGCGGCACGCCCTGCGGGGCCTGCTGCGGGTACCCGTAGCCGGGCTGCTGGCCGGGCTGCTGTCCCTGTCCCTGCGGCTGGCCGTAGGGGTTGTTCGGGTCGCCGAAGCTCATCGCGGGATTCCTCCGTGAATTTCTCTGTGCGGGGACGACGCGGCCCGCGCGGAGGACTTTCACGGCATTTGAGCGGATTTCCCCCCGGCACTTTCCGCGGTACTACGCGGATCATCGTCGTCGCAATGGCGAGTTCTTGTCCAGTCGATAGGTCGTGGAGTTGTGCAGATGCAACCTGTCGTTCCGTAGCGCCGGCCGTGCGACGGGAGCGAATTGGAAGAAGGCGGGGGTCATCCGGGAGGATGTCTCCATGAGCGCCCAGATTCTCGATGGCAAGGCCACCGCAGCCGCGATCAAGTCCGATCTGACCGTCCGTGTGGCGGCCCTCAGGGAGAAGGGCGTCACGCCCGGCCTCGGCACGGTCCTGGTCGGTGACGACCCGGCCAGCCAGAAGTACGTCGCCGGAAAGCACCGCGACTGCGCGCAGGTCGGCATCGCCTCCCTCCAGCGCACCCTGCCGGGCACCGCCACCCAGGAGGAGATCGAGGCGGTCGTACGGGAGCTCAACGAGGACCCGGAGTGCACCGGCTACATCGTCCAGCTGCCGCTGCCCAAGGGGATCGACGAGAACCGCATCCTGGAGCTGATGGACCCGGCCAAGGACGCGGACGGTCTGCACCCGACCAACCTCGGCCGTCTCGTCCTGAACGAGCCCGCCCCGCTGCCCTGCACGCCGAACGGCGTCATCACCCTGCTCCGCGCTCACGGCGTGGAGATCAATGGCGCAGAGGTCGTGGTCGTCGGCCGCGGCGTCACCATCGGGCGCCCGATGCCGCTGCTGCTGACCCGCCGCTCCGAGAACGCCACCGTGACCCAGTGCCACACCGGCACCCGGGACCTCGCGGCCCACCTGCGCAACGCCGACATCATCGTCGCGGCGGCCGGCGTGCCGCACCTCGTCCGGCCCGAGGACGTGAAGCCGGGCGCGGCCGTCCTCGACGTCGGCGTCTCGCGCAACGGCGAGGGCAAGATCGTCGGCGACGTCCACCCCGGCGTCGCCGAGGTGGCCGGCTGGATCTCCCCGAACCCCGGCGGCGTCGGCCCGATGACCCGTGCCCAGCTCCTCGTCAACGTCGTCGAGGCCGCCGAGCGCGCGGCCGCGGCGCTCTGACGTGACCTCCGGGACCCCGGACGGGGCGGTGCCCGCGGACGGCGGGGCCGCCGCGGAGACCGGGCCGAAGGGCGGACCGCGGCGGCGGCCGCCCACCGTCACCACCGCCACCGTGCGCCCCGAGGGCGGCGGCCGGGCGGCCCCCGGCGACGCCCCCGCGCCCGCGCGCCAGTGGCCGCTGCTCACCGTCCTCGTGCTCGCCGGGCTCGGCCTGCTCGTGGTGGGGACGGATCCGTTCCCGCAGGCCTTCCGGGTGGGGGCGATCCTGGTGGGGGCGGCGCTCCTGGCGGGTGCGGCGATGCGCCGGGTGCTGCCGTCCGTCGGCATGCTGGCCGTCCGCTCCCGCTTCACGGACGTGATCACGTACGGGGTGATGGGTGGCCTGATCGTGCTGCTCGCGCTCATGGTCCAGCCGCAACCCTGGCTGCGGATCCCGTTCCTGGAGGACGTACTCCACCTGACGGTGACCTGACCGGTGCGTGAGGCACGGCGCCCGCCCTCTCCCCCGTGGGAGGGCGGGCGCCGTCCTGATCAAGGGTCATGGACGCGCCAAGGCCGATTCAAGCCCCGTCGGCGCGCTGTGGCACGGAAGTGACCATTCCGCTACGTCGCCCCCGCACACCCCCGGGGGGCTCCCCGGACGGGTGGCAGTGAGCCGGACCACAAGGGGGTGGGGATTGGCGGGGGTCCGGGTCGGATAGCCTGACCGCTGGATATCTCTTCATGTCGAGACACCGATCGATCAAGAGAGCTATCCCGCACCAGGGGCAGGGACCCCCACCGCCAGCTGTCTTACGGAGATCGCCATGACCCGCACTCCCGTGAATGTCACCGTGACCGGCGCGGCCGGCCAGATCGGCTACGCGCTGCTCTTCCGCATCGCCTCCGGCCACCTGCTCGGCGCGGACGTGCCGGTCAAGCTGCGCCTCCTCGAGATCCCCCAGGGCGTGAAGGCCGCCGAGGGCACCGCCATGGAGCTCGACGACTGCGCGTTCCCGCTGCTCAAGGGCATCGACATCTTCGACGACCCGAACAAGGGCTTCGAGGGCGCGAACATCGGCCTGCTCGTCGGCGCCCGTCCGCGCGGCCCGGGCATGGAGCGCGGCGACCTGCTCGCCGCCAACGGCGGCATCTTCAAGCCGCAGGGCGAGGCCATCGCCGCGCACGCCGCGGACGACGTCAAGGTCCTGGTCGTCGGCAACCCGGCCAACACCAACGCCCTGATCGCCCAGTCCGCCGCCAAGGGCGTCCCGGCCGAGCGCTTCACCGCGATGACCCGCCTGGACCACAACCGCGCGCTGACGCAGCTGGCCCAGAAGACCGGCTCCTCGGTCACGGACATCAAGCGCCTCACCATCTGGGGCAACCACTCCGCGACCCAGTACCCGGACATCTTCCACGCGGAGATCGCCGGCAAGAACGCCGCCGAGGTCGTGGGCGACGAGGCGTGGCTGGCCGACACCTTCATCCCGACCGTCGCCAAGCGCGGCGCCGCGATCATCGACGCCCGTGGCGCGTCCTCCGCGGCCTCCGCCGCCAACGCCGCCATCGACCACGTGTACACCTGGGTCAACGGCACCGCCGAGGGCGACTGGACCTCCATGGGCGTCCCGTCCGACGGCTCCTACGGCGTCCCGGAGGGCCTGATCTCCTCCTTCCCCGTCACCTGCAAGGACGGCAAGTACGAGATCGTCCAGGGCCTGGAGATCAACGACTTCTCCCGCGCCCGCATCGACGCGTCGGTCAACGAGCTCTCCGAGGAGCGCGACGCGGTCCGCGAGCTCGGCCTCATCTGAAGCTGATCCCGGCTCCACAGACCCCGGCGCCCCCGGACCGTACGACCGACCGTACGGCCCGGGGGCGTCGGCCTTCCTACACCTGGGCGGGGACGCGGAGGGCGGACGCGGCCAGGAGCTCCGCGGCCGTCGCCGACACCCCGGTCAGCGCCCTCCTCAGGAGCCCGTCCCCGAAGGTGATCCTCGTCGCCCCGAGGCCCCCGAGCTCAGGGAACGACGGGCCGCCCGGCAGGGCCAGCGCGTTGAGCGGGAGGTCGCCGAGGGCGCCGCGGAGGGCCGGCAGGTCGGCGGGCGGGGCCATGATCGGGTAGACGCAGTCCGCGCCGGCCTCCGCGTACAGCCGGGCCCGGGCGAGCGCCGCCTCCAGCGGTTCGGGCGTCCCGCGCACGTACACGTCCACGCGCGCGTTCAGGAAGAGATCGGCGCCCGCCGCGGCCCGCACCTCCGCCAGCCACTGCGCCTGCGCCTCCGGGTCCTTGAGCGTCCCGCCGGGACCGCCGTCCTCCAGGTTGACCCCGACCGCCCCGGACTCCCGTACGCGCTCGACCAGTTCGGCCGCCGCGAGGCCGTACCCGTCCTCCAGATCCGCCGTGACCGGTACGGAGACGGACCGGGCGATCCTCGCCACGGCCGCGAACATCTCCGCCGGCGGGGTCGCCCCGTCCTCGTACCCGAGGGAGGCGGCGATCCCCGCGCTCGGCGTGGCGAGCGCCGGATACCCGGCCTCCTCGAACGCGCGGGCGCTCGCCGCGTCCCACGGGCCGGGCAGCACCAGCGGGCCGTCCGCGGGCCGCCCCCGGTGGAGGGCCCGCAGCTCCGCGGCGGTCACGCCGGGCGCGGCGAGTAATGGCCGGGCACCATCCGGGTGGTGACGCCGATCCGGTTCCACGCGTTGATCGTGACGATCGCGGCGATGACCCGGGCGAGCTCGGTCTCGTCGAAGTGCGCGGCGGCCTTCGCGTACACCTCGTCGGGCACGAAGCCGTCGGTGAGGACGGTGACGGCCTCGGTCAGCGCGAGCGCCGCGAGCTCCCGCTCGGTGTAGAAGTGCCGGGACTCCTCCCAGGCGCTGAGCTGCACGATCCGCTCGATGCTCTCGCCCTCGGCCAGCGCGTCCTTGCTGTGCATGTCGACGCAGAACGCACAGCGGTTGATCTGCGAGGCCCGCAGCTTGATCAGGTGGTACAGGGTCGGGTCGATGTCCTTCGCGGCCGCCGTCTCCAGCCGGATCATGGCCCGGTAGAACTCGGGGAGGCGCTCGGCGAGGGGCAGGCGGGGCGCGTGCTCGTGCGCGTACCCGGTCTGCTCGGTCGGTTCCGTCGTCGTCAGGTCCGTGGTCGTCATGCGTCCACCGTACGAAGCCGATGGCGCAGCGGTATGGTCCATTTCCATGGCGAACGACTGGGCCACTTTCGGGGCCGACCTCCATCTGGAACTCCGCGGCACCCGCCTCCGCGCCGGCCTCATGGACGCCCTGCGGGAGGCGGTCCGCAGCGGGCGCCTGGCCCCCGGCACCCGCCTGCCGTCCTCACGCTCCCTCGCCGCCGACCTCGGCATGGCCCGCAACACCGTCGCCGACGCCTACGCCGAGCTGGTCGCCGAGGGCTGGCTCACCGCCCGGCAGGGCTCCGGGACCCGCGTCGCCCGCCGGACCGCGCCCCGCCCCCCGGCACCCACGGCCCCGCCCCACCCGGCGCCGGCCGGCACCGGCAGGCGCCGGCCCGCCGCACCCGTGCACAACCTCAACTCGGGCACCCCCGACCTCGCCTCCTTCCCGCGCGCCGACTGGCTCAAGGCCTACCGCCGGGCGCTCACGGACGCCCCCCACGAGGCCTTCGGCTACGGCGATCCGCACGGCCGCGCCGAACTGCGCACCGCGCTCGCCGAGTACCTCGCCCGCGCCCGGGGCGTGCACGCCCGGCCCGAGCGGATCGTGATCTGCGCGGGCTTCGTGCACGGCCTGATGCTGATCGGCCAGGTGCTGCGGGCCCGGGGCGTGCGGGACGTGGCCGTCGAGTCGTACGGGCTCGACCTCCACGACGGCCTCCTGCGCCGGGCCGGGCTCGGCACGCCGGCCCTCGGCTTCGACGCCAGGGGCACGAGGACCGAGGAGCTGGCCGGCCTCGGAGGCTGCGGGGCCGTCCTCATGACGGCCGCCCACCAGTACCCGCTGGGCGGCGCCCTGCCCCCGGACCGGCGGGCGGCGGTCGTCGACTGGGCGCGCGCCTCCGGCGGCTTCGTCCTGGAGGACGACTACGACGGGGAGTTCCGCTACGACCGGCAGCCGGTGGGGGCCCTCCAGGGCCTCGACCCCGAGCGCGTCGTCTACCTGGGCACCGCGAGCAAGTCCCTCGCCCCCGGGCTGCGCCTCGCCTGGATGGTCCTGCCGCGGGACCTCGCGGTGGAGGTGGCGGAGGCGAAGGGGGCCGTGGACTGGTCGTCGAGCGCGCCGGACCAGCTGGCGTTCGCCGAGTTCCTGCGCTCGGGGGCGTACGACCGGCACGTGCGGGCGATGCGGCTGCGCTACCGCCGCCGCCGCGACCAGCTGGTGGCGGCCGTCGCCGCGCACTCGCCGGAGACCCGGGTCAGCGGCATCGCGGCCGGCCTCCACGCCGTCCTCGCCCTGCCGCCCGGCACCGAACAGGCCACCCTGCGGGCCGCCGCCTGGCGCGGCCTCGCCGTCCAGGGCGTCAACCAGTTCCGCCGTCCCACGGTGCCGCCCACCCTCGACGGCCTCGTCGTCGGCTACGCCACACCCCCGGACAGCGGCTGGCAGGGCGCCCTCGGGGCGCTGTGCGGGGTGCTTCCCTGAGGCCTCGGACCGACGCCCGAGGCCTCAGGCCGACGCCCGAGGCCTCAGGCCGACGTCTCCGCCGCCGCGTCCCGGCGGGGCTCCGGGGCCGGGGCCTCGCCGAAGCGGGCCAGCGTCAGCGAACCCGCCACCGCGACGGCGAAGCCGGTGATCGCCAGCCAGCCGAACCCTTCCCGGGTGGTGTCGCCCAGCCAGGTCACGCCGACGATCGCGGGGCCGACCGTCTCGCCGAGCACCGCGCCCGCCGTCGCCGTGGTCACCGAACCGCGCTGGAGCGCCGAGGTCAGCAGCAGGAACGCGGCCCCGCCGCCGACGAGCAGCGCGTACCAGACGGGGTCGGCGAAGTCGATGCCGTCGATCAGCCGGACCGCCACCTCCACCACCCCGAAACCGATGCCCGCCCCGAGGCCGAGGACCAGTGCCCGGGACTTCGCCGGCAGCCGGCCCGCGGCCGCACCGACCAGCAGGACCCCGAAGGAGATCCCCAGGAGCGCCCAGTCCAGAGCCTCGGAGGGCTCCCGGTGCCCCTCCTTGCCGGAGGCGAGCGCCAGCATCGCCAGTCCCAGGCAGACGACGGCCACGGCGGCCCACTCCACCCGGCTCAGCCGCACCCGCAGCACACGGGACGCGATGACCGCGGTGACCGCCAGACTCGCGGCCAGGGCCGCGCCCACCACGTAGATGGGCAGCGTCCGCAGGGCCACGACCTGCAGGACGAAGCCGAGACCGTCCATCCCGAGACCGGCGAGATAGCGCCACTGCCGCAGCGCCCGCCACATCAGCGCGACGTCGACCCCGCTGCCCGTCCCCGGCTCGGCGGCCCGGGCCGCCATCGCCTGGAGGACCGAGGCCGCGCCGAAGCAGACGGACGAGGCGAGCGCGCAAATCATCCCAAGGAGCACGAAGCGACTCTAGGGCCCCTCCTGGGCGTGAGGCCGGAAATCACCGGCCTACACTGTGCGGTCGCGACGCGGTCGCGAGGTGGTCGTGACGGTGATGGGGAGGCGAGGGGCATGCGCAGACTGAGGTCGAGCACGGTCGTGCTCGGCGGGATGGGTGTGCTCGCGGCGACGATCACCGCGTGCGGTTCCGAGCCGGACAAGCGGTGCGTGGACCCCCTGACCCGCGAGGAGCTCCCGAGCTACGAGTGCCGGAGCGGCGGCGGCAGCGACGACGACAACGGCTCCAGCCACCGCGGCTCGTACTACTACGGCGGTTCCGTCCGCGACAAGCGCGTCAGCGGCGGCAGCTTCGACCGGACCGCCGTCGACACCGGCGGCTTCGGGTGCTCCGGCACCGGCGGCGGCTGAGGCGGGCCCGGCACCGTGGAACGCCACACCATCGAACCCCGCCCCGGCTGGCAGGAGACGGTCGAGGAGCAGGGGCTCGTCTACCCGCTGACCCGCCACCCGGACGGTTCGCTGCGCCCGTACTGGGACGAGAGCGCGTACTACTCCTTCTCGCTGCCCGAGGTCGAGGCCCTGGAGGAGGTCGTCGAGGAGCTGCACGCGCTGTGCCTCGCGGCGGCCGCGCACATCGTCGAGCGGAACCGTTTCGCCGAGCTCGGGATCACCGATCCGAAGCTGGCCGGCCTCGTCGCCGAGTCCTGGCGCCGACGGGACGAACTCCCCTCCCTGTACGGCCGCTTCGACCTCCGCTACGACGGCACCGGCCCGGCGAAGATGCTGGAGTACAACGCCGACACCCCGACCTCGCTCGTGGAGGCCGCGAGCCCGCAGTGGTTCTGGATGGAGGAACGGTTCCCCGGCGCCGACCAGTGGAACTCCCTCCACGAGCGGCTCGTCGAGGCCTGGAGGCGGCAGGCCCCGCTCCTTCCGCCCGGCCCCGTGCACTTCGCCCACTCGGACGGCGACGAGCTCGGCGAGGACCTGATGACGGTCGCGTACCTGCGCGAGACCGCCCAGCAGGCCGGGCTCGACACCGAGGCGCTGTCCGTCGAACGGATCGGCTGGGACCGGCTCTCCCGGCGCTTCGTGGACGACCGGCTCCGTTTCGTCCGCAGCTGCTTCAAGCTCTACCCGTGGGAGTGGCTGACCACCGACCGGTTCGGGCCGCACGTCCTGGACACCCTCGACAACGGCGGCGGCACCGGCACCACCTGCTGGATCGAGCCCGCCTGGAAGATGCTCCTCTCCAACAAGGCGCTCCTCGCCGTCCTGTGGGAGCTGAACCCGGGCCACCCCAACCTGCTCCCCGCCTACCTCGACGGGCCGCGCGAACTCGCCTCCACCACCGGCTGGGTCGCGAAGCCCCTGCTCGGCCGCGAGGGCGCGGGCGTCACCCTGCACGAGGCCGGCACGGAGCCCTTCGTCCGGGACGGGGAGGCCTGCTGCTACCAGGAGCTGGCCCCGCTGCCCGACTTCGACGGCAACCGGGTGGTGCTCGGCGCGTGGGTCGTCGAGGACGAGGCGGCGGGGCTCGGCATCCGGGAGTCGGCGGGTCTCGTCACCGACGAGTACGCCCGCTTCCTCCCGCACGTGATCCTCTGAGGAGCGCCGGTCGGGGCCTCCCCCCCGGGACTACTCCGGCACGTAGTCGCGCAGCGGCGCGGGCGTCAGGCCCGCCGCCGCGGCCGCGTCCAGGGCCCGCTGCAGGTCCTGCGTCACCGTCTCGTTGAAGTGCAGCAGGATGATGTCGCCGGGCTTCAGGGACGGGGTCGGCGGGGACCACTCGCCCCAGGTGGTGAGGTCGTACGTCCAGGTCACCACGGCCTTCGCCCCGCAGGCGCGGGCGGTGGTCCGGGTGGTCGCGTCGTACGTGCCGTACGGCGGGCGCAGCAGCCGGGGCCCGTCGCCGAACTGCGCGAGGTGCCGGTCGCGGGCCCCGCACACCTGCGCCTTCTGGCCCGCCGCGTCCAGCGTGGTCAGGTCGGGGTGGTCGACGGTGTGGTTCTCGACGCGGGAGCGGCCCTGGTCGAGCAGGGTGCGGAAGTAGCCGGAGTCGTACGAGTAGGCCCCGGGGAGCAGGAACAGCGAGGCGGGCACCCGGCGGTCGAGCAGCAGCCTCGCCGCGGCGGGGTCGTGGTTCCAGCCGTCGTCGACGGTGATGAAGACGACCGGGTCGGTGGTCTCCACGCGGGAGACCAGCGGGACGGGCTCGGGCCAGGCCGCCGGGGCGGCGTGCGCGGGTCCGGCGACCGCGCCGAGGAGCGCGAGCGGGACGAGGGCGGCGAGCGCGGCACGCGGGGCGTGACGCAGACGGAGTCTCGGCATGGCGGCATCATTGGCCTAGACCAAGTCGCGTGTCAATGAGCCGAGTTGACCCCGCTCCGGCCTCCCACCGCCCTCCCCGAAACGGATCCCGTCACTCCGACAGGACGCCCGCGCCGGACCCTCACTCCGACAGGAGGCCCCGCGCCGGACCCTCACTCCGGCAGGACGGGCGCGCCGGACCCTCACTCCGACGGGACGCCCCGCGCCGGACCCTCACTCCGGCAGGACGGGCGCGCGACGGATCCCGTCACTCCGACAGGACGCCCCTCAACTGCTCCAGGCCCCAGTCCAGATCCTCCTTCGAGATCACCAGCGGCGGAGCGATCCGGATCGTCGACCCGTGCGTGTCCTTCACCAGGACGCCCCGCTCCATGAGCCGCTCCGAGATCTCCCGGCCCGTCCCCTTCGCGGGCGCGATGTCGACGCCAGCCCAGAGCCCGCGCCCGCGCACCGCCTCCACCGCGCCGCCGCCCACGAGCAGACCCAGCTCCGCGTGGAGGTGCTCGCCCAGCTCCGCCGCCCGCTCCTGGAACTCGCCCGTCCGCAGCATCGCGATCACCTCCAGGGCCACCGCGCACGCCAGCGGGTTCCCGCCGAACGTCGACCCGTGCTCACCCGGCCGGAACACCCCGAGCACGTCACGGTCGGCCACCACCGCCGACACCGGCACCACCCCGCCGCCCAGCGCCTTCCCCAGGACGTACACGTCCGGCACCACCCCCTCGTGCTCGCACGCGAACGTCCGCCCCGTCCGGCCCAGGCCCGACTGGATCTCGTCCGCCATGAACAGCACGTTCCGCCGGCGCGTCAGCTCCCGGACCCCCGCCAGATAGCCGGCCGGCGGCACCAGGACCCCGGCCTCCCCCTGGATCGGCTCCAGCAGCACCGCCACCGTGTTCTCGGTGACCGCCGCCTCCATCGCCGTCAGATCCCCGTACGGCACGATCTCGAACCCCGGCGTGTACGGCCCGAAGTGGTCCCGCGCCTCGTGGTCCGTCGAGAAGCTCACGATCGTCGTCGTCCGGCCGTGGAAGTTGTTCGCCGCGACCACGATCTTCGCGTGCCCGTCCGGCACGCCCTTCACCTCGTACCCCCACTTCCGGGCGGTCTTCACGGCCGTCTCGACCGCCTCCGCCCCCGTGTTCATCGGCAGCACCGCCTCCTTGCCGCACAGCTCCGCGAGCCGCGTACAGAACTCGGCGAACCTGTCGTGGTGGAAGGCGCGCGAGGTCAGCGTCACCCGCTCCAGCTGCGCCTTCGCGGCGTCGATCAGACGCCGGTTGCCGTGCCCGAAGTTGAGCGCCGAGTACCCGGCGAGCATGTCGAGGTAGCGACGGCCCTCGACATCGGTCATCCAGGCGCCGTCCGCCGAGGCGACGACGACCGGAAGGGGGTGGTAGTTGTGCGCGCTGTGCGCGTCCGCGGAAGTGATCGCGTCTTCTGTCCTCGACACGGGATCTCCGTTCGTCCTGCGGCTCGGGGGTGCGTATGGCCCCTTTCTTATCGTCGCTCGGATGCCGGACAGGGAAACCTCGGCGACGGCACGCCCGCTACCCTGGAATCACGCACGGCGACTGGCGTACGGGGAAGCGACCCCGGGGGAGCCGCGCGCGCTCCACCACACGAGGTGCCGCTCGCCTGGGCATCACGGGCCCCAGGTCCCGTGCGCACCTCAGCCCCGGGACCGTTCCGCCGAACGCCCGGAGGACACCAGCATGAACACCCCGCCGCAGCACCCCGCGCTCACCGCGGCCGACCCCGAGCTCGCCGCCCTCGTCGGCGCCGAGGAACGCCTCCAGGCCGAGACCCTGCGCCTCATCCCCAGCGAGAACTACGTCTCCGCCGCCGTGCTCGAAGCCTCCGGCACGGTCCTCCAGAACAAGTACAGCGAGGGCTACCCCGGCCGCCGCTACTACGAGGGCCAGCAGAACATCGACCAGGTCGAGACCCTCGCGGTCGAGCGCGCCAAGGCCCTCTTCGGCGTCGACCACGCCAACGTCCAGCCCTACTCCGGCTCCCCGGCCAACCTCGCCGTCTACCTCGCCTTCGCGCAGCCCGGCGACACCGTCATGGGCATGGCCCTGCCCATGGGCGGCCACCTCACCCACGGCTGGGGCGTCTCCGCCACCGGCAGCTGGTTCCGCGGCGTCCAGTACGGAGTCCGCCAGGACACGGGCCTGATCGACTTCGACCAGGTCCGCGAGCTTGCCCTCAAGGAGCGCCCGAAGGTCATCTTCTGCGGCGGCACCGCGCTGCCCCGCACCATCGACTTCGCCGCCTTCGGCGAGATCGCCCGCGAGTCCGGTGCCGTTCTCGTCGCCGACGTCGCCCACATCGCCGGCCTCGTCGCGGGCGGCGCCCACCCGTCCCCCGTCGGGCACGTCGACGTCGTCTCCACGACCACCCACAAGACCCTCCGCGGCCCGCGCGGCGCCATGCTCATGTCCCGCCAGGAGCACGCCAAGGCCCTCGACAAGGCCGTCTTCCCCGGCCTCCAGGGCGGCCCGCACAACCAGACCACCGCCGCCATCGCCGTCGCCCTCCGCGAGGCCTCCCAGCCGTCCTTCCGCGCCTACGCCCACGCCGTCGTCGCCAACGCCCGGGCCCTCGCCGAGGCGCTCCTCGCCCGCGGCTTCGACCTGGTCTCCGGCGGCACCGACAACCACCTGATCCTGATCGACCTCACCCCGAAGCAGGTCCCCGGCAAGATCGCCGCGAAGGCCCTCGACCGGGCCGGGATCGTCGTCAACTACAACACCGTCCCCTACGACCCCCGGAAGCCCTTCGACCCCTCCGGCATCCGCATCGGCACCCCCTCCCTCACCTCCCGCGGCCTCACCACGGACCACATGGACCAGGTCGCCGCGTGGATCGACCGCGCCGTCACCGCCGCCGGAGCCGGTGACGAGGACGCCCTCCGCACCGTCCGCGCCGAGGTCGCCGAGCTCATGGCCGCCCACCCGGCCCCGGGCCTGCCCGTCTGACGGCCGCCCCGCGCCGGTGCCGCCGCACGCGGGGCGGCACCGGGGGCCCGCCCCCCCCCCCGGGGGCGGGCGGGGGGGGGTGGGGGGGGGGCCGGGGGGGGGGCGCGGCCGCGGCGGGGGCGGCCCCCGGGGCGCCCCGCGCCGGCGGCGCGGGGGCGCCCCCGCCCGCCGCGCCCCCCCCCCCCCGCGCGCGCGCGCGGGGGGCGCCCCCCCCCGGGGGCGCCCCCCCCGCCGGGGGGCCCCCCCCCCCCCCCCGGCACCTCACCGAGGGGCCGGGCGCGGTGTGTTCCTGGTCTCATCGGCGGCGGTCCGCGGCAGCTCCGGGCGCAGCACCGGAGCCGCCCGGCGCACCGGCAGTCGGGGATCGGTTCCCACACCTGAGAGAATGATGTGCATGGCCTCTGACAGTCCCCGTGTGCTCTCCGGAATCCAGCCCACCGCAGGCTCGTTCCACCTCGGCAACTACCTCGGCGCCGTCCGCCAGTGGGTCGCCCTGCAGGAGACCCACGACGCCTTCTACATGGTCGTCGACCTGCACGCGATCACGGTCCCGCAGGACCCCGCCGAGCTGCGCGCCAACACCCGGCTCGCCGCCGCCCAGCTGCTCGCCGCCGGTCTCGACCCGGAGCGCTGCACCCTCTTCATCCAGAGCCACGTCCCCGAGCACGCCCAGCTCGGCTGGGTCATGAACTGCCTCACCGGCTTCGGCGAGGCCTCCCGCATGACCCAGTTCAAGGACAAGTCCGCCAAGCAGGGCGCCGACCGCGCCACCGTCGGCCTCTTCACGTACCCGATCCTCCAGGTCGCGGACATCCTGCTCTACCAGGCCAACGAGGTCCCGGTCGGCGAGGACCAGCGCCAGCACATCGAGCTGACCCGCGACCTCGCGGAGCGCTTCAACGGCCGCTTCGGCGAGACGTTCACGATCCCGAAGCCGTACATCCTCAAGGAGACGGCGAAGATCTTCGACCTCCAGGACCCGACGATCAAGATGAGCAAGTCGGCGTCCTCGCCGAAGGGCCTGATCAACCTCCTGGACGACCCGAAGGCCACCGCGAAGAAGGTCAAGAGCGCGGTCACCGACACCGACACGGTGATCCGCTTCGACCCGGAGAACAAGGCCGGCGTCTCCAACCTCCTCACCATCATGTCCACGCTCACCGCCACGTCCGTCGAGGACCTGGTGAAGAGCTACGAGGGCAAGATGTACGGCGCGCTGAAGACGGATCTCGCCGAGGTCATGGTGGACTTCGTCACGCCGTTCCGGGCTCGCACCCAGGAATACCTGGACGACCCGGAGACGCTGGACTCGGTCCTGGCCAAGGGAGCGGAGAAGGCCCGCGCCGTCGCCGCGGAGACGCTGGCCCAGACGTACGAGCGGATGGGCTTCCTGCCCGCCAAGCACTGAGTCCGGGGACCCTGGCCACGAGGGTGGTGCAGGCCGCACACTGGCGGCTGCACCACCACACACCGACTCGACGAAGGACGACGGAGGAGAACGACGTGGGGACCGTAACGCTCGGCGTTTCGATCGCGGTCCCGGAGCCCTACGGCAGCCTGCTCCAGGAGCGGCGCGCCGGCTTCGGGGACCCGGCCGCGTACGGCATCCCCACGCACGTCACCCTGGTCCCGCCGACCGAGGTCGCCGAGGAGCGGCTGCCGGAGATCCAGGCGCACCTCGCGGATGTCGCCGCCGGCCACCAGCCGTTCCCGGTGCGCCTGAGGGGCACCGGGACCTTCCGCCCGCTCTCCCCGGTCGTCTTCGTGAAGCTCGCGGAGGGCGTGCCCCCCTGCAACCGGCTCCAGCACCTGATCCGGGACGAGGCCGGCCCCCTGGTGCGCGAGCTCCAGTTCCCGTACCACCCGCACGTCACCGTGGCGCACGGCATCTCCGAGGAGGGGATGGACCGGGCGTTCGAGGAGCTCGCCGGGTACGAGGCGGCCTGGACCTGCCGCTCCTTCGCGCTGTACGAGCAGGGCCCGGACGGGGTCTGGCGCAAGCTGTACGACTACGAGTTCGGCAGCGGCCGCCCGATCTCGGCGGTCCCCGCGCAGGGCGGCAGCCCGGTGGACGCGCCGGCGCCGACGGCGTAGCCCGGGTCCGGAGGGCCGCTTCACATCGGCAGGCGCCGGAAGAGCGGCCTCGGCACGTGCCGCACCGCCGCCATCACCATCCGCAGCGCCCCCGGCACCCACACCGTCTCCGAGCGCCGCCGCAGCCCCAGCTCGATCGCGCCCGCGACCGCCTCCGGGGTCGTCGCGAGCGGCTCCCGGGCGAGCCCGGCCGTCATCCTCGACCGCACGGACCCGGGCCGTACGACCATGACGTGCACGCCCGTGCCGTGCAGCGCGTCCCCGAGGCCCTGGGCGAAGGCGTCGAGCCCCGCCTTCGACGAGCCGTAGATGAAGTCCGCGCGACGGGCCCGCTCACCCGCCACCGAGGAGAGCACCACCAGGGAACCGTGCCCCTGCGCCTGGAGCGCGCCCGCGCACACCAGGCCGGCCGAGACGGCTCCCGTGTAGTTGGTCTGCGCGACCCGGACCGCCGCGACCGGGTCGGACTCGTCCCGCGCCTGGTCGCCGGGGACACCGAAGGCGAGCAGCACCATGTCGATGTCGCCCTCGGTGAAGACCTTCCCGAGCCGTTCCTCGTGCGACTCGGGGTCGAGCGCGTCGAACGGCACCGTGCGGACCTCCGCGCCCAGCGCGCGCAGCGAGTCGGCGGCGGCCGTCAGCGCGGGGGAGGGGCGGCCGGCCAGCCAGACCGTGCGGGTGCGGCGTGCGATCAGCCGGCGGGCGGTGGCGAGCCCGATCTCGGAGGTGCCGCCGAGGACGAGCAGGGACTGCGGGGCACCGAAGGCGTCCTTCAACGGGAGCTCCTGGAGGTCTGGAGACGGAGACGGCGGGCTAGGTCCGAGGTGAGGACGGACCGGGGATCGAGCGCGGCAGGCAGCGCCCGGAACTCGTCGAGCCGGGGATGCACCGCGGCCAGGGCCTCCGGCCGGAACCGGGAGTCCTCGGCGCGGCAGACCCGGCCGCAGGCGAGGACGGCCTCGACGGCCTCCGCGTGCCCGCGGGAGCGCCTGACGCGCGCGAGGGTGGGGGCGGTGAGGCCCCAGCCGGTGATCGCCTCGCAGTCGTCGTCCAGGACGTGGGTCTCGACAGCCATGAGGGTGACCGTATCGCCGGGTCTGCGGCTTATGCCGGTATTGGCGGGCGGTTCGTCGAAAGGGGTGATCAAAGGAGTGTCGGTAAAGAGACCTCGCGCCACCGGCGGCGGCTCGCGCGAGCGCCACGCCGAGCGACCGCTCGTCGTCATCGGCCTCGCGGGGGCCGTGATGTGCGGAATGTCGGTCGCGGGCATCCGGGCCCCGACGGGGGATTCTCGTAGGGGGTTGATCCGACGGCGGAGGAGTAGACGTACGACATGGACTGGCTGACCAAGCTCCCCGTCATCGGCCCGTGGGTGACCCGCTTCATGCGGACCCACGCGTGGCGCTCGTACGAGACCCTCGACGAGGCCCACTGGACCCGCCTCGCCGCCGCGATCACCTTCATCTCCTTCCTCGCCCTCTTCCCGCTGATCACGGTCGCCGCCGCGATCGGCGCCGCGCTCCTCAGCCACGACCAGCTCGACAAGATCGAGCAGAAGCTCGCCGACCAGGTGCCCGGCATCTCCGACCAGCTCGACATCGGCGGGCTCGTCGCCAACGCCGGCACCGTCGGACTCGTCGCCGGCGCCCTGCTGCTCCTCACCGGCATCAGCTGGGTCGGATCGATGCGGGAGTGCCTGCGCGCGGTCTGGGGGCTCGAAGCCGTCGAGGGCAACCCGATCCTGTTGAAGGGCAAGGACGCGCTGGTCCTCGTCGGCCTCGGCGGCGTCGCCCTCGCCTCGCTCGCCGCCTCCTGGCTCGGCTCCACCGCCGTCGGCTGGAGCGCCGACCACCTCGGCATCTCCGGCGAGGGCGCGGGCGGCTACCTGCTCCAGGCGGCCGCCGTCCTGGTCGGCGTCGTCGCCGACTTCCTCATCCTGCTGTACGTGCTGACGCTGCTGCCCGGCGTCGAACCGCGCCGCCGGGACCTGGTCGTGGCGGCGCTCATGGGCGCGGTCGGCTTCGAGCTGCTGAAGCTGCTGCTGGGCGGCTACATGAAGGGGGTCGCGGCGAAGTCGATGTACGGGGCGTTCGGCGTGCCCATCGCCCTGCTCCTCTGGATCAACTTCACCGCGAAGCTCCTGCTGTTCTGCGCGGCCTGGACGGCTACGGAGTCTCGTCGGAGGAGGAGTCCCGCTGCTCCGGATTCTCCGGCTCCCGCTCCGGACGGCGGCGACGCGCCGCCGACCCGGCCACCGGCCAGCGCCGGTTGACCAGGAAGACGCCCGCGGCCAGGAGGACGAGGACACCTCCCGCCACGGCCAGCGCGATCCCGACCCCGCCGGACCTCCCGGCGGCGGCCGCGTGGGCCGGCTCCTTCGGGGCGTCCTTGCCGGCCGCCGGGACCGTGCCCCCGTCGCGGGCGGGAGGCGCCGTGCCGACCGAGCGCGGCGCCACCAGCTCGCCGACCGGCGTCACCTTCCCGGACGCGGCGAAGCCCCAGTCGAGCAGCCGGGCGGCCTCCCGGTAGACCGCGTGCTGCTCCTTCGAGGACGGGTTCATGACGGTGACGAGCAGGACCCGGCCGTTGCGCTCGGCGACGCCGGTGAAGGTGGCACCCGCGTGCGTGGTGTTGCCGTTCTTGACCCCGGCGATGCCCGGGTACGGGGCGACGCCGATGTCACCGGTCAGGAGCCGGTTGGTGTTCTGGATCTCGAAGGTCTCGCGCTTCTTGCCCGGCTTGGCCTCGCCGGGGAAGGCGGCGCGGGGGGTGGCGGCGTACTCGCGGAAGTCCTGCTTCTGCATGCCGCTGCGGGCGATGAGCGTCAGGTCGTACGCGGAGGAGACCTGGCGCGGGGCGTCGTAGCCGTCCGGCGAGACCACGAAGGTGTCGAGGGCCTGGAGGTCGGCCGCGTGGTCGTTCATGTCGCCGACCGTCTTGGTGAGACCGCCGTTCATGCTGGTCAGCACGTGCACGGCGTCGTTGCCGGAACGGAGGAAGACGCCGAGCCACAGGTCGCGGACGCTGTAGGTCTGCTTCTCCTTGATGCCGACCAGGCTGGACCCGGCCCCGATCCCGGCCAGGTCCTGGCCGGTGACCAGGTGGTTCTGCGTCCTGGTGGGGAACTTCGGCAGCAGGGTGTCCGCGAAGAGCATCTTCAGCGTGGAGGCCGGGGCGAGCCGCCAGTGCGCGTTGTGCGCGGCGAGGATCTGTCCGCTCTCGGCGTCCGCGACCATCCAGGAACGGCCGGACAGCTCCTTCGGGAGCACCGGGGCGCCGGGCAGGAGCTGCACCTGCGTCCCGGGCCTGCTGAGCAGGGCCCCGCCGACCGTGGACATCACGGCGGGCGGCTTGGGCTGCTTGTCCTTCCCGTCCTTCCCGTCGGCGTGGGCCGCGGGCGCGGCGGCGACGAGCGGCAGGAACACAGCAGCGGCGACCGCCCAAGCGGTCTTCTTCGAAGCAGACACGGTCGAGAACGTACAGGTACGCACAACGGATCCGAACCCCGGCAGGCGCTTCGCCCGCGCCCGTCCACCCGGAAGCGGGGGCCGCGGGACCGACGGTGATACTGGGGTCATGAAGCTCAGCCGCCGTGTCTCCTGGTTCCTGCTCGCGTTCGGGGTGTGGTCCTGGTTCATCTGGGTCACCTTCGTCAAGAACCTCTGGAACGACGGGAGCGGCCTCGCCTTCGACGACGCCGGCGACCCGACGGCCTACTTCTGGGTTCATCTGCTGCTTGCCGTCACGTCCTTTGTCCTGGGGACGGTGATCGGCGTGATCGGGTTGCGTGGGGTGCGTGCCGCGCGTCGCGCGGACGTGTAGACGAGGGGTTCCGGGGGCGTGGTCGTGTTTCTGCTGGTCCTGGTCGTGGTGCTCGCGCTGCTCGGCGCGGTCCACTGGTACGTGTGGCGGCGTCTGGTGCGGGACGTGACCGCGCCCGGAGGCCTGCCGCGGCGTCTGGGCACGGCCGCCGTCGTGGTCCTGCCGCTGCTCTCGCTCGCCGCCCTGGTCTCCTCGCGGGCGGGCGCCCCCTTCCCGGTCCAGCAGGCGGTCGCCTGGCCCGGCTTCCTGTGGCTCGCCGTGCTCCTGTACCTGGTCCTGGCCCTGCTGGTCGGCGAGGCCGTCCGGCCCCTGCTGCTCGCCCGGACGCGCCGCCGTGCGGCGGAGCCCGTGGCCGTGTCCGTACCGGCGGAGGCCGCTCCCGCGGAGGCCGTACCGGCGGAGGCCGTTTCCGCGTCCGGTGCCGGTGACGTCTCCCGGCGGCTGTTCGTCGCCCGGGCCGTCGGGGGGTCCGCCGCCGCCGTCGCCCTCGGGACCGTCGGGTACGGGACGTACGGCGTGCTGCGCGGTCCCCGGGTCAAGCGGGTCACCGTCCCGCTCGCCAAGATCCCGCGCGCCGCGCACGGGTACCGGATCGCCGTCGTGTCCGACATCCACCTCGGTCCGATCCTGGGCCGTGCCCACACCCAGCGGATCGTGGACACGATCAACTCCGCCCAGCCCGACCTGATCGCGGTCGTCGGCGACCTCGTCGACGGGACCGTCGAGAACCTGGGCCCGGCCGCCGAGCCGCTGGCCCGGCTGCGCGCCCGGCACGGCTCGTTCTTCGTGACCGGCAACCACGAGTACTTCTCGGGCGCCGACGCCTGGGTCGACCACGTCCGCGAACTCGGCCTGCACCCGCTGCGCAACGCGCGCGTGGAGGTCCCGGCCGGCTTCGACCTCGCGGGCGTCGACGACGTCGCCGGGGAGAGCGAGGGCCACGGCCCCGACTTCGTACGGGCCCTCGGAGACCGCGACCGGGCCCGTGCCGCCGTGCTCCTCGCGCACCAGCCGATCGTCGTCCACGACGCCGTGCGCCACGGCGTGGACCTCCAGCTCTCCGGCCACACCCACGGCGGTCAGCTCTGGCCCGGCAACCACCTCGCCGAACTGGCCAACCCGACCGTCGCGGGCCTGGAGCGGTACGGGGACACCCAGCTGTACGTCTCGCGGGGCGCCGGCGCCTGGGGACCGCCGGTCCGGGTGGGCGCGCCGTCCGACATCACGATCGTCGAACTCGCCTCGAAACAGGCCTGATCGGGCATTGTCACTCCGAGCGCCGAGAGCGATACGGGCTGCTCATCGACTTAAATTCGCATATCCCGGACATATACATGTGGTGTGAAAGTTTTTCCTTCCGCTTGTGAAATCCGTGTGATGGGATGCAGCCATCGCGACGTTTCCGGGGGCCGTCGCATCAGGGGTGGTACCAAAAAAAGGAAGCACGGCAATGCGGTCGACGGTCCGTCTGCGGATCCTCATCACTTGTGGAGTACTGGTGGCCGCCGGAGTGGGGGGCTGGCAACTCCTGCCCTCCGACGGCGTCCGGACCGATCCGATCACCGTCGGCACGACCGACGAGGTGACTTCACTCGACCCGGCCGGCGCCTATGACGCCGGGTCCTGGGCCATGTACAGCAACGTCTTCCAGTCGTTGCTGACGTTCAAGCCGGGCCTGAGCCAGCCGGTTCCCGACGCCGCCGAGAGCTGCAAGTTCGTGGGCACCAGGCTCACCACGTACCAGTGCACGCTCCGCGACGACCTCACCTTCGCGAACGGGCGCAAGATCACCGGCGAGGACGTCAAGTACTCCTTCGAGCGGATGCTGCGCATCAAGGCGGACGTCGGTCCGCAGCCGCTCTTCCCGACTCTGAAGAGCGTCTCGGCCGAGGGCCGGACCGTCACCTTCCACCTGAGCGGCCGTGACGCCACGTTCCCGCTGAAGGTGGCCACGGGCGCGGGCTCGATCGTGGACAAGGACCTGTACCCGCCGAACCGGCTGCGCGGCGGCTACGCGGTCGACGGGTCGGGGCCGTACGTCCTCAAGGAGTACAAGGAGGGCGAGTCCGCGCTCCTGGAGCCCAACCCGGCGTACAAGGGCGCCGTCACGAAGAGCGGTCACACGGTCCTCGTGAAGTACTACGGCCAGTCCGAGGAGCTCGCGAACGCCTGGAAGGCGAAGGACGTCCAGGTGACGCACCGCCAGCTCCCGCCGGACTTCCTCTCGAAGCTGGACACCAACGACGGCACCCGGGTCACCGAGGCGGAGAGCGCCGAGATCCGCAACCTCAACTTCAACGTCCGGTCCGGCGCGGTCATGGCGGACAAGGCCGTGCGCCAGGCGATCGCCGCGGTCCTGGACCGCCCGGAGATCACCGAGGGCGCCTACAAGGACACGGTGGAGCCGCTCTACTCCCTGATCCCGCAGGGCTTCGTCGGCCACAGCACCGCCTTCTTCGACGTCTACCCGGAGCCGAGCAGGAAGAAGGCCAAGTCCCTTCTGAAGGACGCCGGGATCGCGACGCCGGTGAAGTTCACGTACGGCTACCGCAAGGACGCCACCTACGCCGCCGAGGCCGCCGAGATCAAGCGGCAGCTGGAGGAGACCGGCCTCTTCGAGGTCAAGGTCGTCGAGGCCGACTGGCAGAACTTCCAGAAGGGGTACGCGAAGGGCGCCTACGACGTCTACCCCGTCGGCTGGCTCCCCGACTTCCCCGACTCCGACAGCTTCACCGCTCCGCTCGTCGGCACCGAGAACACCCTGCACAACGGGTTCTCCAGCAAGCGGATCGACAGTCTGATCTCCTCGACGCAGCAGTACAGCGACCGCGGCCGGGCGACGACCGACTTCAGGGAGATCCAGAGCGAGGTCGCCGCCGACGTCCCGCTCCTGCCGCTCTGGCAGAAGAAGGACTACGTCCTGTCCACGGAGGCCGTGGCCGGCTCCCAGTACCTGTCGGACGGCACGGGCATCTGGCGCCTCTGGGAGCTGAGCTGGATCTAGCCCCGCACCCCGGCTAGGGCTTCGGGCCGGCCTTCTTCTTGGGCTTGCCCGAGGCCGCCATCCCGGCCGCCGTCGGCATGAAGTCGGAGAGCAGCTCGTGCGTCTCCTTGACCAGCGGGCGCAGGATCCGGAAGCGGGAGAGGGAGATCGCGCGGGCGGTGACCGGCGCGAGGCGCTCCACCAGGCGGCGGCTGTTCTCCGCGCCCTCCGAGCGGTCGTACACCCAGAACAGCACCAGTCCCATCTGCTGGAGCCACAGCAGCTGCGGGAGGGCCTCCTTCAGTTCCGGGTCGACCTTGACCGAGGCGCCGGAGATGACCCGCCGGTGCACCTCGATCGCCGCCTCGCGCGGTCCCTCGGACTCGGGGGAGAAGGGGCTGAGCGGGCTGTCCGGGTCGGCGGCGTTCTTGAAGAACTGTGCCGCGAACTCGTGGTACGGCTCCGCGATGTCGAGCCAGCCGAGGTAGACCCCGCGGATCCGTGCGGTCAGTTCCTTCTCGGGTCCGGTCAGGATGGGCTCGACGGCGGCCTGGTGCTCCTCGGCGATCCGGTCGTAGAAGCCCTGGACCAGGTGCTCCTTGGACGAGAAGTAGTAGTACGCGTTGCCGACGGAGACCCCGGCCTCCTGGGCGATGGCCCGCATGGTCGTCTTGTCGTAACCGCGCTCCTTGAACAGCCGGAGCGCGGTTTCGAGGATGAGCGTGCGGGTCTGCTCGCTCTTGGGGGCCTTCTTCTCTTCCGTCACGGGGCCGAGCCTAACGGGGCGGACCGGGCGCTTCGCAGCGCCCGCCCCCGCAGGACCGGTCGTCCGGGCCGGGCCCCTTGAGGGCCTCGCGCCACTTCGAGGCCGCGAGGACGGTCATCCGGACGAAGGGCTGTCCGGCGGGGGTGGCCAGCCAGTGGGCCCGGGGCCGGTGCTCGGCCAGGGCCCAGAGGCAGACGATCCAGGCGGAGGTGTCCCGGTAGACCTGGCCCCGGTCCCCGATGACGGTGATCTCCCGCAGGGTGGCGGCGTGGTCGAGGGCCGGGAAGAGGCGTCGTGCCTGATCCGAGCCGGCCGGTACGAGGTGGAGCGGGACGAGCTGCCGCTGGCGCAGCAGCCAGTGCCTGAGGTGCACGCAGAGCGGGCAGTCGGCGTCGTACAGCACGGTCAGGCGTCCCACGGGGGTCGTGGGGTGGGCCGGGGCCGGCACGGTGCTCATCCCTGGGGGGCGGGCGGGGTCCAGGGGCCGGCCTTGGGGGCCGCGGTCCAGCCGTGCGGGCGGACGGGCGGCACCTGTTCGCGTTCCATGACCCCGCGGCGGCGGATCTTGTTGAGCACGTAGACGTTGGCGAGGTGCATCACGCCGAGGACGAGCAGGACCACGCCGAGCTTGACCGAGAGGGCCTCGAAGAGGGCCCGGGTGTCGACGACGGCGGAGTCCTGGCTCAGGTAGAGGGCGACGAAGCCGAAGTTGACGAGGTAGAAGCCGACCACCAGGAGGTGGTTGACGGCGTCCGCGAGCTTCTCGTTCCCGTGCAGGACGTCGGCGAGGAAGATCCTTCCGTTGCGGCTGAGCGTGCGGGCGACCCAGACGGTGAGGGCCACGGCGATCAGCAGGTAGACGATGTACGCGACGACAGTGAGGTTCATGCCCCACCCTCCCTTGAACGCGTTCAAAAGCTGGCAGGCATGACTGTAGACCTGTTCTTGAACGTGTTCAAGTGGGCGGGAAAAGCGCTGGGCGGACCGTGTGCCGGCCCGTAGGGTCGGTCGGGTGACGCTCTCTCATGACCTGGCCGGCACCGGCCCCTCGACCGTCGTCCTGCTGCACTCCGGGGTCTGCGACCGCCGGATGTGGGACGGGCAGTTCCACGCGCTGGCCCGGGCGGGACACCGTGTCGTCCGCTGCGACCTCCGCGGCTTCGGGGACACCCCCGTCGACGCCCCGCACACCCACGCCGAGGACGTGCGTGAGCTCCTCGACCACCTCGGCGCCGACCGGGCCGCCGTCGTCGGCTCCTCCTTCGGCGGCCGCGTCGCCCTCGAACTCGCCGCCCTGCACCCCGGACGCGTCTCCGCGCTCGCCCTGCTGGGCACCGCGAAACCCGGCATGGACCCGAGCGAGGACCTGCGCGCCTGGGGCGCCCGCGAGGACGCGCTCATCGAGGCGGGCGACCTCGACGCCGCCGTCGAGCTCAACGTCGACACCTGGCTCGGGCCCGGGGCCTCGGACGCCGCCCGCGCCCTCGTGCGGGACGGGCAGCGGCGCGCCTTCGACCTCCAGCTCGCCGCCGCCGAGGAGCACCACCCCGTCACGCCCGAGGTCACCCGCGACGACCTCGCCCGGATCCGGGTCCCCGCCCTCGTGGCCGTCGGCGCCCACGACCTGCCCGACTTCCGGGCGATCGCCGACGAGCTCGGCGGCCTGCTGCCCGCCGCCCGCCGTGTGGACCTCGACTGGGCCGGCCACCTCCCCGCCCTGGAGCGCCCGGACGAGACCGCCCGGCTGCTCCTCGCCTTCCTCGCCGGGCTCTCCTAGGCGGGTGTCCTGCCGATCGGGCCGGGCTCGCGGCCTGATCGGCGAGGCGCCCCCTGGGGAGCGGCCCTACCGGAACCGCCTCACCCCCGGTACCAGCGCCGTGCCCAGGCAGCAGCCGCCGACCACCACCGCGGCCGCGAGCAGCGGCACTTCGGGTCCCCATGCCGCGGCGGCGACGGGCGCGAGGACGTACCCCAGGGGCATGGCCGCCAGCGAGAGCAGCCAGTCGTACGAGGTGACCCGGGCGAGCGCGTGGGCGGGCACCGCGCGCTGGACGGCGGTCTGCCACACGGGGGAGAGGAAGCCGAGCCCCGCCTGCGCGATCCCGTAGGACGCGATCGTCACCGGCGCGGGTGCGGCGAGGGCGAGCAGCACCAGCGGCAGCGCGTACGTGGCGAGGCCGAGGTTCGCGGTCAGGACCGGGCGCCGGGGGCTGACGCGGTCGGCGAGCAGCGCCCCGAGGAGGAATCCGACGGCGCCGACCTGGAGGAGGACGACCCAGGTGGTGCCGCCGCCGAGCTGCCCCACGGCGATCGCCGGGCCGAGGGTCATCAGGACGGCGGCGGCGCCGTTCCAGGCGCTGTGGCCGATGAGGCTGGTCCAGTACCAGTCCCGGGAGCGGACCTCCTGCCAGCCCTCGGCGAGGTCGGCGCGCAGGGAGCGGCGCGGGATCGGGATCCGCCGCACCCGGACGGCGGTCAGGAGCAGGGCGCTGACGGCGAAGGTGGCCGCGTCGAGGACGAACGCCCAGCCGGCGCCCACGGTCAGGACCAGGGTGCCCGCGAGCGCGGGTCCGGCGAGGCGGGTGGCGCTCTGGGCGACGCCCATCGCCGCGTTGGCCCGGTGCAGCGCGTCCGCCTCCACCGTGCCCTTCACCAGCGGTGAGACGGTCGGCATGGCGAAGGCCCCGGCCGCGCCGCCGACGGCCTCGGAGACCGCGAGGACGGCGAGGCTGGGGGAGCCGCCGAGCAGCTGGACGCCGACGAGGAGCTGGGTGGCGCAGCGGACGAGGTCCGTGGTGAGCGCGACCGTACGGGCGTCGAAGCGGTCGCCGACCACTCCGCCCACCGGCAGCAGGAGCAGCTTGGGGACCATCGCGCAGCCGAGGACGAGGGCGAGCGCCGAGGTGGAGCCGGTGGTTTCGAGGACGGCGAGGGCGAGGGCGGCGGGGATGGCGGCGTCGCCTAGGAGGGAGAGGGCGCGGCCGGTGAACAGGAGGCGGAAGGAGCGGCTGCGCAGGGGGTGGCGGACGGGCGTGGTCGTGACGGGGTGCACGGGGGCCGTAGGCATGACAAGCAGAGTATTTCGGCGTCGAATAATTCGTCAACGAAATACTTCGGGAGGGAAGAGTGCCCGTACCCACGTACGATCAGCCCATGGCGTCCCCCGAGGAACCGCGTGCCCCGCGCGAACCGCGCGACTGGACCGATGACCACGTCGCCCGCTGGCAGCCCGTCCTGCCCGGCCTCGACCCCGTCGTCGAGGGCGCGGTCACCCGCATGAAGAAACTCTCGGTCCACCTGCGCCGGGTCCGGGAGCAGTCGCTCGTCGACTTCGACCTGGAACGCCACGAGTTCGACACGCTCCACAAGCTCGCGGGGCGCGGCGGCAGCGCCGCCCCCTCCGAACTCGCCCAGGACCTCGACCTGGCCCCCGCCTCGGTCTCCGGGCGCCTCGACGTCCTGGAGAAGCGCGGCTTCGTCCGACGCACCCAGTCCACGACCGACCGGCGCCGGGTCGTCGTGGAGCTGACCGCCTCCGGCCGCGAGACCTGGCTGGGCGCGATGGACGTCCTCGGCCACGAGGAGTACCGGCTGCTCGGTGTCCTCGGCCCCGAGGAGCGCGCGCAGCTCAACGACATGCTGCGCCGGATCATGGTCGAGGCCGAGTCGGGCGGCCCCACCGCGTCCTGGCACGCCTGACGCGCGCGCCGTCCGTCACATGCTCAGCGAGCGCGCGTAGTTGAGCTGTCCCATGACCCAGTGGATGGTGTCCGGGCCGGTCGCCGGGATCATCGTCGAGTGGTGCCGGCCGCCGCTGGTCACCGTGACCTGGATGAAGCCGGTCGTGGACTTCTCCTTCATCAGCAGGAACAGCAGGCCGAGCAGGCAGAAGATGAAGAAGACGACGGCGAGGACGATCGCGACCGTCGGCATCTTCTCCTCGGTCCGCGACATGTCCATCGCGTTCCACACCGCGCCCTTGAGGGGCATGGCCCCGGCCGGTGTGATGATCTGGTCGCCGACCACGGTGATGTCACCGAGGCTCAGCACCGGCGCCCCGCCACCCGCCGGCCCGTGCTGCGGCGGCAGCTGCACGCCACCCGGCAGGGTCGGCTGGTAGGGCGGCGGCGACTGCGGGTACCCGTACCCGGGCGTCGCGTCCTGCGGGTATCCGTACGCCGGCTGCCCGGGAGTCCCGCCCTGCTGCCCCGGCCCCCACTTGTACTCACCGTCCGCGTAAGGGTTCGGCTCGCTCATCAGTCCCCGTCCTTCCTTGCCCGTCAACGCTGCCCCAGATCCTGGCACATGCGCGCACCGCCCGGAGCCCCGGTGGCCCGGCGGACATGCGAAGGGCCCCGCTCCCCAGGGGGGAGACGGGGCCCGGTCACGCGCGGGGAAGGCTAGAAACGGCGCGTGATGAGCGCGCGCTTGACTTCCTGGATGGCCTTCGTGACCTCGATGCCACGCGGGCACGCGTCCGTGCAGTTGAACGTCGTGCGGCAGCGCCACACGCCGTCCTTGTCGTTCAGGATCTCCAGGCGCTGCTCGCCCGCCTCGTCACGCGAGTCGAAGATGAAGCGGTGCGCGTTGACGATCGCGGCCGGACCGAAGTACTGGCCGTCGTTCCAGAAGACCGGGCAGGACGACGTGCACGCGGCGCACAGGATGCACTTGGTGGTGTCGTCGAAGCGCTCGCGGTCCTCGGCGGACTGCAGGCGCTCGCGCGTCGGCTCGTTGCCCTTGGTGACCAGGAACGGCATGACGTCCCGGTACGCCTGGAAGAACGGCTCCATGTCGACCACGAGGTCCTTGAGGACCGTGAGGCCCTTGATGGCCTCGACCGTGATCGGCTTCTCGGGGTTGATGTCCTTGATCAGCGTCTTGCAGGCGAGCCTGTTCTTGCCGTTGATCCGCATCGCGTCCGAGCCGCAGATGCCGTGCGCGCAGGACCGGCGGAAGGTCAGCGTGCCGTCGATGTCCCACTTGATCTTGTGAAGGGCGTCGAGCACGCGCTCCTTCGGGTCGATCTCGATCTGGAAGTCCTCCCAGACCGCGGCGTCCGACACCTCGGGGTTGAAGCGGCGGACACGCATCGTGACCGTGATGTACGGGGAGGCGGCGGACTCCGCCTCGACCTTGTCCAGTACGGGGGTAGCCATCAGTACTTACGCTCCATCGGCTGGTAGCGGGTCGTCACGACCGGCTTGTAGTCGAGACGGACGGTCTCGGAGCCGTCCTCGCCGACCTCGCGGTACGCCATGGTGTGGCGCATGAAGTTGACGTCGTCGCGGTTCGGGTAGTCCTCGCGGTAGTGACCGCCGCGGGACTCCTTGCGCGCCAGGGCCGAGACGGCCATGACCTCGGCCAGTTCGAGCAGGTTGCCCAGCTCGATGGCCTCCAGGAGGTCCGTGTTGAAGCGCTTGCCCTTGTCCTGGATGGACACGTTCTCGTAGCGCTCGCGCAGCTCGGCGATCTTCTCGACGGCCGTCTTGATGGTCTGCTCCGTACGGAACACCATCACGTTGGCGTCCATCGTCTCCTGGAGCTCGCGGCGCAGGTCGGCGACCCGCTCGCTGCCCGTGGAGTTGCGCAGCTTCTCGATCGTCGCGACGACGAGCGCCTCCGGGTTCTCCGGCAGCTCGACGTAGTCGTGCTTGGCGGAGTACTCGGCCGCGGCGATGCCGGAGCGCTTGCCGAAGACGTTGATGTCGAGCAGCGAGTTCGTGCCGAGGCGGTTGGCGCCGTGCACGGAGACACAGGCGACCTCGCCGGCCGCGTACAGGCCCGGGACGACGGTGGTGTTGTCCGAGAGGACCTCACCCTCGACGTTCGTCGGGATGCCGCCCATGGCGTAGTGCGCGGTGGGCTGGATCGGGATCGGGTCCGTGTAGGGCTCGATGCCGAGGTAGGTGCGCGCGAACTCGGTGATGTCGGGCAGCTTGGCGTCCAGCTGCTCCGGCGGGAGGTGCGTCAGGTCCAGGTAGACGTGGTCGCCCTCGGGACCGCAGCCGCGGCCCTCGCGGATCTCCGTGTAGATGGAGCGGGAGACGACGTCACGGGACGCGAGGTCCTTCATGACCGGCGCGTACTTCTCCATGAAGCGCTCGCCGTCCTTGTTGCGGAGGATGCCGCCCTCACCGCGGGCGCCCTCCGTCAGCAGGATGCCCATGCGCCAGATGCCCGTCGGGTGGAACTGGAAGAACTCCATGTCCTCCAGGGGCAGACCGCGGCGGTAGCACGCGGCCTGGCCGTCACCGGTCAGGGTGTGGGCGTTGGAGGTCACCTTGAAGAACTTGCCCGTGCCGCCGGAGGCGTAGATGACGGCCTTGGCCTGGAAGATGTGGATCTCGCCGGTGGCCAGCTCGTAGGCGACGACGCCCGCGGAGTGCTTCACACCGTCGATCTCGGTGATCAGCTGGTCCAGGACGTAGAACTCGTTGAAGAACTCCACGCCCTCCTTGACGCAGTTCTGGTACAGCGTCTGGAGGATCATGTGGCCGGTGCGGTCCGCGGCGTAGCAGGACCGGCGGACCGGGGCCTCGCCGTGGTTGCGGGAGTGACCGCCGAAGCGGCGCTGGTCGATGGTGCCGTTCGGGGTGCGGTTGAACGGCAGGCCCATCTTCTCCAGGTCGAGGACGGCGTCGATGGCCTCCTTCGCCAGGATCTCGGCGGCGTCCTGGTCGACCAGGTAGTCACCGCCCTTGACCGTGTCGAAGGTGTGCCACTCCCAGTTGTCCTCCTCCACGTTCGCCAGCGCGGCGGCCATGCCGCCCTGCGCGGCGCCCGTGTGGGAGCGGGTGGGGTAGAGCTTCGTCAGCACGGCGGTGCGGCTGCGCTTCGTCGACTCGATCGCGGCGCGCATGCCCGCGCCACCGGCGCCGACGATGACGGTGTCGTACTTGTGGATCTTCATGACGTGGATTACCTCAGCCCCGTGCCTAGCGGATGTTCGGGTCGAAGGTGAAGATCACCAGCGTGCCCAGAAGGATGGTGAACACCGTGGCGGTGTACAGCAGGCCCTTGAGCCACAGGCGCGTGTTGGCCCGCTCCGCGTAGTCGTTGATGACCGTACGGAGACCGTTGGCGCCGTGCAACATGGCGAGCCAGAGCATCAGCAGGTCCCAGACCTGCCAGAACGGGGACGCCCAGCGGCCGGCCACGAAGGCGAAGCCGATCTTGGAGACGCCGCCGTCCAGGAAGAGCTGGATCAGCAGGTGGCCGAGGACCAGGACGACGAGGACCACGCCGGAGAGGCGCATGAAGAGCCACGCGGCCATCTCGAAGTTGCCGCGGGTCGCGCGCGGGGTCTTGCCCGTGCGCTTGCGGGGGGCCTCGATGTACGGCGCGGGGTTGTCCACGTCGTAGTGCGCGCCGCCCTCGACGGGGCCGATCGCTGCGGAGGTCGTGTCAGCAGACATGAGTGGCGTCAGCTCCCGAACAGTTCACGTGCGGCGTGGCCGAGGACGGGGTACAGCGAGCCCGCCATCAGCACGACCCAGATGCCCACGACGGTCCAGAGCATCTGCTTCTGGTAGCGCGGGCCCTTGGACCAGAAGTCCACGGCGATGACCCGGAGGCCGTTCAGCGCGTGGAAGAGGATGGCGGCGACCAGGCCGTACTCCAGCAGAGCGACGATCGGCGTCTTGTAGGTCGCGACGACCTCGTCGTACGCCTCGGGGGAGACGCGGACGAGAGCGGTGTCCAGCACGTGTACGAACAGGAAGAAGAAGATGAGGACGCCGGTGACTCGATGAGCCACCCAGCTCCACATTCCTTCCCGGCCGCGGTACAGCGTTCCAGCCGGCACGGAAAAACCCTCCGGGAGCGGGGATCAGGGTCGGCCGGCTTCTCTGTCGGTCTGACCCGGCCGGGTACGGTCCACCGGCCCCGGTCATCGTAGCGACGACTCGTCGGTTCGCTCGCGCGGGGTCCGTCAGTGTGATCAAACAGGCACGGACGGGCTATCGCACAGCTCCGAATCGCCGCATTACGGATGAATTCAGGGTCCGGTGACGCCGAACGCGAGGCGCGACCGGGCCAGCCGGCGCAGCTCGTCGGCGGCCACCACGCGCTCCTCCTCCGGTTCGTTGCCGAGACGTGACCGGATACCGGCCAGTACGCGGTCGAGGCGCTCCCCGGGCCGGACGCCGTCCAGGCTGATCACGAACGCGTGCCCGAAGCGGCTCTCGTACGCGGCGTGGGCCGCGCCGAGCGCCATGAGGGCCGCCGGCGGGGCGTCGGGGTGCGGGGCGACGGCGGACTCGGCGGCGAGCGCCTCGTCCAGCTCGGCCCGGGACAGGTCGTAGCAGGCCTCGTCCGCCGCGGCGAGCAGCGCGTCGAGCGTCGGGTACGGGCGGTGGGCACTCACCCGTTCGGCCCAGCGGCGGCTGGCGCAGCAGTCGAACAGGAGCGTCTCCGCCGCCCCGGCCGGTGCGGCGTTGAAGCGGACGAGCCCGGAGAGGTGCCGGGCGGTGCCCTGCTGGGCAGGTATGGCAGGCGTGTCCGTGGAGCCCGGCTTCCGGCAGGGGGCATGGGTGTCGCTGGTCAGCGTGGGCTCCGGTGCTCCGGGACGGGTGGGGTGCAGTGGGGTGGGTGTGACGCAACGTTATCGACGGGATGAGGGAAGTGTCCGACGGATGCGCGAATTTCACCCGGAAGGGAGAGTTTCGGAACAGGTGATGGACGATCGGGTTCCGGTCCTCCCGGGATTCCCCCGATTGGCCGGACCGCCGCCCGTGCGGGAGGATTCCGGGTGATGCGGTACTCCATCCGGGGGCCCCGCCGGGGCCCCGCACTTCTGGCGACCGCGGTGACACTGGCCACCGTGGCGGCCTGCTCGAACGGTTCTCCGTCAGGTCCGTCGGGTCCGTCCGCGCCGACCACCACGGGCGCGTCCGCGCCCGCGACCGCCACGAGCGCCCCGCCGCCGAGCCCGACGCCGACGCCGACGCCGTCCAAGGAGTACCCGCTCTCCAGCGCGCCGCGCACGATCCCCTCCGTCCGCGCCCACGAGGCCGCCCGCGGCCCCGGCTGGAAGCCGGCGCCCACCGGCGGGGTCGTCCTCGCCGCGCACAGCGAGGGACTGGCCGACGAGGGCCGGCTGATCGCCGGGGAGCTCGGCATCCCGTACCGCGGCGCCGCCGCGGCCGGACCCGGGGACGTCGAACTGGCCCTGGGCGGGACGGGCGCCCCCGAGTCGTACACCCTGACGGTCCGCGATGGCCGCGTCCGGATCGCCGGCCCCGACGAGGCCGGGGTCTTCTACGGCACCCGCACGCTGAAGCAGTCCGTGAAGGCCGCCGGGGCGATGCCCGAGGGCACCGTCCGCGACCGGCCGGCGAAGCCGCAGCGCGGGCTCAACGTCGACATCGCCCGCAAGCCGTTCACCGCCGCGTGGCTGGAGGACCGGATACGCGAGATGGGCGACCTCAAGCTCAACCAGCTCGGACTGCACTTCTCCGACGACCAGGGCTTCCGGATCGAGTCCTCGAGCCACCCCGAGGTGGTGTCGGCGGAGCACCTCACCAAGGCCGAGGTCCGCCGGATCCTCGCCCTCGCGGCGAGCCGCCACGTCACCGTCGTCCCCGAGATCGACTCGCCCGGACACCTCGGCGCGGTCATCGCCGCCCACCCGGACCTCCAGCTCGTGAGCGGGAGCGGGCGGACCCCGCGCGGGGCCGTGGACATCTCCGACCCCGACGCGGCGCGGATCGTCGACGATCTGCTGCGCGAGTACACCCAGCTCTTCCCCGGCGCGTACTGGCACCTCGGCGCCGACGAGTACGTCGCCCTCATGGCGAAGAACCCCGAGGCGAGCTACCCGCGCCTCGCGGCGGCCGCGCGCGCGAAGTACGGGCCCTCCGGCCGCGTCCAGGACCTCGCCACCGGCTGGCTCAACGACCGCGCGGCCGTCGTCCGGCCCACCGGCAAGACCCTCAAGGCGTGGAACGACGGCTTCTTCACGGGCGGGGTGGTGAACGCGGCCCCGGACCTCGAGGTGGAGTACTGGACGGGCAAGGAGATCGGCGCCCGGCAGCCCGTCTCGTACCTGAGCGCGGGCCGGAAGCTGGTGAACCTCAACGACGAGTACCTGTACTACGTCCTCGGCCAGCCCAACGACTTCACCTACCCCACCGGCCGACGGATCTACGAGCAGTGGACGCCGCTCGTCGTCCGCGGCACCACCCCCGTGCCCGCGCGGTACGACTCCCAGATCCTCGGCGCCCGCTTCGCGGTCTGGGGCGACCTGCCGCGGGCCCAGACGCAGGCGCAGGTGGCGAACGGCATCCGGCTGCCGCTCACGGCCCTCGCGCAGAAGCTCTGGGACCCGGCGAAACCGTCGCTGACCTGGGCGCAGTTCACGGCCCTCGCGGCCAAGGTGCGCTGAGTCCCACTGCTAGCAGAATGCTGGCTGTGCGACTAAAGTTGTCGCATGGCCACTCTCTACGTGCGAGACCTGTCCGAGGAAGCGCTGACCGAGCTGAAGATAAGGGCCGCCCGGAACCGGCAGTCCCTGCAGGCGTACGCGCGCACCCTGCTGGAGCAGGAGGCCGCGACGCCGTCCCTCGAGACCGTGATCGCCCGCATCGGGGAGCGGGCGACGGCGCGGCTCCTCGCCGAAGACGTGGTCGCGGAGATCGACCGCGGAAGGCGGCGCGAGTGATCGTCGTGGATGCCGGAGCGCTCGTCATGCTCCTCGCCGACGCGGGGCCCGTCGGCGCGGCGCTGCGGGCGCGGGTGGAGGGGGAGCGCCTGCTGGCCCCGTACCTGGTGGACGTCGAGGTGACGTCCGCGCTCCTGGGCCGGCACCGTGGCGGAAAGCTGACCGACCGGGAGCTGGACGACGCCTGCGCGGCGTTCGCGGAACTCCCGCTCCGCAGGTCGGAACACGTGTTCCTGCTGTCACGGGTGCGCGAGCTGTATGCGAACCTCTCCGCGTACGACGCCGTGTACGTGGCACTCGCCGAGGGGTATGACGTGCCGCTGGTGACGAGCGACGGCCGGATCAAGGGCGGCGCGCGGGCCACCCGCGCGAAATGCGCGGTCGAGGTGTTCAACGACAGGACCCACGGTGCGTCGTGAGGGTGTCGTCCGACCTCTATGCAGCACGCCAAGGCCACTGGCATGATTCCGGCCGCGCAGTGACGAAAAAGCGCCCCTCGGCGCAGTAGGGGACGTACTGCGTCCGCATCGGGTGGCGAGGAGGCGTCCATGACGTCGGGGAACGGCCGGAGCCTGCTGGAACTGATCGACGGGGCCGACGAGCGAGGGCTGGCCGCGGCCGGACTCGCCTGCCTCGACCGCTGTCTGCCGCTGCTCGCCCCCGACGGGGCCGACGCCCTGCGCCCCGTGTGGGCGGCCGTCGCGCGCGGCGACGGGAACGCCTGGGGCGAGGCCGTCGCCAAGGCCCGCGTCGCACTCGACGCCGACGGCACCGAGGACGCCGAGGCCGTCCGCGTCATGCTCACCCGGGCCCCGGCGGACTGGACCGCCGAGGCCCTGCGGGCCTGGGCCGGCGACTGCTCCGTCGCCGCCCTCGCCCTGCACGGGCGGTACGACGCGGCCGGGGCGCCCGACGGCCTCGTCGAGCGCTGCCGGGCCGGGGACGCGGACGGCGCGGGCCCGCTGCTCGCCGGGGAGCTCCGCCGCCAGCAGGCCGTCCTCGAATCGGCCGCACACGGCCCGACCGGACTGCGCCGGGCGCGCGAGCTCTCCGTCGAGGGCGGCCGGGTGCTGCGCGCGGTCGTCTCCCGCCGGGCCCGCACCGCGTAGGGGTGCCGCCGGCCGGGCCGGGCCCGCGACTCCGGCCCGATCGACGGGACACCCCGCGGGAACCGCGCTACTCGGACTCGGGCGCCTCGATCACGACGGAGGCGACCGCCTCCGCGATCTCCCGCTCCGCCGTGGCCTTGTCCAGGCCGAGCCCGCTCAGCACGCCCCGCCCGTCCTCCTGCTCCAGCAGGGCCAGCAGGATGTGCTCGGTGCCGACGTAGTCGTGGCCGAGGCGCAGGGCCTCGCGGAACGTCAGCTCCAGGACCTTCTTCGAGTCCGCGTCGAACGGGATCAGCGCCGGGACCGTCTCGGCCCGCGGCGGCAGCGTCGCGGTCACCGCCTCGCGCACCGCCTCCTCCGTCACGTCGTGCCCGGCCAGCCACCGCATGGCGAGCGACTCGGGGTCGGCGAGCAGGCCGAGGACGAGGTGACCGGGCACGATCTCGGCGTGGTCGCCCTTCCGGGCCTCCTCCTGCGAGACCACGACGACCGATCGGGCGCGCGGGGTGAAGCGGCCGAACCCGGCGCTCGGGTCCATCTGGGCGCCGTCGGGGCCCTTCGGCACGAAGCGCTTCTGGGCCGCCTGGCGGGTGACGCCCATGCTGCGTCCGATTTCGGTCCAGGAGGCGCCGGAGCGCCGCGCCTGGTCCACGAAGTGGCCGATGAGGTGGTCGGCGACGTCGCCGAGGTGGTCCGCGGCGATGACCGCGCCGGAGAGCTGCTCCAGGGCGTCCGGATGGACCTTCTTGATGGCTTCGATGAGTTCGTCGAGACGGACGGGGATCTTCGGGCCGACTGGATTCGTCATGAGGCAACCCTAGGTTGACACCCCTTCACTGTCAACGGCCGGTTGACACTCGAAGGGTGGAATCCGCCCCGGGAGACGCGGGATCGCGCGAACGGGTGAGAAACGGAGGGGGAAAGGGGAGACGACCGGGGCCGCCACCCCCCACAGGAGAGGCCCCGGTCGTCATCCACGGAGCCGCAGCACGGCTCCGTACTCCTATCAGCGCCAGGGGTGCGGTTTCTGTCACACTCACGCGGGCCGCCCGAAGGTTGCAAGTTGTACAAAGACCCCGGACCGCGTGGACGTGACGCCGCGACACGACGTAGCGTGCAGGTGCGCGAGGCCGCAGGGCGGTGATGACCAGCCGCGATGACGCGGGGCGCGACCACGTCGCCGACGAACAGGGTTTGGGGAGTGCTGGGGGACGACGCGGAGCTGACGGCCGCGGTGCTCGCTGCGCAGGACGGGGACGAGGACGCCTTCCGTACTGTGTATCGCGCCGTGCAACCCCGGCTGCTCGGCTACATACGCACGCTGGTCGGCGAAGCGGACGCCGAGGACGTCGCCTCCGAGTCCTGGCTCCAGATAGCCCGCGACCTCGACCGCTTCGACGGCGACGCGGACCGGTTCCGTGGCTGGGCGGCCCGGATCGCCCGCAACCGCGCCCTCGACCACATCCGGATGCGCGGCCGCAGACCCGCCGTGGGCGCCGACGAGACCGAACTGACCGACAAGCCCGCCGACTCCGACACGGCCGGCGAAGCCCTGGAGGCCCTCGCCACCGGCGACACCATGCACCTGATCGCCCAGCTCCCGCAGGACCAGGCCGAGGCCGTCGTCCTGCGCGTCGTCGTCGGCCTCGACGCCAAGAGCGCCGCCGACACCCTGGGCAAGCGCCCCGGCGCCGTGCGCACCGCCGCCCACCGGGGGCTCAAGAAGCTCGCCGAACTCCTCGGGGCCGACGGCGGGCCGGACGGGCCGGACGGCCCCGGCGAGGCCCTCGTCCCCCTGGACGGTGTCCCTCCGCAACGCGGCCGCGCGCCGGGGGCCGTGTCCCCCGGCGGTGTGACGCAATCGCGTCCGCGTACGCAGAAGGACATGTGATGGCCGACGAGCGCTACCAGTGGCTCGACCAGGAGGCCGCGGAGCGGCTGCTCCGGGGCGAGCCGGTCGAGGCCGTCGGCGACGGGGCGCGCCACCAGGCCGAGCGCCTCGCCCGGGCCCTCGGCACGGCCCGTGTCCCCGCGACCCCGCCGGCCCCGGACACCGAGCTCCCGGGCGAGGCGGCGGCGCTCGCCGCCTTCCGCGAGGCCACCGCCGGGCGGGCCGCGGCCCGGGCGCCCTCCGCCGTGCCCGTCCCCGCGGGCCGCGGCCGCGACCTCGGCCAGGTGCGGCTCGCGCCCGCCGCCCCGGCGCGCCGCTGGGGACGCTCCGTGCGGTACGGCCTCGCCGCCGCGTTCGCCGCCGTCACGGTCGGCGGCGTCGCCGTCGCCGCCGGTACGGGCGTGCTGCCGCTGGTCGGCCCGGCGCCCGCCAGCTCCGTCACGGCGGGGGAGACGGCGGACCCGCTCGTCTCGAAGGAGCCCGGCATACGCCAGGACCCCGAGGCACCCCCGACGGACCCGGGCGGCGACCCCACGCCCGGCTCGTCCCCCTCGGCCGACGGGTCCACCGCACCGACCCCCCGCGCCCCGGACGGGCGCGGTTCGACCACCCCCGCACCGCGCACGCCGGAAGCGGGCAGCACGACCGGGAGCACCGGCACGGGCGACTCCGGCTCCGCGGACCTCCGGGAGAAGGCCCTCAAGGCCTGCCGGCAGTACCGCACGGGCACGCTCGACGCCACCGGCCGCCGGCAGCTCACGAGGACCCTGCGCGGCGGCGAGACCCTGCGCCTCTACTGCGACCGGATCCTCTCGGGCGACACCGGTACGCCGAAGGACGACGGCCAGGACGGGTCCAAGGACTCCAAGGACGGGTCCAAGGACGACTCCAAGGACGACGGCAAGGGCGACCAGGACGGCGACGGCGGCCGCAGGGGCGGCTCCAAGGGCGGCGCCCCCGGCGGGAACACCGGGAACACCGGCACGGTCGGCGGCATCCGGGACCGGGCCGGAAGCACCCTTCCCGACGCCCGGCTCCAGGCCGGAGTCACCGCCGCGCCGCCCGCCGGAATCACCGCCGAGGTACGCGTCCCGCTCGGGGTGTAACACTTCTCGGCCCGTCGGCGCAGTAAGAAATGCCGACTGGTCATCGGCCGCGCAGCGAGCCGGGGTTCCCCCCGTACCTACGGCTCCGCGCACCCGGCGCGGGTGGGACACGTTCCCCCGGTCCCACCCGCGCCCCTTCTTCCTCCCGCGCCGCTACCAGTGGACGACGACCTTGTCGCCGGGCTTCACCTGGTCGAAGAGGGCCGAGAGCTTGGCCCGGTCCCGGACGTTGACGCAGCCGTGCGAGGCACCGGCGTAGCCGCGCGCCGCGAAGTCCGCCGAGTAGTGCACCGCCTGGCCGCGGCTGAAGAACATCGCGTACGGCATGGGGGTGTGGTAGATCGTCGACGTCCAGTCGCGCGCCTTCCACTCGACCTTGAAGAGACCCTCACGGGTCGGCGTGTTCTCCGAGCCGAAGCGGACGTCCATCGACGAGACGACGCGGCCGTCGATCATCCAGGCGAGCGTCCGGCTCTCCTTGCTGATGCAGAGCACCCGGCCGGTCATGCACCGCGGGTCCGGGGTGTCCAGCTGGTTCGTGGTCGCGGGCTTCAGCTCGTCGGCGGTCGGCTTCCGGCTCGCCGACAGCAGCTGCCGCCAGGTCGTCTCGTCGACCGTGCCGGTCTCCGGCAGCCCCCGGCGCGCCTGGAACTTCTTGACCGCGCCCGCCGTCATCGTCCCGTAGAAACCGGTGGGGGCCCGGTCGAAGAAGTCGAGCTGCCGCAGCCGCGCCTGGAGCTCGCGCACCTGCTCGTTCTCGTCCCCGTCGCCCAGGAGCGGCTTCGGCGCCGTCGCCCCGGTGGACGGGCTGCCGGAGGGCGACCCGGTGGGGAAGGTGGCGGACGGGGACGGCGGCTTGCCGTCCGACGTCGGGGCGTCGGTCGGCGTGGCGCCGGGCGTCCCCGCCGAGGCCGAGGGCGGCGCGGCGGGCGTACCCGTACCCGTCCCGTCCGGCGTACAGCCGGCGGCCAGCGCCAGCGCCGCCGCTGCCAGAACCACTCTGCGTATGACGGCCGAAGACCGCTTCATCGTTGCCCCCCGTGGTGCGTCGTGTGTACGTAGGGATGCTTCCCGCGCGCGTGCGGTTGCGCACGCGGGGCACGGACCGCGCATCCTGTGAGGAAGCAGGTCTATCGGGAGGCACACGCATGGCGCGCGAGTCGGAGTCGGGGCTGCCCGTCGAGCCGGTGTACGGGCCGGACACCCTGGACGGCTGGGATCCCGCGGAGAAGCTGGGCGAGCCGGGCTCGTACCCCTTCACGCGAGGGGTGTACCCCTCGATGTACACCGGACGGCCCTGGACCATGCGGCAGTACGCCGGCTTCGGCACCGCCGTCGAGTCCAACGCCCGCTACCAGCAGCTCATCGCCAACGGCACCACGGGCCTGTCGGTCGCCTTCGACCTGCCGACCCAGATGGGCCACGACTCCGACGCCCCGATCGCGCACGGCGAGGTCGGCAAGGTCGGCGTCGCCGTCGACTCGCTCGACGACATGCGCGTCCTGTTCGACGGGATCCCGCTGGACCGGGTCTCCACGTCGATGACCATCAACGCCCCCGCCGCGCTGCTCCTCCTCCTCTACCAGCTCGTCGCCGAGGAGCAGGGCGTCCCGGCGGACCGGCTGACCGGCACGATCCAGAACGACGTGCTCAAGGAGTACATCGCGCGGGGCACGTACATCTTCCCGCCGAAGCCCTCGCTGCGGCTGACCGCCGACATCTTCAAGTACTGCCGGGCCGAGATCCCGAAGTGGAACACCATCTCGATCTCCGGCTACCACATGGCCGAGGCCGGCGCCTCGCCCGCGCAGGAGATCGCGTTCACCCTCGCCGACGGGATCGAGTACGTCCGGACGGCCGTCGCCGCCGGCATGGACGTCGACGACTTCGCGCCCCGCCTCTCGTTCTTCTTCGTGGCCCGTACGACGCTCCTGGAGGAGGTCGCCAAGTTCCGGGCGGCCCGCCGGATCTGGGCCCGGGTGATGAAGGAGGAGTTCGGCGCCGAGAACCCCAGGTCGCAGATGCTCCGCTTCCACACCCAGACCGCCGGCGTGCAGCTCACCGCGCAGCAGCCCGAGGTCAACCTCGTCCGGGTCGCCGTCCAGGGCCTGGCCGCCGTCCTCGGCGGCACCCAGTCCCTCCACACCAACTCCTTCGACGAGGCCATCGCCCTGCCGACGGACAAGTCCGCCCGCCTCGCCCTGCGCACCCAGCAGGTCCTCGCCTACGAGACGGACGTCACCGCGACCGTCGACCCGTTCGCCGGCTCGTACGTCGTCGAGCGCATGACGGACGACGTCGAGGCGGCCGCCCTGGAGCTGATGGGCCGCGTCGAGGAGATGGGCGGCGCCGTCAGCGCGATCGAGCGGGGCTTCCAGAAGGGCGAGATCGAACGCTCCGCCTACCGGATCGCGCAGGAGACGGACTCCGGCGAGCGGGTCGTCGTCGGGGTCAACCGCTACGCGATCGACGTCGAGGAGCCCTACGAGCCGCTCCGCGTCGACCCCGCCATCGAGGCCCGGCAGGCCGAGCGCCTCGCGCGGCTGCGCGCCGAGCGCGACCGGCCGGCCGTGGACGCGGCGCTCGCCGCGCTCCGGAGGGCCGCGGAGGGCACGGACAACGTCCTCTACCCGATGAAGGAGGCGCTCAGGGCCCGGGCCACCGTCGGCGAGGTCTGCGACGCCCTGCGCGCCGTCTGGGGCACGTACGTCCCGACCGACGCGTTCTGACCGGCCGCTCCGACGGCCCGGCTTCACCTTCTGGTCGATTTCGCCTGTTGAAACTTAAAGCGGAAGGTCGTACCGGTGTGCGACACTCCGCTTCATGCTGGGTGTCACCGATCTTCCGACCTATCTCGCCGGGCTCGTCCTCATCATCCTCCTCCCGGGGCCGAACTCGCTGTACGTGCTGTCCGTCGCCGCCCGCAAGGGCACCCGCACCGGATACAAGGCCGCCGCCGGGGTCTTCACCGGCGACGCCGTCCTGATGACGCTCGCCGCGCTCGGCGCCGCGTCCCTGCTCCAGACCACCCCGCTCCTCTTCACGATCGTGAAGTACGCGGGCGCGGGCTATCTGACCTGGATGGCGATCGGCATGCTGCGGGCCGCCCTGGCCATGTGGCGCACCCGGCACGAGGCCGCCGCCGAGGCCGTGACCGAGGAGGACGCCGGACCGTCCGAGCACCCGTACCGCCGGGCGCTGATCATCAGCCTCTTCAACCCGAAGGCGATCCTCTTCCTGATCTCCTTCTTCGTGCAGTTCGTGGACCCGTCCTACGCCTACCCGGCGCTCTCCTTCCTGGTCCTCGGCACCCTGCTCCAGCTCGGCAGCTTCCTCTACCTGACGACCCTGATCTTCGGCGGCACCCGGCTCGCCGCCGCCTTCCGCCGCCGCAAGCGCCTCTCCGCCGGAGCGACCTCCGCCGCCGGCGCCCTCTTCCTCGGCTTCGCCGCGAAGCTCTCCCTCAGCAGCGCCGCTTGACCCTCACACCGTGTGAGGCCGTTCCGTAGGGGGCGTCATGTTCACCATCGGAGACTTCGCCCGGCACGGGCGGGTGTCGGTCCGGATGCTGCGCCATTACGACGCCATCGGACTGCTGCGCCCGGCCCACGTCGACCCGTACAGCGGCTACCGCTTCTACTCGGCGGACCAGCTCGCCCTGCTCAACCGCGTCATCGCGCTCAAGGACCTCGGCTTCACCCTCGAACAGGTGGGGGCGATCCTCAGGGACGAGATCGGTGCGGAGGAGCTGCGGGGGATGCTGCGTCTGCGCCAGGCCGAGCTGGAGGCGGCCCTGGAGGCGGCGCGGGCCCGGCTCGCCCAGGTCGGTGCGAGGCTCCACGCCATCGAGAGTGAGGGACGCATGTCCACCCAGGACGTCGTCGTCAAGAAGGTCCCCGCCGTCCGCGTCGCCGAGCTGAGCGGGATCGCCGCGAGCTTCGGGCCCGAGGACATCACCCCGGTCATCGGACCGCTGTACGAGGAGCTGTGCGGCCGCCTGGAGGCCGCGGGCGTCACCGGCTTCGGTCCGGCCGTCGCGTACTACGAGGACGCCGGCGAGGGCGACGGTTCGGTCCGCGTGCACGCGGCGACGACCGTGCCCGAGGGGGCCGTCGCCGAGGGCGTCGAGGTGCACGTCCTGCCCGGCATCGAGGAGGCGGCCACCATCGTCCACCGCGGTTCCATGGACGAGATCCTGCCGACCGTGCAGACGCTGGCCGCCTGGATCGACACCAACGGCTACCGGTCCGCCGGCTACGCCCGTGAGCTGTACCTGGAGTGCCCGGAGGACCCGGCCGGCTGGGTCGCCGAGATCCAGGAGCCGATCGTCCGCGCCTGAGCGCACCCCTGCGGGCCCGGGACCCCCGCACGGGTTCCCGGGCCCGCCGTCCGTGGCGGGTCCGCTACCTCTTCAGCGCCCTGCGCAGCCGCAGCGCGCGGCGCGCGAGCCGGCGGACCTTCGGGTGGCGGGGGATCGGCAGTCCGCCCGGCAGGTTCAGGACGGTGAGCCGGCGCCGGGTGAAGTGGTGCCGGGTGCGCTCGGCGAGCGGGCCCGACAGGTGCCGTACGGCGGGCTCCCGCAGCTCCGGGCGGATCTTCGGCTGCATCGCGAAGCCGACCGCCGCGACCAGGTCGTTCAGCTCCTCCGTACCGATCCCGGTGCCGGCGCCCTCGTCCTCCAGGGGCGGGACGACCGCGTCGACGACCGTGAGCGGGATCCGGTTGCTGTTCTGGAAGGGCGTGAGCCGCTCCAGGAGGGCGCGCGTGCCGACCCGGGCGACCGGCAGCCCGTAGAAGGTCGCCGCCGTGAGCAGCGCCGTCGAGAAGCAGCCGACGACGAGCGCCGGCCGCAGCTCGCGGTAGAGCACCTCCGCGAGGACCGGCCGGTCCTCGACGGTCAGTTCGGCGCCGAGCTCCGCCGCCGCGTCCACGAGCGTCCGCGTCCAGGCGTCCGGGGCCGTCGGGTGCGGCTTGAAGACGAGCCGCCGGTGGCCGCGGGCGACCGCGCCCCGGACCATCCGCAGGTGCAGCTCCTCCTCCTCGGCGGCGGTCAGCAGGTTCAGCGCCGCCAGGTACTGGCCGAGGAGCAGCACGGGGCCCTCCCCGGCGGTTCCGGCGGCCGGTCCGGCCAGCTCCTCGACGACCTTCGTGAAGGCCTCCGTCGGTACCGCCTCGGGCACCGCGCCGAATTCGGCGAGCAGCAGCGGCGCGAGCCCGGGGACGAGGTCCAGGTGGAGCAGCCGGTCCACGCGCCCGCCGATCAGGGGGTCGATCTTGTTGCGGGTCGGCCCGTAGCTCATGAGGCCGTCCGCGTACACGGTGACCGGCGCGTCGGGCAGGAGCTGGGCGATGGCGAGCGCGGGCGTCACCTGGAGGGACTCCAGGGCGATCTCGACGCGGTCGTCGCCCAGGTCCCAGAGCTTGCGCAGATGCCGCTGGAGGAGCGGCAGGTCGCTCGGGCGCGGGCTCCAGCCGGCCGGGTGGAGCGGGGAGATCGTCTCGTTCCAGGACAGGACGGCGTCGAAGCGGCCGCGCAGCCGCTCGAAGCCCTCGGCCTCGTCGAGGGCGGGGGTCGTCTCCGGCACGGCCGCGTTGTTGGTGACCAGCAGGATGCGGCGGCCGGCGGGTGCGAAGGCGCCGCTGTCGAGCGCGGCGGCGAGCGTCACGGCGCCGTAGAGGGTGGAGGCGCAGAAGATCTGGGTGGTCCGGCGGGCGCTCACGCGGCCACCTCCGGGGAGCCGGCGCGGTCCCGGACCGGTGCCGCCGGCGGGGGTGCGGGGCGGCGCCTGCGCAGGCGCCGCAGCACCGATGCGCGGTCCCCGCCCATCGCCGTCAGGACCTCGTCGAGGACCCCCTGCGGCATCCGCCGCAGCGCGCCCGCGCTCATCGCCTTCAGCCGGCGCGCCACCTCGGGTTCGAACTTCTCGATCGAACCGACATGGTGGGAAATCACGGCGCAATATGTTCGGACGGCTTTGGGGAGAAGGAGATCGGCGTCCTTGTCCTGCGCCGTTTCCTCGATCACCTGGTCGAAGGCGCGGATGAAATCCAATTGCCGGACATCGCCGATCTGGGTGAGCGAGGTGGCCACCCCGCGCCGGTAGAACACGCCGAGTTCCCCGATGGCGGCGAACGATTCCGCCTCGCGGTGGAGTTTCCAGATCCACGGCCGGTCCTCCGCGGTCCGCAGGCCGTGCGGGAAGTGCAGCAGGCCGCGGTCGAGGAGCCGCCGGTGGTAGATCCCGGCCCAGGCGTACGGGTAGTCGACCGAGGTCGTCCGGTGCGACGGCAGGATCGCGTCCCGCGGCCGCAGCACCTCGCCGCGCCGGGGGACCGGCACGCGGCGCACCGCGCGGTTGCGGCCGGTCACCGTGACGTGGTCGGTGCGCAGGAAGTCGCTGCGCAGCTCCTCGGCGGCGGTGACGAGCCGGTCGTAGTAGCCGGGGGCGAGCCAGTCGTCCCCGTCGAGGAAGGCGAGGTACTCGCCGCGGGCGGCGTCGAGGCCGGTGTTCCGGGCCGTGGCGAGGCCCTCGTTGTGCTCGTGCCTGATCAGGACGGCACCCGGGATCTCGCGCGCGGCCCGTTCGAGGAGCTCGGGAGTCCCGTCGGACGAGCAGTCGTCGACGAGGAGGAACTCGAAGTCCTCGCGGGCGTTGGCCCGCAGGCTCGTGAGGGTGTCGGGGGCGTATGTCTGCACGTTGAAGAACGGCACGACGACGGAGAGCTTGACCACGCGGCCGACGCTAGGCGCCGCCCCGGCATTACCGCCGACCGCCGGGCAGCCTTTCGGTGAACACCAAGCGGCGGGCCGATTAACCGCCTTTACCCGCGGGGGAAATCAGCCGCCGCGCGTCCGGATAGCGACCCACTTCAGCGGGCGGAGAGGCTCTGTTCACCGTTTGTTGTGGCTCAGTTGGGCCGAAAAGCGGAATGCCCTTCTAGCGTCCTCGACGTGCCAGCAAGTACCAGAGAAGCGGTACGGGTCGCCGTACTCGCCGACTCCGACACCCGGTGGAAATGGGGCGCCCTCACCGCGCGCCGCATCACCACGGCGACCGCCGAACCCACCGGTTTCGTCCTGCGGGGACGGGCCACGCCCACCGCGCGCCAGCTCGCCGAGACCGGGGTGTCCACGACCACCCCGCGCGAGGTGACGGGCGCGGAGTTCCTGCGCGCGATACGGGACGCGGAGGCGCGCGGCGAGGGATACGACGTGCTCGTGCTCGCCCTGGTCGGCGGTACCGTCCGGGCCGTCCTCCAGGGGCTGGCCGACCTCGCCCCGGAGCGGCGCCCGGTGGTCGTCACCGGCTACGTCGGCGTCGTCTACGAGAAGCTCACCGACGGTCTCCTGCTGCGCCACGGAGCCGACGTGGTCCTCGCCAACTCGCGCCACGACGCCGAGCGTTTCCGCGCCGTGTACGAGGGCGTGGGCGCCGGCGCCGGCTCGGTCGTCGAGGCCGCGCTGCCCTTCCTCGGCGGCGCCCCGTACGCTCCCGTGGCCGGCCGCGACACCCTGGTCTTCGCCGCCCAGCCCTCCGTGCCCGCCACCCGCGCCGAACGCGCCTACGTGCTGCGGCGGCTGATCGGACACGCCCGCCTCCACCCGGGCCGCGAGGTGCTCCTCAAGCTCCGCTCCAAGCCGGGCGAACACACCACGCACCTGGAGGAGTTCCCCTTCCAGAAGCTGGTCCGCGAGCTCGATCCGCCGGACAACTTCCGTCTCGTGTACGGGCACATGGGCGAGGTCCTCGACCGCACCGACCTCCTGGTCACGGTCTCCTCGACGGCCGCCCTCGAAGCGCTGCACCGCCGGATCCCCACCGCGATCCTCACCGACCTCGGCGTCCGCGAGGCGCTCGGCAACCACCACTTCGTCGGCTCGGGCCTGCTGACCTCCTTCGACCGCCTCGACAAGGGGGACGTGCCGGCGGCCGACGAGACCTGGCTCGCCCGGCAGGGCGTCGCGGCTGGGGGTCCCCCCACGTCGCAGGGCGTAGGGGGAGGCTCGTACGAGGGGGCCTTCGACGCCGCCCGCGACCGGGTCGCCGAGCTCCTCGCGCTCCCGGCGCTGCCCCCGATCAGCCCCTACTACACCGCGGAGACGGCCCCCGGCTACCTGCCCGGGATCCTCGCCCGCCACCGCCTGGACGTCACCGCGCCCGAGCCCCGCGAGAGCGGGCTGCGCCGGGTCGTCCGGGAGGCCGCGCGGGGCGCGTACCGCCACGGCGTGCAGCGCGTCGCCCCCGTCATCCGCCGCCTGGGAGAACTGTGATGTCGTCCCCGATCGTGCTCGCCGTCGTCCCCGCCCGGGGCGGCTCGAAGGGCGTGCCCGCCAAGAACCTCGCCCCGGTGGCCGGGATCCCCCTGGTCGCCCGCGCCGTCCACGCCTGCCTCGGCGCCCGCACCGTCACCCACGTCGTGGTCTCCACCGACGACGCGGCCATCGCCGCGGCCGCCCGCACCGCCGGGGCCGAGGCCGTCCGGCGGCCCGCCGCGCTCGCGGGCGACACGGCGACCAGCGAGGCCGCCGTCCTGCACGCGATGGACGCCTTCGAGGCCACCCACGGGCGCCCGGCCGACGTGGTCCTCCTCGTGCAGTGCACCAGCCCCTTCCTGACCTCCGACGAGGTCGCCGAGACCGCCGGGCGGATCGTCTCGGGCGCCGCCGACACCGCGTTCACGGCCGCCCCGGCCCACGGCTTCCTCTGGCGCGAGGGCCCCGAAGGGGCCACCGGCGTCAACCACGACAAGGCCTTCCGCCCGCGCCGCCAGGACCGGGAGCCCGAGTACCTGGAGACCGGCGCCGTCTACGCGATGGACGCGGCCGGCTTCCGTACCCACAAGCACCGCTTCTTCGGCCGCACCGCGCTCGTCGTCACCGACCCCGCCCGGGTCCTGGAGATCGACGACCCGCACGACCTCGCCCGCGCCAAGGCCCTCGCGCCGCTCCTCGACGAGCCCGTCACACCCGGCTTCGCCGACGTCGACGCCGTCGTCCTCGACTTCGACGGCACCCAGACCGACGACCGGGTCCACCTCGACGCCGAGGGCCGCGAGTTCGTCTCCGCGCACCGCGGCGACGGCCTCGGCATCGCGGCCCTGCGCCGCGCCGGGCTGCCCGTCCTCATCCTCTCCACCGAGCAGAACGCCGTGGTCGCCGCCCGCGCCCGCAAGCTCAAGATCCCCGTCCTGCACGGCATCGACCGCAAGGACCGCGCCCTCAAGGAATGGTGCGAGGCCGAGGGCATCGACCCGCAGCGCGTCCTCTACGCCGGCAACGACGTCAACGACCTGCCCTGCTTCCACCTCGTCGGCTGGCCCGTCGCGGTGAGCAGCGCCCACGACTCCGTACGGGCCGCCGCCCGCGCGGTCACCGTCACCCCGGGCGGCTCCGGAGCGATCCGCGAGATCGCCGCCTGGCTCCTCGGACCCGAGCTGAACACCCCCAACCCGTAAGGAACCACCATGAGCACCCGTCTGCGCACCCTCGGCACCAAGACCGCCGGCCCGGGCCACTCCGTCTACGTCTGCGGCGAGATCGGCATCAACCACAACGGCGACCTCGACAACGCCTTCAAGCTGATCGACGTGGCCGCCGAGGCCGGCTGTGACGCCGTCAAGTTCCAGAAGCGCACCCCGGAGATCTGCACCCCGCGCGACCAGTGGGACATCGAGCGCGACACCCCCTGGGGCCGGATGACGTACATCGAATACCGCCACCGCGTGGAGTTCGGCGAGGACGAGTACCGCGCCATCGACGAGCACTGCAAGGAGCGCGGCATCGACTGGTTCGCCTCCCCGTGGGACACCGAGGCCGTCGCCTTCCTGGAGAAGTTCGACGTCCCCGCCCACAAGGTGGCCTCCGCCTCGCTCACCGACGACGAGCTGCTGCGCGAGCTGCGCGCCACCGGCCGCACGGTGATCCTCTCCACGGGCATGTCGACGCCGAAGCAGATCCGCCACGCGGTCGAGGTCCTGGGCAGCGACAACATCCTGCTCTGCCACGCCACCTCCACCTACCCGGCGAAGGCCGAGGAGCTCAACCTCCGCGTCATCCAGACGCTCCAGGAGGAGTACCCGAACGTCCCGATCGGCTACTCCGGCCACGAGACCGGCCTCCAGACCACGCTGGCCGCCGTCGCCCTCGGCGCCACCTTCGTCGAGCGCCACATCACCCTCGACCGCGCCATGTGGGGCTCCGACCAGGCCGCCTCGGTCGAGCCGCAGGGCCTCCAGCGCCTCGTCCGCGACATCCGCACCATCGAGACGGCGCTCGGCGACGGCGTCAAGAAGGTGTACGAGTCGGAGCTCGGCCCGATGAAGAAGCTCCGCCGGGTCCAGGGCGCCGTCGCCGCATGACCGGGCAGCTGGCGTTCGTCGAGAGCCCGGTCCAGCTGCTCAACGTCCTGGAATGGGCACACACGCAGAACCCCGTCGCGGGCACACGCTCCGCGGGGGTCCCCACGGCGCCCTCGACCGGTGACCCGGCCGACGCCGCTCGTGCCGACGCCGGGCCCGTGGACGCCGCTCCCGTGGACGCCACCCCGCCCCTCACCGTCGTCGTCCTCTCGCCGACCGACCCCATGTCGCGGGGCCAGCTGCGCCGGATGGCCCAGCTGGCCCGCGACCAGGGGCTCACCGTGCGCTGGCAGGAGGCCCGCGGCGGCCGGGGTGCGCTCGTCCGCACCCTGCGCGAGCTCTCCCGGCCGCTGCGCTCGGCGGAGCGGGTGATCATCGGGGACCCGTTCTCCCGGTACGTCCAGCTCCTCCTGACGCTCTTCGCCCCCCGGCACCTGACGGTCGTCGACGACGGCACCGCGACGATGGAGTTCGCCGCCCAGCTCGGCCGCGGCGAGCGCCTGGTGCGCTGGCACCGCAAGGGCAGCCTCGGCCCCCGTGAGCTGGTCCTCGCGCCGGTCACGAGCCTCGCCCGGCGCAAGCTGGCCCCCACCCGGGGCCGTACCGTCGAGATCTTCACCTCGCTGCCCGTCGAGGCCCCGCCGGGCGTCACGGTCACCGAGAACGCGTACGCCTGGACCCGGGACACCTTCGGTCCGCCGAAGCTCACCGGCGGCGCCGACCTGGTCGGCACCTCGCTCGTCGAGACCGGTGTCGTCGACGCCGACCACTACGCGCGCGTGGTGAGCGAGCTCGCCCGCGCCCACGGCGCCACCCGCTACTTCGCGCACCGCCGGGAGAGCGCCGAGAAACTGCACCGGATCGCGGTCGAGACGGGCCTCCAGGTGGTCCGGCCCGATCTGCCCCTGGAGCTGATCGCCCGGCGCGGCCCCATCGGGCGCACCGTCGTCAGCTTCCCGTCCACGGTCGTGCACACCCTGCCACTGGCCCTCGCCGGCACCGGGGTGAAGGTCGCCGTCATCGAGATAGCGCCCGAGTGGCTGCGGGCGACCGCCTCGCCCCGTGCGCAGGGCTTCCTGTCCGGGGTGGCGGGCACCGCGGCCCACGAGGTCGACCGTCTCACCGCCCGGGCGTCCTCTCCGGCCGACCGGCTCGAATTCGGCTGAGGGTACCCACAAGGAGTGAGCTTCATGCCTGTGAAACCGAGATTCTTTCCCCTAAGGGGCTGAAATTCTCGTGATCAACGGGCAGTTGACCTCTCGACGGGCCTACCCTTCAAAGGGTGAACCAGTTGAAGTCCCGTGAGCCAGGCTCCGTCACCCTGCCCGGAACGCTGTCCGACTCCCTGCGCGACGAACTCGTCGCCTTCCGCAGGGACTTGCACATGCACCCCGAGCTCGGGAACCAGGAGTTCCGTACGACCGCCGCGCTCAAGGCCCGCCTGGAGGCGGCCGGCCTCGCGCCGGAGGTCCTCCCGGCCGGCACCGGGCTCATCTGTGACATCGGCACCCGGGACCCGGGCCGGGGCATGCTGGCGATCCGCGCCGACCTCGACGCGCTCCCCATCCCCGACGTGAAGACCGTCGCGTACCGCTCCACCGTGGCCAACCGCGCCCACGCCTGCGGACACGACGTCCACACCACGACCGTCCTCGGTGCCGGGCTCGTCCTCGCCGAGCTCGACCGCCGGGGCCTGCTGCCGAACGCCGTGCGGCTGATCTTCCAGCCCGCCGAGGAGGTCCTGCCCGGCGGCGCCGCCGACGCCGTGGAGGCCGGGGTCCTGGACGGCGTCGGCCGGATCATCGCCGTCCACTGTGACCCCCGCGTCGACGCGGGGAGGATCGGGCTCCGGGTCGGCCCCATCACCTCCGCCTGCGACCGCCTGGAGATCACCCTCGACGGCCCCGGCGGCCACACCGCGCGCCCGCACCTCACCACCGACCTCGTGACCGCCGCCGCCCGGGTCGCCACCGACGTCCCGGCCGTCCTCGCCCGCCGCGTCGACGCCCGCTCGGGCCTCTCGGTGACCTGGGGCCGCATCGAGGCCGGCCACGCCCCCAACGTCATCCCGCAGCACGCCGAGCTCTCCGGCACCGTCCGCTGCCTCGACCTGCCCTCCTGGCGGGACGCTCCCGACCTGGTCCACGCGGCGATCGACGAGGTCGCCACCCTGCACCGGGCCAAGTCGACCGTCACCTACGTCCGCGGCGTCCCCCCGGTGGTCAACGACCCGGTCGTCACCGAACTGCTCCGCGACGCCATGACGGCCCGCCGCGGACCGCAGTCGATCGAGGACACCGAGCAGAGCCTCGGCGGCGAGGACTTCTCCTGGTACCTGGAGCACGTCCCCGGCGCCATGGCCCGCCTCGGCGTCCGTGCCCCCGGCGACACCCGGGTCAGGGACCTCCACGCCGGCGACTTCGACGTGGACGAGCGGTGCATCGAGGCCGGCGTGGAGCTCTTCACGGCCGCGGCCCTGCTCGACGCCACGCCCCAGCGCTGATTTCCGGCCGGACGGACGGCCGGAAGGACCCCTCGGGGCCCGGTCGCCCGTCCGGCCCAGCACCGCCTCCCCCGACCGGCCCAGCGCCCGGCGCGTCGGCTCCCGGGCCCCGTCGGGCCGCCCCTCCCGGGCGATATAACCGGCGGTACCGGGCCGAACGCCCCCGGTCGCCTCGGCTGGCCGGTTCGCGACGATCCGATAACGACTCATGAACGGGTCTTTAACTGACATCTACGCGCGTTACGATCGCCGCGAAACCAGCGCCGGAAGAGGCGCTTTCGGTCAGTCTTGAAGGGACCCTCCTCTTGCGCCGGATCACCAGGATCACGACCGTGGGCATCGCCACCGCGGCGCTCGCGCTCTCCGCCACCGCCTGCGGCAAGTCGTCCACCGACTCGGGTGCGAGCTCCAGCTCGACCTCGGGCTCGAAGGCGACCAAGGTCGCCATCGCGTACGACATCGGCGGCCGCGGCGACCAGTCCTTCAACGACGCCGCCTACGCGGGTCTGAAGAAGGCCGAGGACGAGCTCGGCGTCAAGGGCTCCGAGGCCGAGCCGTCGCAGGGCGAGAGCGACGCCGACAAGGTCGCGCGCCTCACCTCGCTGGCCCGCGCCGGCAACAACCCGGTCATCGGCGTCGGCTTCTCCTACGCCCCGGCCATCGCGAAGGTCGCCAAGGCCTTCCCGAAGACCACGTTCGGCCTCATCGACGACACCTCGGTGACCGCCCCGAACATCGCCAACCTGGTCTTCAACGAGGAGCAGGGCTCCTACCTGGCCGGCGTCGCCGCCGCCAAGGCCTCCAAGTCCGGCACGGTCGGCTTCATCGGCGGTGTCGAGGTCCCGCTGATCAAGAAGTTCGAGGCGGGCTTCACCCAGGGCGTCAAGGACACCAACCCCAAGGCGAAGGTGCTCACCCAGTACCTGACCCAGCCGCCGAACTTCGACGGCTTCTCGAAGCCCGACCTCGGCAAGGCCGCCGCCCAGGGCCAGCTCGACAAGGGCGCCGACGTGATCTACGCCGCCGCCGGTCTCGCCGGCTCCGGTGCCATCGAGGCCGCCTCGGCCGCGGGCAAGTGGGCCATCGGCGTCGACTCCGACCAGTACAAGCAGGCGGGTCTGGCCTCGTACAAGGACCAGATCCTGACCTCGGTCACCAAGGACGTCCAGGGCTCGGTCTTCAACGTGATCAAGTCGGTCAAGGACGGCAAGCCGCAGACCGGTGAGATCCGCTACGGCCTCGCCGCCAACGGCGTCGGCCTGGCCGACTCCAACCCGGCGTACGTCAAGATGACCGACGTCACCGCCGCCGTGGAGAAGGCCAAGCAGGCCATCGTCGACGGCAAGATCACGGTCAAGACCGCTCCGTAAGGACACCCAGGTCACGACCTGCAGCCCGGGCCCGGCGTCCGGTGGCACCCCCACCGGACCCGGGCCTCGGCCCCATTCCCGTACGGGTTTTCAGTTTTCGGCAGCGCTACGCGTGTAGATGTCTCCCTGGCACGATAACTTCGCCCCGCCCTGCCCTCCCGCTCCCACTCCTTCCGGCCAAGGAGAGTGCGTCATCAACGCGTCCAGCCCCCCTGCCGTAGAACTGCACGGCATCACCAAGCGATTCCCCGGCGTCGTCGCCAACAAGGACATCGCCATCACGGTCCGCAAGGGCACCGTGCACGCCCTCATCGGCGAGAACGGTGCCGGCAAGTCGACCCTCATGAAGATCCTCTACGGCATGCAGAAGCCGGACGAGGGCACCATCGCGGTCGACGGCGAGCAGGTCACCTTCTCCAGCCCCGGTGACGCCATCGCGCGCGGCATCGGCATGGTGCACCAGCACTTCATGCTCGCCGACAACCTCACCGTCCTGGAGAACGTCGTCCTCGGCGGCGAGAAGCTCTACGGCATCGGCGCCAAGGCGCGGAAGAAGATCAAGGAGATCTCCGACGCGTACGGCCTCGGGGTCCGTCCCGACGTCCTCCTGGAGGACCTCGGCGTCGCCGACCGGCAGCGCGTGGAGATCCTCAAGGTCCTCTACCGCGGCGCCAAGATCCTCATCCTCGACGAGCCGACCGCCGTCCTCGTCCCGCAGGAGGTCGACGCGCTCTTCGACAACCTGCGCGAGCTCAAGGCCGAGGGCCTCACGGTCATCTTCATCTCGCACAAGCTGGGCGAGGTCCTGAAGGTCGCCGACGACATCACCGTCATCCGCCGGGGCACCACGGTCGGCACCGCCGACCCGAAGACCGCCACCACCAAGCAGCTCGCCGAGCTGATGGTGGGCAGCGAGCTGCCCTCGCCGGAGACCCGCGAGTCGACGGTCACCGACGTCGCCATGCTCAAGGTCGAGGGCCTGACGCTGCTGGAGAGCGGCGCCTCCGGCGCCCCGCTGACCACCGCCGCCCCGGCCGACCCGTCCGCGACGGTCACCGTGCACGAGGAGGTCGCCTCCGGCCGCAAGCTCCTCGACGACGTCTCGCTCACCATCCACAAGGGCGAGATCCTCGGCATCGCCGGTGTCGAGGGCAACGGCCAGACCGAGCTCATCGAGGCCCTGATGGGCATCGCCACCCCCGACGCGGGTGCGGTGATCCTCGACGGCGAGGACATCTCCAAGGTCTCGGTGCGCAAGCGCCGCGAGGGCGGCATCGGCTACATCCCCGAGGACCGCCACCGCCACGGCCTGCTCCTGGAGGCGCCCCTCTGGGAGAACCGGATCCTCGGCCACGTCACCGAGGCCCCCAACTCCAGGCGCGGCATCCTCGACCCGAAGGCCGCCCGCAAGGACACCGAGCGGATCGTGCGCGAGTACGACGTCCGCACGCCCGGCATCGACGTCACCGCGTCGTCCCTCTCCGGCGGCAACCAGCAGAAGCTGATCGTCGGCCGCGAGATGAGCCACAACCCCAAGTTCCTGATCGCCGCCCACCCCACCCGCGGTGTGGACGTCGGCGCGCAGGCGCAGATCTGGGACGCGATCCGGGACGCCCGCCGCGAGGGCCTCGCGGTGCTGCTGATCTCGGCCGACCTCGACGAGCTGATCGGCCTCTCCGACACCCTCCGTGTCATGTACCGCGGCAAGCTGGTCGCCGACGCCGACCCCGCCACCATCACGCCCGAGCAGCTGGGATCCGCCATGACCGGCGCAGCCACCGGCCGCCTCGAAGGCACCGAAGAGCAGCCCGAAGACGGTGACGCCCGATGATGAAGATCGACAAGGACAAGCTGATCATCGGGGCCGCCGGCCCCGTGCTCGCTCTGGTCACGTCCTTCGTGCTCACCGTCCTGGTGCTGCTCGCGACGGGCCTCGACCCGATCGAGCCGATCCGGCTGATGATCGAGAACGCCGGGTACTCCGACGTCCAGGTCCTCATCGTCAACCAGACGGGGATCTACTACCTGGCGGCCCTGGCCGTGGCCATCGGCTTCCGGATGAACCTCTTCAACATCGGTGTCGAGGGCCAGTACCGCCTCGCCGCGATGGTCTCGGCGCTGGTCGGCGCCGCCGTCGAGCTGCCCGGTCCGCTGCACATCCTGCTCATCGTGATCGTCGCCATCGCGACCGGTGCGATCTGGGCCGGCATCGCGGGCATCCTGAAGACCACCCGGGGCGTCTCCGAGGTCGTCTCCACGATCATGCTGAACGCCATCACCACCTCCCTGGTGGCCTGGCTCATCCTGCCGAAGAACTTCGGCGTCCAGCCCGCCGGCTCCAACGACCTCACCACCGGTCAGATCGCCGAGTCCGGCTGGTTCCCCGGCATCGACATGGGCGACGGCGGCCAGATCTACGGCTTCACCTTCGTCGCGCTCGCGCTCGGCGTCGTCTACTGGTTCGTCATCAACCGCACCCGGTTCGGCTTCGACCTGCGCGCCACCGGTGAGAGCGAGTCCGCGGCCCAGGCCAGCGGCGTCGACGCCAAGAAGATGATCCTCACCGCGATGCTGATCTCGGGCGGCCTCGCCGGTCTGGCCGGCATGCCGATCCTGCTCGGCGAGTCGCACACGTACAGCCTGGCCTTCCCGGTCAACGTCGGCTTCACCGCCATCACCGTCGCCCTGCTCGGCCGCAACCACCCGGTCGGCATCCTCTTCTCGGCTCTCCTCTTCGCGTTCCTCGACAAGGCGTCCTCGAACCTCGACGTCTCGGGTTACCCGAAGGAGATCACCCAGATCATGCAGGGCATCATCGTGATCGCCGTGGTCGTCTCCTACGAGCTCGTCCGCCGTTACGGCACCCGTCGCCAGCAGCAGAAGGTCGGCGAGGAGCTCGCCGCCGGCGGCGCCATCAAGACCGACAAGGAGGTCTCGGCATGAGCACCGGCACTGTCGCCAAGCCGAGCGCCGCGCCCAAGAAGGCCGGACGCCGCAAGCTGACCTGGCCCTGGATCCTGCTGATCGTCGCGGCCGGTCTCGTCCTCTTCTCGCTCGTCCGCGTCGTCTCCGGCGCCGACGACCTCACCTCCGTCGGCCAGATCTCGGGCGCGCTCCAGCTCGCCGTGCCGATCGCCATGGCCGGTCTCGGCGGCCTGTGGGCCGAGCGCGCGGGCGTCGTCAACATCGGCCTCGAAGGCATGATGGTGCTCGGCACCTGGTTCGGCGCCTGGGCCGGCTACCAGTGGGGCCCGTGGACCGGCGTCGTCGTCGGCATCCTCGGCGGCGCGCTCGGCGGCCTCCTGCACGCGATCATCACCGTCACGTTCAACGTGAACCACATCGTCTCCGGTGTGGCGATCAACATCCTGGCGGTCGGCTTCACCCAGTACCTGTCGAACTTCACCTTCGACAAGGCCGAGGGCGGCTCCTCCAAGCAGTCCCCGCGCATCGATCCGATCACCGACATCACCATCCCAGGGCTCTCGGACTGGCTGATGGACCTCCAGCAGAAGCACTGGTTCCTGATCTCGGACATCGCCGGCATCCTCGGCGGCCTGGTCACCAACCTGTCGCTGCTGACGATCGTGGCCGCCCTGCTCATCCCGGCCACCTGGTGGATCCTCTGGCGCACGGCCTTCGGCCTGCGGCTGCGCTCCTGCGGTGAGAACCCGGTCGCGGCCGAGTCCCTGGGCGTCAACGTCTACAAGTACAAGTACATCGCCGTCGTCGTCTCCGGCGGCCTCGCCGGCCTCGGCGGCGCGTTCCTCGCGATCGTCTCCACCGGCATCTACCAGGAGGGCCAGACCGGCGGCCGCGGCTACATCGGTCTCGCCGCGATGATCTTCGGCAACTGGATGCCCGGCGGCATGGCACTCGGCGCGGGCCTCTTCGGCTTCACCGACAGCCTCAAGCTGCGCGGCGGCGCCGAGAACGTCCACGCGCTGCTGCTGCTCGTCGCGCTGCTCCTCGTGATCGCCGCGCTCTGGCAGCTGTACCGGAAGAAGTACGTGGTCGCGGCCGTCTCCGGCGGCTTCTCCGCCGCCTTCTTCCTCTGGTACTTCCTGACCGACGAGGTCCCGAGCCAGTTCGTCGACGCCGCCCCGTACATCACCACCCTGCTCGTGCTCGCCCTCTCGGCACAGCGCCTGCGGATGCCGAAGGCGGACGGCCTGCCGTACCGCAAGGGCGAGGGCAAGTGACGACGGCGCCCGACTGGGACCTGCTCCGGGAGACCGCCCGCGAGGCGATGTCCCGCGCGTACGCCCCGTACTCGGGCTACCCGGTCGGCGCGGCGGCCCTCGTGGACGACGGGCGGGTGGTCTCCGGCTGCAACGTGGAGAACGCCTCCTTCGGCCTCGGCCTGTGCGCGGAGTGCGGGCTCGTCTCGCAGCTCCAGGCCACCGGCGGCGGCCGGCTCACGCACTTCGTGTGCGTGGACGGCCGGGGCGAGTCCCTGGTCCCGTGCGGGCGCTGCCGTCAGCTGCTCTACGAGTTCGGGGGCCCCGAGCTCGTCCTGGAGACCCCGGCCGGTCTCCTGACCCTGGCCGAGATGCTCCCGCAGGCCTTCGGCCCGGACCACCTCGCCAAGTAGTTCCTCGGAGCGGCCCTTCCGGCACGATGGGAAGGGTCGCTCCCCCTTTCCCCCTCTATGCGCGTAGAAAGAGGCACCACCATGGACGTCATCTCCGTCATCCGCACGAAGCGGGACAAGGGCGAGCTGAGCCCCGAGCAGATCGACTGGGTCATCGACGCGTACACCCGCGGTGTGGTCGCCGACGAGCAGATGTCCGCCCTGGCCATGGCCATCCTGCTGAACGGCATGAACCGCGCGGAGATCGCCCGCTGGACCGCCGCGATGATCGCGTCCGGCGAGCGCATGAACTTCGACGCCCTCTCCCGTCCGACCGCCGACAAGCACTCGACCGGCGGCGTCGGCGACAAGATCACCCTCCCGCTCGCCCCGCTCGTCGCCGCCTGCGGCGCGGCCGTCCCGCAGCTCTCCGGCCGGGGCCTCGGCCACACCGGAGGCACGCTCGACAAGCTGGAGTCCATCCCGGGCTGGCGGGCGCTGCTCTCCAACGAGGAGATGCTGCACGTCCTCGACACCACCGGCGCGGTCATCTGCGCGGCGGGCGACGGCCTGGCCCCCGCCGACAAGAAGCTGTACGCGCTCCGCGACGTGACCGGCACGGTCGAGGCGATCCCGCTCATCGCCAGCTCGATCATGTCCAAGAAGATCGCCGAGGGCACCGGCTCCCTGGTCCTGGACGTCAAGGTCGGCACCGGCGCCTTCATGAAGAACATCGAGGACGCGCGCGAGCTGGCGCGGACGATGGTGGGCCTCGGCACCGACAGCGGCGTGAAGACGGTCGCGCTGCTCACCGACATGTCGACCCCGCTGGGCCTGACCGCCGGCAACGCCCTGGAGGTCCGCGAGTCGGTCGAGGTCCTCGCGGGCGGCGGCCCGAAGGACGTCGTCGACCTGACGATCGCCCTCGCGGCCGAGATGCTCGCCGCGGCCGGCATCAAGGACGCCGACCCGGCGAAGGCCCTCGCGGACGGCTCGGCGATGGACGTCTGGCGCCGGATGATCGCGGCCCAGGGCGGCGACCCGGACGCGGCCCTGCCGGTCGCCCGCGAGCAGCACGTCGTGACGGCGCCGTCGACCGGTGTCCTCACCCGCCTCGACGCGTACGACATCGGCATCGCCGCCTGGCGCCTGGGCGCGGGCCGCGCCCGCAAGGAGGACCCGGTGCAGGCGGGCGCGGGCGTCGAGCTCCACGCGAAGCCGGGCGACACGGTGACGGCGGGCCAGCCGCTGCTGACGCTGCACACCGACACCCCGGAGAAGTTCGACTACGCCCTGGAGTCCCTGACGGGCAGCTGGGACATCGCGGCCCCGGGCACGGCGTTCACGGCGAACCCGATCGTGCTGGACCGCATCGCCTAGGCATATGCCTGTGACGCCTTCGGGTGAACGGGGCCGGTGGACCACCACCGGCCCCGTTCGGCATGCTGGGATCGGTGACGACCGAACGAGGAGCACACCATGAGCGCACTCGCCACCGAGGCCGGGCAGGGTTGGGACGATGTCGTCCACCTCTGGCACGAGATGGACTGGCCCGAGGGCTGCAAGGTGGAGATCATCGAGGGGATCATCACCGTTGCACCGTCACCCGCCAACCAGCACAACAGCATCGCGGAGGAGATCCAGCGCAGGCTGTACCGGGTGATTCCGGATGAGTGGGGCATCTACCAGACGCAGGCCGTCGCGATCCCGGCGCGGTCGGGCATGTACATCCCCGACCTGCTGGTCGCTCCCAGGGCGGCGCTCATGGGGTCCGGTCACTTCATCCCGGCCGCGGAAGCGGAGCTGGTGGTGGAGATCACCTCGCAGTCGAACGCGAACCACGATCGCATCGCCAAGGCTGCGGGATACGCGACGGCCGGCGTACCCCTGTACCTCCTGGTCGACCGCTGGGTGCCGGGCGGGCCGACGGCCACGCTCTACGGAGAGCCCTCCGACGGCGTCTACCGCGTCCTGAGGGCGATCCCCTTCGGCGGCGGGCTCCACCTCCCCGCCCCCTTCGACCTGACCCTCGACACGGCGGAGTTCCCCCTCGGCTGAGCGCCGCCCCCCTCAGCGATGAGTTCCGCGCACCCGGACGGTCGTACGGAACGTGGACACCAGTCAGCCCCTCGTCGTGACCCTGCCCGCCCGGCCCGGCCGGGAGGACGTCGCCCGGCTCTGCGCCGAGCTCGCCGCCGCCCCGCCCGGCGAGGTCGTCTGCGAGGCCGGCGCGCTCGCGGGCGCCGACCTCACCGCCGTCGACGCCCTCGCCCGGCTGAGCCTCGCCGCCGGCCGGCGCGGCCACCGGATCCGCTTCGAAGGAGTGGGGCCCGAGCTCCGGGCCCTGCTCCACCTCACCGGCCTGGCCGAAACCCTCGGCCTCTAGCCGTCCAGCCGCGCCGGCAGGTCGAACAGCGGGAACCACCGCTCGGTGTCCAGGAAGAAGTCCATCCCGCCGACCTTGCCGTCCCGCAGCTCCAGGACGATCAGCGCCCACGGGCTGAAGCCGCCCGCCGGGTCCGGGTGGTAGTGCGCGAAGGCTGGCGAACCGTTCGCCACGGTGGCGACCAGCTTCGAGCCCCGGCACACGTCCCCGACGCCCAGCATCCAGCCCACGATGTCGTCGTGGCCCTGGAGCCACAGGTCGTACGGCGGCATGGACATCGTCGCGTCCTCGTGGAGGAGCGCCGTCAGCGCCTTCATGTCGTAGCCCTCGAAGGCGGCGACATAGCGCTCCAGGAGCGCCCGCTGCTCCTCGTCCAGCGGGTCCGCCTGGTCGGAGGCGGCCGGTGCCTGCTCGGCCAGGGTCGCGCGGGCCCGCTGGAGGGCGCTGTTGACCGAGGCGACGGAGGTGTCCAGGAGCTCGGCGACCTCGCTCGCCCGCCAGGCGAGCACCTCCCGCAGGATGAGCACGGCCCGCTGCTTGGGCGGCAGGTGCTGGAGCGCGGCCACGAAGGCGAGCCGCACGGTCTCGCGGGAGACGGCCGTCTCCGCCGGGTCGCCGGCCGAGGGCAGCACCCGCCCGTCGGGAACCGGCTCCAGCCAGGTGATCTCCGGCTGCTTGACGAGCTGCGCCTGCGCGACGGGCGTCGGGCCGGTCAGGTCCATGGGCCGCGCCCTCCGGTTGCCGGCGTTCAGCGCGTCCAGGCAGACGTTGGTGGCGATCCGGTACAGCCAGGACCGCAGCGAGGAGCGGCCCTCGAACGAGTCGATGGCCTTCCAGGCGCGGACCATCGTGTCCTGCACCGCGTCCTCCGCCTCGAAGGAGGATCCGAGCATCCGGTAGCAGTAACCGGTCAGCTCCCTGCGGTACTTGTCGAGTTCCTCGGTCGTCGCGGTCGCGGCGTCGCTCATCGGGTCCACACCCCACTCACCCCTCACCGGCACCCGTTCGGTGCCGGTGAGAGGGAAGCTACCGCAGCGCACTGACAGCCGGGGTCAGGTTCCCGGCTTGCGGCCGTAGACGAACACGTCGTCGCCGTTCCTGAGCAGGCTCCAGTAGGCCTTCGCGTCCTTGGACGTCATGTTGACGCAGCCGGCGGAACCGGGCGGGTTCCACATGGACTTGGTCGTCGAGTGGAAGGCCTGTCCGCCGTCGAAGAACTGCGCGTACGGCATGGACACGTTGTACAGCGTCGACCAGTGGTTGATGTTGCGCCAGTAGACCTTCTTGGCGCCGGTGCGGGTCTCGGCGCCGTCCCTGCCCGTGCGGACCGGCACCGGACCGTACGTCAGGCGCGAGCCGTCCTGGATCCAGCTCAGCTGGCGGGTCAGGTCGACGCAGGCGATCCGGCCCTTGTTCGTCGGACACCTGCGGTCCTTGTTCGGGTTCGACCCGGCCGCCTTCTGCTGGATCATCGTGTTCATCGTGCGCCAGGTCAGCGGCCCGGCGTACCCCACGGTCGGGGTGATGCCGTGCTTGCGCTGGAAGGCCTGGATCGCCTGGCAGTCGGCGAGCGACTGGCGCCCGTCGACCGTCCGTCCGAGGAACTTCTCCACCTGCTTCTGGTACGGCCCCGTCGTCACGTTGCAGGACGCCGCCTGCGCCGGGGCCGTACCGAGCGCGATCGTCATCGGCACCACGAGCCCCGTGATCCCGGCGGCGATGCCCGCCCTTCTGCCTATCTGTCGCGTCACTCTGTTCATGATCGTCAACTCCCCCTTGAGTCCCTGTTCTTGAGGACGTACGGGGGAGTGTGACGGTTGCGGCCCCGAAGGGGAACCACGCGCTCCTGGCCGTTGCTAGACCGTGGCCGGATGCGGCCGCCGCGCCGCGGCCCGCGCGCTGTGCGAGCCGTACAGCGTGACCGAGACGACCCCGAGGACCGCGACCAGGCCGATCAGGACCGTGCCCGCCCAGCCGCCCGCGTGGAAGGCCATCGCGCCGAGCGTGCCGCCCGCGCTGCTGCCCAGGTAGTACGCCGACTGGTACAGCGCCGAGGCCTGCGCCCGGCCCGTCTTCGCCGTGCGGCTCACCGAGGAGGAGGCGACCGCGTGGCCCGCGAAGAACCCGGCCGTGATCAGGACCAGGCCCACCAGGACCAGGGCCAGGGAGTCCGAGAGCGAGAACAGCAGGCCCGCCGCCGTCGTCGACACCGCCAGGTACAGCGCCCCGCGCCGGCCGAGCCGCCCGACGAGCTTCCCGGCCGCCGCCGAGGAGACCGTGCCCACCAGGTAGACCAGGAAGATCGAGCCGATCACGCCCTGCGGCAGCGAGAACGGCGCCTCCACCAGGCGGTAGCCGATCACCGTGTACACGGCGCCGAAGACCGTCATGAACAGCGCGCCGATCACGTACAGCCGCATGAGCAGCGGGTCGGCCAGGTGCCCCCGCACGGTCCGCGCGAGCGCCTTCGGGTTCAGGGTGCCGGGCGTGAAGTGCCGGGCCTTCGGGAGCAGCGCCCGGAAGGCGAGCGCGCACGCCAGGGAGGTCAGGCCGACGGCGGCCAGACCCGCGCGCCAGCCCCACATCTGGGCCACCCAGCCCGTCACGAGCCGGCCGCTCATGCCGCCGATCGAGTTGCCCGCGACGAAGAGGCCGATCGCGGCGACCAGCGCCCGGGGCCGCACCTCCTCCGCGAGGTACGCCATCGCCGAGGCCGGGAGGCCGGCGAGCGCGGCACCCTGCACCGCGCGGAGCACGATCAGGGACGCCAGGTTCGGGGCGAGCGGCACCAGGAGCGCCACGGCGACCGCGACCGAGAGGGAGGCCGTCATCATCGTGCGCCGCCCGAGGCGCTCCGAGAGGGCGCTGAGCGGCAGGACGCAGAGGGCGAGGGCGCCGGTCGCGGCGGAGACCGTCCAGGAGGCGGCGGAGGCGGTGGCGCCGAACTCGGCCGAGATGGCCGGGAGGAGGGCCTGCGTGGAGTAGAGGAGGGCGAAGGTGGCCAGTCCGGCGGCGAAGAGCGCGAGGCTCATCCGGCGGTAGCCGGGGGCACCGGGGGAGAGGCGGGTGTCGGCGGACGCGAGGGTGGCGGCCGCCTTGGTACTGGCGGAAGGCATGTCACGAACGTAGGACGGTCCGTTTCATGCGTCCAATGCACGGAACTGCTGTAATCGTTCCCATGGCGCATGAGTACAGGTCACAGCCTCGCCTGTCACCGAACAGTAACGAAGAAGACATGGGACCGCTGCTCGCGCCGCGGCTCGCGTACTTCGCGGCCGTCGCCCGGCACGAGCACGTGACCCGCGCCGCGGCCGAGATGGGCGTGCCGCAGTCGACGCTCTCCCGGGCCATGGTCCGGCTCGAACAGGACCTCGGCGTCTCCCTCTTCGCCCGGCGCGGCCGCACGGTCTCCCTCACCCCGGCGGGCCGCCGCTTCCTCACGGCCGCCGAGCGGGCCCTCGCCGAGGTGGAGCGGGCCGCCGGCACCGTACGGGCCGACGCCGACCCGACGGCGGGCCGGGTCGCCTTCGGCTTCCTCCACACGATGGGCTCCGAGACCGTCCCGGGCCTCATCCGCGCCTTCCGCGTGGACCACCCGGGGATCCGCTTCACCCTCGTCCAGAACTACGGCGAGGCCATGATCGAGCGGCTGCGGGCCGGAGACCTCGACCTCTGCCTGACCTCCCCGGTGCCGGACGCCCCCGACCTGGTCGCCCGGCGCCTCGACGAACAGCGGCTGCGGCTCGTCGTCCCCGACGACCACCGGCTCGCCGGCCGGAAGCGGGTGCGGCTCGCCGAGGCCGCGGAGGAGACCTTCGTGACCCTGGAGCCGGGGTACGGGCTCCGCCGCATCACCGACGACCTGTGCGCCGAGGCCGGGTTCAGGCCCCGGGTGGCGTTCGAGGGCGAGGAGGCCGAGACCCTGCGCGGGCTCGTCGCCGCCGGGCTCGGCGTCGCCCTGCTGCCCCCGCCCGCCGTGCCCCGCCCCGGCGTCGTCGAGCTCACCGTCACCGCGCCGCGCGCGGTCCGCGAGATCGGCGTCGCCTGGCTCGACGGCCACCCGGACACGGCCCCGGTGGCCGCCTTCAAGAAGTTCCTGCTCGGCAGGCGCGGCCATCTGCTCCCGAAGGAACCGTCACCTCCGTCGTGACCCTCCGAAACCGGCCGCCAGCGGCATCCGCAGGCCGAGCGGCGGGGGAGCCGCCATCGCGTCGGTCAGCGGACGGGCGACCGGCCGGGAGAAGAGGGCACCGAGCACGAAGTCCGCGGCGAGGGCCCGGACCTCGGCCGCGTACTGGCGCAGCGCGTGGCCGTCCGAGTGGACCTCGAAGCGGCAGGTGTCGCGGTTCGCCTTCTTCGCCCGCTCGGCGAACCGGAACGACAGCTCCGGGTCCCTCCGCGCGTCGTTCGTCCCGTGCACGAGGAGCACCCTGCGCCCGACCAGCTGCCGGACGGGCTCCGGCTCGGCAGCCACGTCGTCCTCCGGCAGCCAGGGCGCGAGCGCGAGCACCGCGGCGACCGCCGGATGCCCGGCCGCCCGCAGCGCCGCCCGCGCGCCCATCCCGTGCCCCAGCAGGCAGACGGGGACGTCGCCGTAGCGCCGTACGGCCTCCTCGACCGCCCAGGAGGCGTCCGTGACGAGGTCCGCGTCCGCGCCGTTCCAGCCGCGGGCCCGGTAGCGCACCACGTGCGCGGCGAGCCCCTCGGACCGGCCCGCCCGGACCAGACCGCGCCCCAGCGGCAGCATCGCCGCGTGGGCCCGCGCGGAAGCCCGCCGCGTCGACACCGGCTCACCGTCGGGCAGCAGCAGCACCACGCCGCCCGTCGCGACGGCCGACCGGGAACTGACGGGCCGTCCCAACCGGGGTCTCCGGGATTCGGGCGGCCCCACGAGTGCGATGTGCGCCATGGCAGAACAGTCTCAGAAGCGGAGGTGTACGCCAGCCGTACGCGCGGTCTCTGTTACGTATCGTCCGGTGAGCGAACGCCTTTTGTTCCTATACCCGTTCGAACCGGGCCACCGAGCCGATCAGCCGGAAGCCCTTGCGGGCGTACCAGCGGTGGGGCCAGTCGCCCGCGAAGGCAGTGAGGAAGCGGGTCGCGCAGCCCGCGGCGGCGGCCTCGTGCAGGGCCGTGTCCAGGACCCGGCCCGCGTATCCCCGCCCGAGGTGGGCCTCGACGGTGACCAGGTCCTCGATCTGCGCGATCCCCGCCGCCGGGTCCATGTACAGGTCGGCCCAGGCCGCGACCTCGCCCTCCGGGGTGTGCACGGCGAGGAACCGTACGTCCTCGGCCCCGCGCCGCCGTGCCGTGCGCCGCTCCACCAGGTCGTGGATGTGCTCCGGCGTCGCCGCCGGGGCGAAGCGCGGCCAGGACGCGGTGACCGGGCCGCGCAGCTCGTCGAAGTCGACCTCCCGCGCCCCGCCGTGCGCCGGCACCGGGCCGCGGTGCGCCATGACCAGCGTGGTGGCGTGCCGGTACCCGGCCCGCTCCATCGGCGCCACGCACGCGGCGGCGACGGTCTCGTCCAGGACGTACGCGCAGCGGTACGGGAGGTGGCCGAGGGCCTCCTCCGCGTACCCGGCCAGCGCCTCGGGGGCCACGGCCCCGTCGGCGAGCAGGTGGTTGTTCCCCCGGGAGTTGCGGTAGGCGTCGTCGAGCACCGCGAAGGCGCCGGGAAACTCGACGGTACGGGCCGCCTGCCGGCGGTGGAAGTCGGCCAGGAAGCGGTGGACGCGCGGGAGTTCGGGTGCGGTGGAGGTCATGCGGGCAGGCTAGGGGGTGTCTTGGCGATCAGGCCGGGCTCGCGGCGTGATCGCCAGGACACCCCCAGGGGTGGGGGTCGTCGCCCGCCACGAGAAAAGCGGCGCCGCGCGGGGTGTTCTACGCGCGTAGGGGCTAGAGTGCGGAAATGACGAGCCAGACCCCCAACGTCCCCACCGCGGACCAGATCCGCCGTGCCCCGAAGGTGCTGCTCCACGACCACCTCGACGGCGGACTGCGCCCCGGCACGATCATCGAACTCGCCCGGGAGCAGGGCTACGAGCAGCTCCCCGAGACGGAGCCCGACGAGCTCGGCATCTGGTTCCGCGAAGCCGCCGACTCCGGGTCCCTGGAGCGGTACCTGGAGACCTTCGCGCACACCTGCGCCGTCATGCAGACCCGGGACGCCCTCTTCCGCGTCGCCGCCGAGTGCGCCTTCGACCTCGCCGAGGACGGCGTCGTCTACGCCGAGGTGCGCTACGCCCCCGAGCAGCACCTGGAGGGCGGCCTCACCCTCGAAGAGGTCGTGGAGGCCGTCAACGAGGGCTTCCGCGAGGGCGAGCGGCAGGCCAGGGCCAACGGCCACCGGATCCGGGTCGGCGCCCTCCTCACCGCCATGCGGCACGCCGCCCGCGCCCTGGAGATCGCCGAACTCGCCAACCGCTACCGCGACTCCGGCGTCGCCGGCTTCGACATCGCCGGCGCCGAGGCGGGCTACCCGCCCACCCGCCACCTCGACGCCTTCGAGTACCTCAAGCGCGAGAACAACCACTTCACCATCCACGCGGGCGAGGCCTTCGGACTGCCGTCGATCTGGCAGGCGCTCCAGTGGTGCGGCGCCGACCGGCTCGGCCACGGCGTCCGGATCATCGACGACATCGAGGTCGCCGACGACGGCTCCGTCCGCCTCGGCCGCCTCGCGGCGTACGTCCGCGACAAGCGGATCCCGCTGGAGATGTGCCCCTCCTCCAACCTCCAGACCGGCGCCGCCGCCTCGTTCGCCGAGCACCCCATCGGACTGCTCCGCCGACTCCACTTCCGGGCCACGGTCAACACCGACAACCGGCTCATGAGCGGGACGAGCATGAGCCGTGAATTCGAGCTGCTGACCGAGGCATTCGATTACACGCTCGACGACATGCAGTGGTTCACGGTCAATGCGATGAAATCAGCGTTCATTCCTTTCGATGAACGCCTGGCCATGATCAATGAGGTCATCAAGCCCGGATACGCCGAGCTCAAGTCCGAATGGCTGTTCCAGCAGACCGCCACGACCAGCGAGTCTTCCCGCACGGAGGGCTGAGAGGCGCCCCTCGGAGGGGTCGGAAGCGGCCGGGTCGGCACGACACCCGGCCGCTTTCCGGTGTTTGCGGAGGCGACGTTCGCTGGTTAGGTTGCAGAGCCGCTCTCAATTCCCAGGATTTCCCCTCCCGGCTTTCCCCGAAGCCCCCGGATTCCCCAAGGAAGATTTTCTGATGAAGCAGTCTGCCGCCAAGAAGCTCGGTGTCGCCGCTCTCGGTGCCGCTTTCGTCGCCGCCGGTGCCGGCGCGGCCACCGCCGCGCCCGCCCTGCCGCTCGACGCCGACGCCCTGGGCACGGTGACCTCGGCCGTTCCGCTGGGGGACGGCCTCACCACGCTCCCTGACGGCGCCACCGAGTCCCTCGGTGCCGGACAGGGCGCCGTCGGCCAGGGCCTGGAGCAGGGCGTGAAGACCCTTCCCGCCGCCGCCGGCCAGGCCACCCAGAACCTCCCGCTCGACGCCGCCGCCGGCGGCCTCGGCGCCACCCCGCTCGGCGGCCTCCTCGGCGGCCTGCCGCTGGGCGCCGGCGGTCTCCCGATCGGCTGACCCCCGCCGTACACGCCGAAGGGGCGCGCACCCGGAACCCCGGGTACGCGCCCCTTCGGCGTACGGACGAGCGGCGGCTACCAGGCCGTGCTCGCGGTCTTCTCGGCCGGCAGCAGGAACCACAGCGCCAGGTAGAGCAGGAACTGCGGGCCGGGCAGCAGGCACGAGACCAGGAAGATCACGCGCATCGTCGTCGCGGAGGTGCCGAAGCGCCGGGCCAGCGCCGCGCACACTCCGCCGAGCACGCGTCCGTCACGGGGGCGGGTCAGTGCGGCCATGGTGGGCTCCTTCGGAGTTCGCTCCGGGAGCCGCTCCTTCGGGCTCCCGATGACTCCATACTGCCGCCGGGGAGGGGGACGAAGCGTCGGTCTACGGGGCGATCGGGACCCTGGTAATCGTCGGGGTCGCACCCTGAGAACCCTCGTTCCGCGGTGGGGCGGAACCCTGGTCCGGCAGGTGGAGCGCCTCCCACCTGCGGCGCAGCCGGGTCCGGCCGGCCGGGACCAGCAGGAGGTGCGCGAGTGCGACGCCCGTCGTGTTCAGGAGTACGGAGTCCACGTCGACGACCTGGCCCGGTACCGCGGTCTGCAGCAGCTCCAGCGCCAGCGACACCAGCGCGCCCGCGGCGGTCGTACGGGCCAGGGAGGCCCACCCGGACACGTGGAGCCGTCCGTCGGCCATCGGCAGCAGTACCCCGAGCGGGGCCAGGAGCAGCAGGCCCTCGCCGATCAGACGGGCGGCCTCGGCGCCGCCGAGCGCGAGATCGGCGCGCAGGCCGTGCAGCGGGATCGTGTTCGGCGCGGTCACCCACGCGACGTCGCGTGGGCGGAGCCCGGTCCAGGCGACGAGCACCAGATGCGCGACGAGGAGGACGAACCCCGCCACGCGGACGACCGTGGCGGCCTGGCCGCCCGAACCTTGACGCTGCACGCCCCCCAAGACGCCCCCACCACCGGAATCGGTTCCGCCGCGCCTTGTCCTGGGCCCGCGCCCCGCCCGTTGTGGGCCCGCGCCCGCCCCGTTGTGGGCAATCGTTCCGCAGGGGCGATGGGGGTCCCCCCTGCTCGAGCGAAGCCGAGAGCTTGGGGGAGGGTGGGCACAACGGAACGGCGCCCCGTGCCGGGCCTAGGCTGCCGAGCCTTGCCCCGCACCACCTGGTGCGGCGGACGTGGTGCGGGTCCGGGCCCGGAACGCGGAGGCGCCGCTGAGGGCGCCGTCCCGTGTGCCCACCCGTCCCGCCCCAGCGGGACGATTGCCCACACGGGCGTGGGCGAAGGCCCACAGGGGCGCGGGCCCACACGGGCGTGGGCGCGGGCCCACGTGGGCAGCGACCGGGGTCAGCTCGGGGTCGGGGTCGGGGTCGGGGCTGTGGGTGGGGCGGAGTCCGGGCGCTCGCGGAGTTCCGCCGTGCACCGGTACCGCTTCGGCGCGTACGCCCCCGGCCCGCCCAGCAGCACCGTGTGCCCGCCCGCGCCCGCGGAGCTCTCCGCGAAGGTGCAGACGAGCTGCGACAGCGACGTCGGCGCCAGGTCCTCCGGCTGGCGACTCAGCCGCAGCGTGCCCGCCGGGTCGCCCCGGTGCCCGCCGCCCACCGTCAGCGGACCGCGCACCGCCGTCGAGAAGCCGGCCTCCCGCTCGCTCTCCGAGGGCTCGGCGAGCAGCTGCGCGAGCAGCCTGCCGGCGGTCCGCACGGGATCGCCGCCCGCCTTCTCCTCGGGCAGCGGCGACCGGCGGTCCACCGACTCCAGCTGCGAGCCGCACACCAGGAACACCCGGACCGGCACGCCCTGCGCCGCCGTCTCCGTCGTGCCGTCGTCGGTCACCTGGCACGGGACCCGGGACGGGGCCGCGCCCGCGTCGACCGGGACCGACGTGGTCCGGATCCCGCAGCCGCCGACCAGCGCGGCGAGCGCCGCCACCGCCAGGACCTGGACGTGACGCCTCACGCTTCCTCCACCTCGCCCTGGCTGCTGCGGGTCTGCACCTCGCGCGTGATGCCCGAGGCGTCCAGCGGCAGCCGCAGCACGAACACCGCGCCGTCGACCTTCCCGTCCTCGCCGACCGAGTTGGACGCCGTGATCGAACCGCCGTGGATCAGCGCGTTCTCCATGGCGATCGACAGACCGAGCCCGCTGCCGTCGGACCGCGGCCGGGACGCGCTCGCCTTGTAGAAGCGGTCGAAGACGTGCGGCAGTACGTCTTCCGGGATGCCGGGGCCGTGGTCCCGTACCGCGATGACCAGCTCTTCCTCGTCCGTGCGGACCGAGACCCGGACCGGCGAGCCGCCGTGCTTGAGCGCGTTCCCGATCAGGTTCGCCAGGATCACGTCGAGGCGGCGCGGGTCGAGCGGCGCCACGATCCCGCGCTCCGCGTCGAGGTCGACCGCGTCCAGCCAGGCGCGCGCGTCGATGCACGCGGTGATCTGGTCCGCGATGTCCACCTCGTCGAGGACGAGCCGCGCGGTGCCCGCGTCGAAGCGGGTCACCTCCATCAGGTTCTCCACCAGGTTGTTGAGGCGGCGCGTCTCGCTGACCACGAGCGCCACCGCCGGGGCGATCATCGGGTCCAGGGAGTCCTGCTCGTCCTCCAGGACCTCGGTGACGGCCGTCAGCGCGGTCAGCGGGGTCCGCAGCTCGTGCGACATGTCGGCCACGAACCGCCGGGAGGACTCCTCCCGCGCGCTCATGTCCGCGACCTTCTTCTGCAGCGACTCGGCCGCGCTGTTGAACGTACGGGTGAGGTCGGCCAGTTCGTCCGCGCCGGTGACCCGCAGCCGGGTGTCGAGCTTCCCCTCGCCGAGCTGCCGGGCCGCCTCGCCGAGCCGGTGCACGGGGCGCAGCACGGTCGTCGCCGCGACCTGCGCGAGCAGCACCGAGCCGGCCACGGCGAGCGCCGTGGCGATCCCCAGCGACCAGGCGAGCGAGTTCAGGTCGGCCTTCTCCGCGGCGAGCGACTTGAACATGTAACCGGCGGGGCCCCCGCCGTCGATCCGTGTCCCGCCGACCAGGTACGGCGTGCCGTTGCGCTCCGTACGCTGCCAGAACAGGTGGTAGGCGTACGGATTGGCCTCCGTCACCGACCGCTTGGTGTCCACCGCGTCCTGGAGCGAGCGCGGCACGTCGGCCAGCGTGAAGTCGTCCGGGTCGGAGGCGCCCACGATCGGCTTGCCCGCGGCCCGCTCCCCGAGCAGCAGCACCTGGTACTGGGCGGCGCTGCCGGCCGCCATCTGTTCGGCGGTCCGTCGCAGGTCGTCCTGGGTGGGCCGGAGCGGCAGCGTCGCCGCCCGGTTCTGCATCTCCTGCCGGAAGTCGTTGAGCGCCCCGTCCTGGGTGCGGGTCAGCACCGCCTCCCGGTTGAGCCAGTACGCGATGCCGGAGGCGGCGACGGCCGCGGTGAGCGCGACGAGGGCGAAGACGACGACGAGCCGGAGCCGCAGGCTGGAGAGCCGCAGACGGGTGTAGATCCCCTTGCTCACGCAGGGACGTCCAGCCGGTAACCGACCCCGCGGACGGTGCGGATCAGCGTCGGCGAGGACGGCACGTCCTCCACCTTGGCGCGCAGCCGCTGCACGCAGGCGTCGACGAGCCGCGAGTCGCCCAGGTAGTCGTGCTCCCACACGAGCCGCAGCAACTGCTGCCGGGACAGCGCCTGTCCGGGGCGCCGGCTCAGCTCCAGCAGCAGCCGCAGCTCGGTCGGGGTGAGCTGGAGGTCCTCGCCGTTCTTGGTGACGGTCATCGCCGAACGGTCGATCACCAGGGAGCCGTACGTCGCCGAGTCCGTGGACTCGCGCTCCCCGCGCCGCAGCACGGCCCGGATGCGGGCGTCCAGGACCCGCCCCTGCACCGGTTTCACGACGTAGTCGTCGGCGCCGGACTCCAGCCCGACGACCACGTCGATGTCGTCGCTTCGCGCGGTCAGCAGGATGATCGGCAGCTGGTCGGTCCGGCGGATGCGCCGGCAGACCTCGAAGCCGTCGATGCCGGGCAGCATGACGTCGAGCACGACCAGGTCCGGCCGCTGCTCACGCAGCAGCTGGAGTCCGTCCTCGCCCGTCGCGGCGGTGGCCACCCGGTGGCCCTGCCGGGACAGGGAGAGTTCGAGGGCCGTGCGGATGGCGTCGTCGTCCTCGATCAGCAGCAGAAAAGGCACGTCGTCATTCTGACCCATTCGGCCGTCCGAGATCGACCGCTCGTCGACCCGCTTCTGTTCCGTTCCCTGTGACACGGCTGTGACAGTCGGCGGACACCGCCATGAAGTCCGCCGGGCAAGCTTCTTGGCACACGGACCGAAACACACTCCAACCGACGGGGGGCGCGAGATGAACGCACTGCACAGCACCACCTCAAGCGCAGTTGTCACGCGTCTCCACGACGTCGTGCGGAGCACGGAGAAGTCCGGCGGTGTGAACGGGCGGGGGTGCGTTCGCAACGTCGGGCGTCAGCGCAAGGCGCCGTACATGGTGGCCGTTGCTGACGGGGGAGCGGCGTACGGGGAGGTCACGGGGGAGCGCACCTGCTCGGAGGCCGAGTTCACGGCCTACGTCCAGGAGCGTCGTGCCTCCCTGTACGCCACCGCCTACCACCTCACCGGTGACCGTTTCGAGGCCGAGGACCTGCTCCAGAGCGCGCTGTTCTCCACGTACCGCGCCTGGGACCGGATCAGTGACAAGGCCGCGGTCGGCGGGTACCTCCGCCGCACCATGACCAATCTGCACATCAGCGCCTGGCGCCGGCGCAAGCTCAACGAGTACCCGACCGAGGAGCTGCCGGAGACGGTCGGCGAGACGGACGCGATGCGGGGTACGGAGCTGCGCGCGGTCCTGTGGCAGGCCCTGGCCCGCCTGCCCGAGCTCCAGCGGACGATGCTGGTGCTGCGCTACTACGAGGGCCGTACCGATCCGGAGATCGCGGAGATCCTGGACATCAGTGTCGGCACGGTGAAGTCGAGCATCTGGCGCTCGCTGCGGCGACTGCGCGAGGACGAGGTGCTGAGCTTCGGCCGTGACGAGGAGGAGTCCTTCGGCGAGCTGGTGGCCTGAAGGTCGGGGGGAACGACCCTACGGGGGCCACGGGGGAAACGGGGCTCTTGGGGGACGGGGGAAACACGGGGGACCGTACGGGGGTACGGGTAAGCGAAGCGGGTCGTACGAGTCCGGGGGGTCTCGTACGGCCCGCTTCGTGTTGCGCGGCGTGCGGAGCGTCAGCTCGCGGCAGGGGTGCGGTGGCGCCCCGCCGCCGCGGCGGCCAGGCGGCCCAGGGCCTCCGGCTTCGCGCACGGGTGGGCGCCCAGGGCTGCCTGGCGGGCGACGATCGCGCGTTCGGCGCGCATCAGACGCCAGCCGCGGCGCAGCAGGAACGGCACGGACTTGCGGCCCTCGCGCAGGTCCCGCAGGAGCCGGCGGCGGAAGGTCGTCGAGGGACGGCCGCGCAGGCAGAGCGCGTCCGCGAGGACGTCGAGGTCGCGGCAGCGGGTCACGATCTCCGCCGCGAAGATGCCCTCCGCCACGAAGAGCGGGGTCCGCGCGATGTCGAGCCGCTCACCGCCCGTCCGGGAGCTGGTGGCGATGTCGTACACGGGGACGTCGGTCCGTCCCGTACGGCACAGTTCGACGATCGCGGCGACGGCGGCGTCCGCGTCCCAGGAACGCGGGGAGTCCCAGTCGACGTCCGTGGAGCCGTCGACGAGCGGGAGCGTCGGGTCGCCTGCCTCCTTGTAGAAATCGTCGAGGCGCAGGACCGGAAGGCCGGCGACGGCGGCGAGGGACGACTTGCCGGAGCCGGAGGGGCCCGCGAGCAGGACGACCCGGGTCGGGATCGGTAGGGAACTCACGGAACACCAGTGTGAGGCATTCCCCCGTCCAGGGGACCACCGAGGAAGGCCGTTGGTATCGAGCATCACACCTCGACTACTGTCGGTGCCCGTCCGCTCACCCCCTGGAAGGATCTCCATGGCGCGTCACGCAGAGCCCCGGACCCCCCGCCGCAGTGCCCTGCTCAAGGCCGGTCTCACCGTCACGGCGGCGGGTGCCGCGGTGTTCGGCGCGGGTGCCGCGGCGCAGGCCGCCGCCCCGGTGCCGCTGCCGGTCGACTCGCTGAGCAGGACGGACGCCGGCGCGGCCGGTGCGGGCGCGCTGGCCGGCGTCACGCAGGGCCTGGGCCCGCTGACCCGCCTCCAGCTCGACCCGCTGGCCAACACCGGCGTCGACCCGCTCGACAACGGCCTCGGCACCCAGATCGCCGACTTCAAGCCGGTCGGCACGAACCTGGTCACCGACCACATCACGAAGGGCGGCGCCGTGGCCGACCTGCCGGTGGTGGGCGGCGTCGCGCGGGGGCTGCTGCCGTAGCGGTCAGCGCCTGGTCCGTCGGATCCGGCCCGTCACCGCGGTCGGCTGCGTGGAGCGATCCTGCGATCGATCACGGGCATGCGCAAGGCCCCCGGGCAGTGCTGCTGCCCGGGGGCCTTCGCGGTGGGGGGACTAGTACGAGGAGCCGCTCGCGCCCAGCGAACCCGTGGGGTGCCAGACCGTCTTCGTCTCCAGGAACGCGGTCATGCGGTCCGTGCCCGGGGACTCGGCGAAGTCCTCGGAGCGGGGGCGCAGGACGCGCTTCAGGTTGTCCGCCGCCGCGATCTCCAGGTCGCGGGCGAGGTCGCCCTCGGTCGCGCCCGTGAGGTCGATCGCGTTGACGTCCTGGTGGGCCGCGAGGTGCGGGCCCATCTCGGAGGCCTTGCCGGAGAGGATGTTCACGACGCCGCCCGGGAGGTCCGAGGTCGCCAGGACCTCGCCCAGGGACAGGGCGGGGAGCGGGGACTTCTCGCTCGCGATGACGACGGCCGTGTTGCCCGTCGCGATCACCGGGGCGATCACCGACACCAGGCCCAGGAAGGACGAGTCCTGCGGGGCCACGACCGTGACGACACCCGTCGGCTCCGGGGTCGACAGGTTGAAGTACGGGCCCGCGACCGGGTTGGCGCCGCCCACGATCTGGGCGATCTTGTCGGTCCAGCCCGCGTACCAGACCCAGCGGTCGATCGCCGCGTCGACGACCGCGGCGGCCTTCGACTTCGACAGGCCCTCCGCGTCCGCGACCTCGCGGACGAACTGGTCCCGCCGGCCCTCCAGCATCTCGGCGACGCGGTAGAGGATCTGGCCGCGGTTGTACGCGGTCGCGCCCGCCCAGCCGCCGAAGGCCTTGCGGGCCGCCACGACCGCGTCACGCGCGTCCTTGCGGGAGGAGAGCGGAGCGTTCGCCAGCCACTTGCCCTTGGAGTCGCTCACCTCGTACACCCGGCCGCTCTCGGAGCGGGGGAACTTGCCCCCGACGTACAGCTTGTAGGTCTTGAAGACGCCAAGGCGAGTCGTGTCAGACATCGAGGTAGGCCTCCAGACCGTGGCGGCCGCCCTCGCGGCCGAAGCCCGACTCCTTGTATCCGCCGAAGGGCGAGGTCGGGTCGAACTTGTTGAACGTGTTGGCCCAGACGACTCCGGCCCGGAGCTTGTTGGCGACCGCGAGGATGCGGGAGCCCTTCTCCGTCCAGATGCCCGCCGACAGGCCGTACTGGCTGTTGTTGGCCTTCGCGACCGCCTCGTCGGGGGTACGGAAGGACAGCACCGACAGGACCGGGCCGAAGATCTCGTCGCGGGCGATGCGGTGCGCCTGCGTCACGCCCGTGAAGAGCGTCGGGGCGAACCAGTAGCCGGCCGTCGGGATGTCGCACGCGGCGGTCCAGCGCTCGGCGCCCTCCGCCTCGCCCTGCTCGACCAGGGACGTGATGCGGGCCAGCTGCTCCGAGGAGTTGATGGCGCCGATGTCGGTGTTCTTGTCGAGCGGGTCGCCCAGGCGCAGCGTCGAGAGGCGGCGCTTCAGGCTGTCGAGCAGCTCGTCCTGGATCGACTCCTGGACGAGGAGGCGCGAGCCCGCGCAGCAGACCTGGCCCTGGTTGAAGAAGATGCCGTTGACGATGCCCTCGACGGCCTGGTCGATGGGGGCGTCGTCGAAGACGATGTTGGCGCCCTTGCCGCCCAGCTCCAGGGTGACCTTCTTGTCGGTGCCGGCGATCGAACGCGCGATGGCCTTGCCGACGGCGGTCGAACCGGTGAAGGCGACCTTGTTCACGTCGGGGTGCGCGACCAGCGCGGCGCCCGTCTCCCCGTACCCGGGAAGGATGTTGACGACGCCCTTCGGCAGCCCGGCCTGGCGGCAGATGTCCGCGAAGAACAGGGCGGTCAGCGGGGTCGTCTCGGCCGGCTTCAGGACGACCGTGTTGCCGGTCGCGAGCGCCGGGGCGATCTTCCACGCCAGCATGAGCAGCGGGAAGTTCCACGGGATGACCTGGCCGGCCACGCCCAGCGGGCGCGGGTTCGCGCCGTAGCCCGCGTGGTCGAGCTTGTCGGCCCAGCCCGCGTAGTAGAAGAAGTGGGCGGCGACCAGGGGGAGGTCCGCGTCGCGGGTCTCCTTGATCGGCTTGCCGTTGTCCAGGGTCTCCAGGACGGCCAGCTCGCGGCTGCGCTCCTGGATGATCCGGGCGATGCGGAAGAGGTACTTGGCGCGCTCGGAGCCGGGCAGCGCCGACCACTTCTCGAAGGCCTTCCGTGCCGCCTTCACCGCGCGGTCGACGTCCTCGGTGCCCGCCTGGGCGACCTCGGCGAGGACCTCCTCGGAGGAGGGGGAGACGGTCTTGAAGACCTTGCCGTCGGCGGCGTCGGTGAACTCGCCGTCGATGAACAGGCCGTAGCTCGGCGCGATGTCGACGACCGAGCGCGACTCCGGCGCCGGCGCGTACTCGAATGCAGATGCCATGTTGATCAGTCCACCGTCACGTAATCGGGGCCGGAGTAACGGCCGGTCGCCAGCTTCTGGCGCTGCATCAGCAGGTCGTTGAGCAGGCTGGAAGCGCCGAAGCGGAACCAGTGGTTGTCCAGCCAGTCCTCACCCACGGTCTCGTTGACGAGAACCAGGAACTTGATCGCTTCCTTGGTGTTGCGGATGCCGCCGGCCGGCTTCACGCCGATCTGGACGCCGGTCTGCGCGCGGTAGTCGCGCACGGCCTCCAGCATGAGGAGGGTGTTCGCCGGGGTGGCGTTGACCGCGACCTTGCCGGTCGAGGTCTTGATGAAGTCCGCGCCGGCCATCATGCCGAGCCAGGAGGCGCGGCGGATGTTGTCGTACGTGGACAGCTCGCCCGTCTCGAAGATCACCTTGAGGCGGGCGCGGTCGCCGCACTCCGCCTTGATCGCGGCGATCTGCTCGAAGACCTCCAGGTACCGGCCGGCGAGGAACGCGCCACGGTCGATGACCATGTCGATCTCGTCGGCGCCGGCGGCGATCGCGTCGGCGGTGTCGGCCAGCTTCACGGGGAGCGCGGCACGTCCGGCCGGGAAGGCGGTGGCGACCGAGGCGACCTTGACGCCCGAGCCCGCGACGGCGGCCTTGGCGGTGGCCACCATGTCGGGGTAGACGCAGACGGCGGCGGTCTTCGGGGTCGTGCGGTCGGTCGGATCGGGGTTGACGGCCTTGGCGGCGAGCGCCCGGACCTTGCCCGGGGTGTCCGCGCCTTCGAGCGTCGTCAGGTCGATCATGGAAATGGCCAGGTCGATGGCGTACGCCTTGGCCGTGGTCTTGATCGAGCGGGTGCCGAGGGACGCGGCGCGCGCCTCCAGGCCGACGGCGTCGACGCCGGGCAGCCCGTGGAGGAAGCGGCGCAGCGCACTGTCGGACGCGGTCACGTCGGCGAATGCGGATGCTGCGGATGCAGTGGTGGGCATGGTCACCAGTCGAGCATATCTACGCGCGTAGCGACCTGTACAGGGCCGCCCCTTCATGGAGCCCGAGGTCACAGGGGGTCCGGCGGCGTGGTGACTCCTGTCACATGGCCGTGACAGGGAGCGGACAGCTCCCTCATACAAGATCAATAGATTTTCTTCAGCAGCCAGCCAGACCTCACCGGACACAGTCGGACCGAGAAAAAGCGGCATGCGACTCATCCAGCCACCTACCTGAATCAACAGGAGTCGTTATGCGCACCGCCCTTCGCACCGCCGTCGCCACCGCCCTCGTGGCGGGCGTCGCGATCACCGCTCCTGCCCTCGTCGCCGGCGCCGCGTTCGCCGTGGACGGCCCGGTGGCGGCGAAGCCGGTCCTGCCCGGGACGGTGAACGGGACGGTGAAGGTGACGGACCACCGGACCGGGTCTCCGGAGGCCGGGACGGTGGAGGTGGCGGGCCCCGGGACCGAGGCTCCGAAGACCGAGGCCCCCAAGACCGAGGCTCCGAAGACCGAGGCTCCGAAGACCGAGGCTCCCGAGACCGGCGCCGCGGCGGGCGAGGAGGGCGGCACCTACGTCCGGACCCAGATCCTGCCCAACGGCGCCGAGGCCAGGATCTTCGAGGTCGGCGAGGGGCACTACCGCGCCGAGCTCATGAAGGAGGGCCAGCGCGTCGGCACGCTGGAGGCCGACGGGCACCCGGTCGCCGGCAACGACGACGGCACGTTCCTCGTGCTCTTCGAGACCGGCCTGACCTCCACCTGGCAGGGCAACTACGTCCCCGCCGCCCGCCCGGGCACGTACGAGCTCGCGAACGGCACCCGCGTGGAGCTCGCGGTGAAGTACGGCCGCCACACCCTCCAGGCGGTGGAGAACGGCGGGACCCGCGTCCTCACCACGCTGAACGGCACCCGCAAGGTCGTGCGGTACGGCAAGGCCGTCATCGTCGTGGAGCCCGGCGGCGGCTTCGCCGCCTACATCCAGGGCGGCGGGACGCAGGCCGCCCCGCGCCTCGTCGAGAGCCCGGACACCACGCCCGCGCCCGGCCCCACCCCCGGTCCCGTCGTCACCGTCGGCGAGTGCACCGTCCGGCAGGACATCCCCTCGGTCTTCGCGCTGCTGACCGTGACCCTCACCCACGACCTGGAGAAGGGGCCGAAGGCCGTCCTCAAGGACGAGGCCGGCAAGCCCCTCGTCACCGTCGACCGGGCGCACCCGGGCGACACCGGTGCCGGCCTCACCATCAAGGGGGCTGACACCGCCACCCCGCAGGTCGGCCAGCGCACCCAGGGCGGCGACACCCCGTACCGCTGGATCGCCTTCCCGAAGCTCCCCAAGGGCTGCGAGAAGGACGCCGGGCCCACCCCGGCGCCCTCGGTCACCACCCCGGCCCCCGCGGGCAACACCGGCATCACCGTGCACAACGGCCGCCAGACCTCCGTCGTCCCGAAGGGCGGTGTCGCGGCCGGTGCCGAGTTCGCCGCCGAGGACGAGTCCGCCGCGCTGATCGCCGCCGGTGCCGGAGCGGCCTCGCTCGCCGCCGCGGGCCTCGGCTTCGTCGTCCTGCGCCGCCGGGCCGGCTCCCGCGCCTGACCCACGGCTCCTCCTCCCGAGCTCCTCCTCCTGCCCCGACCCGAGCAGGTGTCACACCCCACCCCCGGCCGGTCGCGGACGCCCACCGGATCGGCGGGTACGACCAGGGCGGCACGCCGGGGGAGACCGGCCCCCCCCGCCGCAAAGGCCCCCACGACCCCCTCCGCGCCCCCGCCGACCACAGGGACCGGGCGC
>NZ_JBHWFF010000012.1:64518-77670 GCF_042733785.1 Streptomyces sp. NPDC059695 | reverse complement strand
CTCCACGGCGGCGCACCCGCCCGGCCCGGGGGGGGGGGGGGGCGGCGCGCGCGCGCCCCCCCCCCCCCCCCCCCGCGCGGCGCCCCCCCCCCCCCGCCCCCCCCCCCCCCGCACCCCGTCCCGTCCGGAGCCCTCCGTGAGCCGTCGCCCCGCCCGTACCCGTACCGCGTCCGTCCTGCTCCTGGCCACGCTCGCCGCGCTCACCGGCTGCTCCGCCGGAGGCGGGGCCCCGTCCGACGCCCCGCCCGCCCACATCGCGCGGGCCACCGCCCCGGCGCCGGCGGCGAGCACCGCTCGCGTGAAGCCGCTCGGGCGCTCCCTGCCCGTGCGGGTCCGGGTGCCCTCCGCCGGGGTCGACACCGGTCCGGTCCTGGACCTGGGCCTGAACGCCGACGGCACCGTCGAGGTCCCGCCGGTCGCGGACGCCGACCGGATCGGCTGGTACGACAAGGGCGTCACGCCGGGGGAGACCGGCCCCGCCGTCCTCATCGGCCACTTCGACACCGTCCGCGGCCCGGCCGTCCTCAGGAACGTCTCCCGGGTCCGGACCGGCGACGAGATCACCGTGACCCGCGCAGACGGCACCACCGCCGTCTTCCGGGTCCGGGAGCTGGAGCAGGTCGGCAAGCACGCCTTCCCGACGGCCAGGGTGTACGGGAACACCACCCGCCCCGAGCTGCGCCTCGTCACCTGCGGCGGGGACCTGACCGACGGCCACCGACCCGACAACATCATCGTGTACGCGGATCTCGTGGCCGCGCGGGCCGCCTGAGCCGTCACCCGTCCGCTGAGGCACAATCGGCGGCATGACGACCCCCGAGCCGACCCCCGAGCCCAGCCACGAGCCGAGCCGCGAGTCGACCCCCGAGCAGCCGTCCACGGGAGAGACCCCCGCGGCGCCCGCCTCCGAAGACAAGGTCTACCGGTCGCCCCTGGGGATCGCGGGCGGAGTCTTCCTGCTGCTCCTCGCGACCCTGTTCGCCGTCGACGCGATGGTCCGCGGCGAGGGCCGGTCGCCCTGGCTCGCGCTCGCGGGTCTCGTCCTCGCCGTCCCGCTGATCGTCGCCTTCACGATCCGCCCCGCCGTGTACGCCAACGCCGAGCGCCTCCGGATCCGCAATCCGTTCCGCTCGATCACGCTGCCCTGGGCCACGGTCGCCGACGTCCGTGCCGGGTACTCCAGCGAGGTCTTCACGCAGGACGGCGCCAAGTACCAGCTGTGGGCGATCCCCGTCTCGCTGCGCCAGCGGAAGAAGGCCGCCCGCACCGCCGCCCGCGCCTCCCAGGACGACCCGCACGGCCGCACCTCGGTCACCGCCGACGTGCGGGACAGCGCGTCCCGGATCGCGCCGAGTGACAAGACCGTCGCCGACCTGCGCGAGTTCGCCGAGCTGCGGGCCGCGAACCCGGGGGCGCAGGGTGAGCCGCAGGTGCGCTGGGCGTACGAGATCGTCGGCCCCGCCGTGGCCGGTCTGCTGCTGCTCGTGATCCTGATCGCCACCGGCTGAGCCGTACGGTCGCCGGGGCTGCCCGCCGGGCCGGATGTCCTAGGGGCAACGGCCTGGTGAAGCGTGCAACCCCGCACATCGTTTAACGCCCAACTGTCACGTCCGTCTCAATACATTGCCCCTGCCGAGACTGTGGGGGTGGGGGCGATGACCAAGGGCACCGGTGTGTCCGGAACGCGTTGTCTGGTCGACGTGGGGGCCGACGGACGGTACGGATGGCGACTCGTCGCCCAGAACGGAAGGGTCGTCGCGCGGTCGGGGGGCTGCTACGACGACCACGCCGGCTGCCGGGAGGCCTTCGCCGCGCTGTGCGCGGGACACGCGGCCATGGCCGGCGGGGTGCAGCACACCGCCGGGGGCAACGGCTGGGTGTGGCTGCTCCGTGACGCCGAAGGGCGTACCGCCGCCCTCTCCGGGCGCGCCTACGAGCGCCACTCCACCTGCCGCACCGCCTACGACCGCTTCCGGGCCCTGATCGCCGCGGAGGGGCCAAGATGGGCTTCAACCTCCTTACGGTGAACGGAAGTTGCCCCGCGCACGCCCCTCGTTCACGTCGCGTCGCGGACCAGTCCACCGGGCCGGACTTACGTCCTTCCCGTGACGACCGAGACGACCGAGATCCTCGACCCGCCGCCCGCCGGAACCGACACGCCGAGGCGGCTGCACGCCGACCCCGGCCTGCCCGACCGGGTCTTCCGCGCCGTCGCCCGCACCGGCGGCGGCCTCGTCCTCGCGGTCATGCTCCTCGTCGGCGGCTTCCTGCTCCACCGCGCCTGGCAGGCCCTCGACCGCGCCGGACCCTCCTTCCTCACCACCGAGACCTGGGAGCCGGACTCCGGCCGCTTCGGCATCGCCGCCGTCCTCCTCGGCACCGTCCTGATCGCCCTCGTCGCGATCACCGTGGCCGTCCCGCTCGCCACCGGCGCCGCGCTCTACATCTCCGAGTACGCCCCGCCCCGGCTGCGCCGGACCCTGATCTCCACCGTCGACCTGATGGCGGCCGTGCCGTCCGTCGTCTACGGCCTCTGGGGCGTCTTCTGGCTGGAGGAGTCGATCCTGCCGATCGCCCGCTGGATCGCCACGTACCTCGGCTGGATCCCCTTCCTCCGCGTCGACGGCGCCGACCCGGACGACCCGCTCGCCCCGCCCACCGTCTACACCTCGTCGACCTTCGTCGCCGGGCTCGTCGTCGCCATGATGGTCGCCCCGATCATCTGCTCGATCATGCGCGAGGTCTTCTCCCAGGCCCCCGCCGGCGAACGCGAGGGCGCCTACGCGCTCGGCGCGACCCGCTGGGGCATGATCCGCAGCGTCGTCCTGCCCTTCGGCAAGGGCGGCATGATCGGCGGCACCATGCTCGGCCTCGGCCGCGCCCTCGGCGAGACCATCGCCGTCTACATGGTCATCTCGCAGGTCTTCACCCTCCAGTGGCACGTCCTGCAGACCGGCACCAGCTCGGTGTCCTCCCTCATCGCCCTGCGCTACGGCGAGGCCACCCCCTTCGGCATGTCCGCCCTCATGGCGGCCGGCTTCGCGCTGTTCGTCATGACCCTGATCGTCAACTTCGCCGCCTCGTCCATCGTCGCCCGCAGCCGCTCCGGCGCCACCAGCGACGCGTAACAGGGGGAACCACATGACCATCGCCCCGGAGCGGCCGGCGCTGCGACCGCCCGCCGAGCCGACCCCGCCGCCCGGCCCCGGCCCGGAACGGCGGCGCGCCACCGGCACCCTGCGCGCCTCCGACGTCTACGCGGTGCTGGGCGCCGCGGCCGCCTCCCTCGCCCTCACCTGGCTGCTCTTCGCCCGTCTGCTGCCCTTCAGCGGCGCCGTCGGCTTCGTCCTCGTCGCGTACGCCCTGTTCCTCGGGCTCTACGCCCTGCTCGTCTCCTTCGACGAGGACGGGCCGGCCGTCCGCGACCGGATCGCCGGCGTCGTCGTGCGCACCCTGGGCCTCGTCCTCCTCGCCGTCCTCGTCTTCGTCGTCGCCTTCACCCTCTGGGAGGGCCGCGAGGCGCTCGTCCACCTGAACTTCTTCACCGAGGACATGAGCCTCGCGGGCCCCCTCGAACCCCTCGACGTCGGCGGCATCCTGCACGCCGTCGTCGGCACCCTCGAACAGGTCGGCATCGCGCTCGCGCTGACCGTCCCCGCCGGGATCGTCTGCGCGGTCTTCCTCACCGAGGTGCCCGGCCCCTTCGCGCGCCTGGTCCGCACGGTCGTCGAGGCGATGACCGCGCTGCCCTCGATCGTCGCGGGCCTGTTCGTCTACGCGACGGTCATCCTGTCCCTGGGCATGGAGCGCTCCGGCCTCGCCGCCTCCCTCGCCCTCTCCGTGATGATGCTGCCGATCATCATCCGCGCCGCCGACGTCGTCATCCGGCTCGTCCCCGGGACGCTGCGGGAGGCCTCGTACGCCATGGGGTCCTCGCGCTGGCGCACGGTCTGGCACGTCGTCCTGCCGACCGCCCGCTCCGGGCTGACCACCGCCGTCATCCTCGGCACCGCGCGCGGGGTGGGGGAGACCTCGCCGGTGCTGCTCACCGCCGGCTTCACCGCCGAGCTGAACGCCCTGCCGACCTCCGGCGCCCAGGTCTCCCTGCCGCTCGCCACCTTCGAGCTCGTCAAGTCGCCCGAACCGAACATGATCGCCCGCGGTTTCGGCACCGCGGCCGTCCTGATGCTGCTCGTCCTGCTCCTCTTCGTCCTGGCCCGGATCGCGGGCGGGCGCGGACCCGGGCAGCTGACGAAGCGCCAGGAGAGGCGCCGGGCCGAGGCGTCCCGGCGCGACGCGGCCCGTCAGGACGCCCGCGCCACCGCCCCCGCGGACCGATCCGCATCCGTGTCACCGAGGAGTACGCCGTGAGACCCGTGTCCGTCACCCGCAGCCTCCTGGGCCTGGCCGCCGTCCTGTGCGCGCTGCCGGCCCTCCTGGTCCGGCCGCCCGCCGCGCAGGCCGCCGGCTACACCAAGATCACCGGATCCGGGTCCACCTGGAGCTCCAACGCCGTCGAGCAGTGGCGCCGCAACATCGGCGCCAACGTCGGCCTCACGGTCAACTTCAACGCCAACGGCTCCTCGCAGGGCCGCGAGCAGTTCAAGAACGGCACCGTCGACTTCGCCGTCTCCGAGATCCCGTACGGCCTCAAGGACGGCAACGCCACCGACGTCCCGCCCAGCCGCGGCTACGCGTACATGCCGATCGTCGCGGGCGGCACCTCCTTCATGTACAACCTCCGCATCGGCGGCCGTCAGGTCACCAACCTGCGGCTCTCCGGGCCCGTCCTCGCGAAGGTCTTCACCGGGCAGCTGACCATGTGGAACGCGCCCGAGATCAAGGCCGACAACCCCGGCCTGACGCTCCCCGCCCGGCGCATCGTCCCCGTCGTGCGCTCCGACGGCTCGGGCACCACCGCCCAGTTCACCACCTGGCTCGCCAAGGAGCACGGCGCCGTCTGGAACGACTACTGCCGCCGTGCCGGACGCCAGACGCCCTGCGGGATGACCTCGTACTTCCCCGTCGTGCCCGGCACCACCACCGTCGCCAAGTCCGGCTCGCTCGGCGTCTCCGCGCACGTCCGGCAGCCGCAGGGCGAGGGCGCCATCACCTACGTCGAGTACTCGTACGCGATCAACGCCCACTTCCCGGTCGCCAAGATCCTCAACTCGGCCGGGTACTACGTCGAGCCGACCGCGTCCAGCGTCGCCGTCGCCCTGCTGCGGGCGCGGATCGACGAGGACCGGAACTCGACCGACTACCTCACCCAGATCCTCGACGGCGTCTACCGCTCCACCGACCGGCGCAGCTACCCGCTCTCCAGCTACAGCTACATGGTCGTCCCCACCAGCACGACCGCCCCGCACACCGAGGAGAAGGGCCGCTCGCTCGGCACCTTCGCCCGCTACTTCCTCTGCGAGGGCCAGCAGCAGGCCGAGGAGCTCGGCTACTCGCCGCTGCCCAGGAACCTCGTCCAGGCGGGCTTCGACCAGGTCCGCCGGATCCCCGGGGCGCCCACCGGCGCCGTCGACCTGTCGGACTGCCGCAACCCCACCTTCTCGGCGGACGGCACCAACACCCTCGCCAGGAACGCCCCGATGCCGAAGGACTGCGACAAGCGCGGGGCGACCCAGTGCGCCGACGGCACGGGCGGCGCGCGCGGCACCAGCACCCAGGTGAACCAGGGCGGTTCGTCCTCCGGTGCGGCGGGCGGCACGGCCTCCGGCGGCGGTGCGCAGAACGGCTCCTCGGGCACCTCGGCCGGCTCCGGTTCCGCCGCCTCCGGCGGATCCGCCGCGAACGGCGGCCCGGGCTCCGCCTCCGGTTCCACCGCCTCCGCGAGCGGCGGCGGTACGGGCTCCGCGGGCGCGGGCACGGCCTCCGGCACGGCGGCCGGGGGCGGCGGGGCCGTCGACCCCGACACCGGCGAGGCACTCGCGGGCGACGCGGCCGGTGCCGCGGGCTCCGGCGCCGGACAGGGCACGGGCCAGGACCCCGGCGTCGCCGGGATCGCCGGCACCCCCGTCACCCTCGCCGCCGACACGGGCGCCGGACTGCGCGGACTGCTCATGGCCCTCTCGGCCGTCCTGCTCCTCGCGACCGTCGTCGGTCCGCCGCTCGTCGGCCGCGCCCTCGCGGCCCGCGCCGGGCGCACGGGAGGTCCCCGATGACCGCCCGGACCGGCACGCGGCCCCCCGGCGCACGCGCCCGGACCGCCGCCCCGCGGACCCGGACCGCCCTGCCGCGCAGGGCCGCCGGCGTCGGAGCCCTGCTCGCCGCCGTCCTGCTCGCCCTGCTCCCGCCGGCCCCGGGCCCCGAGGCGGTGGCCGCCGACAGCGGGAGCTCGGCCGTCACCCAGCGCGGCTCCAGGGGACCGTACGACGACTTCTCGGGGCTCGAAGTCACCGTCCACCAGACGAAGAACCTGCGCGCGCAGGGGCTGCGGGTCACCTGGAGGGGCGGGAAGCCGACCGAGAGCTACAACACCGACTACCTCCAGATCATGCAGTGCTGGGGCGACGACCCGGCCGGCCCGAAGCGGGAGCAGTGCCAGTTCGGCGCCGGGGTCACCAGCGGCGGGAACTTCGGCACCCACATCGCCCGGCGGGAGCTGGTGGTCGGCACCGACCCGCTGGAGAGGGAGTACGACGAGCTGATCCCCGACCCGGACGTCCCCGGCCAGCTCACCAGCCCGTTCGTCCCCTTCACCCCCGTGTCGGGGCCGCCGACGAAGAAGGTCACCGACTGGACCTACTTCAGCTCCGGCGACACCAACGAGGAGTTCTTCGCCGCCACCCAGCCCGACGGCACGGGCGAGGCCGCCTTCAACCTGCAGACCACCCGGGAGGCCCCGCACCTCGGCTGCGGCGACCCCGTCGGCACCGGCACGCACGTCCGCGGCCGGAGCTGCTGGCTCGTCGTGGTGCCCCGCGGCTCGCACGAACCCGACGGCTCGACCGGCAACAACCACCGCCCCAACACCTCGCCGTTCTCCACCACCAACTGGAACCAGCGGCTGGTCTTCCCGCTCGACTTCCTGCCGGTCCGCGAACCCTGCCCCACCGACAAGGCCGAACGCCGCATGACCGGCTCCGAGCTCGTCACCGACGCCGTCACGTCCTGGCAGTCGGCGCTCTGCGCCGACGGCACCAGCCGCTTCACCTTCACCCAGCGCGGCGAGGACCTGGCCCGCGGCGGCCTCCTGAACCCGACCTCCACCTCGCCGGGCCTCGCCTTCACCGTGGACCCCGTCGAGGGCGGGGAGAAGGGCCGCTTCGTCCACGCGCCCGTCGCCGTCAACGGACTCACCGTCGGCTTCTTCTGGGAGGCCGGCGGCATCGGACTCGTCGAGGACCTCAGGCTGAGCCCCCGCCTCCTGGCGAAGCTGCTCACCGCCTCGTACCCGTACGACGTCCGCTTCCTCACCGACACCGCCCCCGTACCGGACCACCTCAAGGGGAATCCGGAATCCATCGTCCGCGACCCGGAATTCCTGGAGCTGAATCCAGAATTCCAGCGCTCGCCGCAGGCCCCCCAGGTCTATCCGGGCGGAATCCTGCTCGCCGCCGACCGCTCCGACAGCGCGCGGATCGTCTGGAGGTACCTGCGCTCAGACAAGGAGGCGAGGGAGTTCCTGGAAGGGAAGAAGGACCCCTGGGGGATGCGGATCAATCCGTACTTCAAGGACCTCGGACTCGCCTCGGGCGACGCCGACGAATTCATGAAGGCGGACCCCACGGAGACGGAACTCACCTCGAACGACAAGACCATCAGGTACGGCATGACCGACCGCTCGCCCTACGCGCTCGACATGCACGACGCCGCCCGCTGGGTGCGCCGCGGCACGAACAACGCGAAGGACCAGGCCCAGCACGACAACGTCACCAACGGGCCGAAGCTCGTCGGCCGGGACGTCCTGATCGGCCAGCGGCACGCCTACGGCATCACCGACACCGCGTCCGCGGCCCGCTACCAGCTCCAGGTCGCCGCCCTGCGGAACGCCGACGGCGACTATGTGCGCCCCACCACGACGTCCCTGCTCAAGGCGGTCGAGCAGTTCCGGGACTCCGCCGTGCCCGGAGTCCTCGCCCCCGACCCGGCGCGGGCCGGGAACGGCGCCTACCCGCTCACGACGGTCACCTACGCCGCCGCCTCCACCGCTCTCCCCGCGGACGCCCGCAAGGACTACGCGCGCGTGCTGCGGTACGCGGCCGGACCGGGCCAGCGCCAGGGCACCGCCCCCGGTGAGCTGCCCTACGGCTACGCCCCGCTGCCCCCGAGGCTGAAGGCCCAGGCCGCCGCGGCGGCCGACCGCCTGGAGCGCGGGGGCCCGGCCGGGCCGGGCACGGCCGGAGGCACCGGAACCTCCGGCGCCACCGGGTCCGACGGCGGTACGGGGACGGGCGGGGGGACGGCGGCCGGTACGGGATCCGGCCCCGGGAGCACCGGCTCCGGCGGCTCCACCGGCGCGGGCACGGGCACGGGCGGCGGTACGGGCGGGAGCGCCGGCACCGGACCGGCCTCGCCGTCCGCGGACCCGGCGGCGGCCTCCGGCACGGGCGGGGACGGCGGCACCGCCGGCACCCCCGCGGAGAAGCTCGCCGGCACCGGCACCACCCCCTCCCAGGTCCTCGGCGTCATCCGCTGGGTGCTGCTCTCCGTCCTCGTCGCCGGCGGCCTCGCCGGCCTCGCGGGACCCGCCGTCCTCGGAATCGCGGGCCGTCGCCGGATTCCCTCGGATTCACCTAGGACAGGAATTCGTAACCTGAAGAGCGGCTGATCGTGGTGGTTCCCCGAAACGCCATGGTGAATTGTTGTCCACGGCCGGTCGACGGACCGGCCGGATAAAGAATCCGGATTCTGCTTGTGCGTCCATTCCATGACATCCGTTTTCGCGGAGGAGATCAGAAGTGAACGTCAAGTCCCGCGCTCGTATCGGTGCCGCCCTCGGCGTGGCCGCCCTCGGTCTCGGTGTCGCCCTCGCCCCCGCCGCGCAGGCCGACCCCAACCCGGTCACCCAGTACCGCACGCTCGCCGGTGTCGGCTCCGACACGACCCAGGACGTCGTCAACGGCCTCGGCAACGTCGTCGTGAACGCCCTCGGCCAGAAGGTCATCGCCTCCTGGGACGCCACCGGCACCGCCACGGTCAAGACCAAGGCCACCGGCTGTGTCATCAACCGCCCGAACGGCTCCTCGGCCGGCATCGACGCCCTGCGCAACGCCGTGGACACCAACTCCGGCTGCCTCGACTTCGCCCGCTCCTCGCGCGGCCCGGCCGACACCAGCACCACGGACCTCACCTGGATCCCCTTCGCCAAGGACGCGGTGTCCTGGGTGAAGCGCTCCGACAGCGCCCTCCCGAACGACCTCACGGCCGCGCAGCTGAAGGCCGTCTACGAGTGCACCACCACGTCCCTCAACGGCGTCGCGCTCACCCCGATCCTGCCGCAGGCCAACTCCGGCACCCGCCAGTTCTTCCTGGCCTCCATCGGCGTGACCGCGCCGGGCGCCTGCGTCCAGCAGGGCGTCCAGGAGAACGACGGCACCGTCCTCGACGCCGCCGGCGACATCGCCCCGTACTCCGTCGCCCAGTACACGGCGCAGGAGAAGGCCGTCGTCACCGACCGCCGCGGCGCCGCCGTCCTCGGCTCCGTCGGCACCGTCGCGCCCCGCAACGCCGACAAGACGCTCAACCTCTCCTTCCCCTTCACCCGTGACGTCTACAACGTCGTCCCGACGGCCAAGCTGACCAACGCGACGATCTCGTCGACCTTCGTCGGCTCCTCCTCCAAGGTCTGCGCCGCCGGCACCACCATCGCCGGCTACGGCTTCGGCACCCTCGGCACCGCCTGCGGCGCCACGACCGTCAAGGGCGAGCGCTGATCACCGGCCCCTCCTGACCGCACACCGGCCGGGCACCCCCGTGGTGCCCGGCCCCACGGCGTACCCCGCACCACCCCGCACACCCGCCGCCCGTCATCCGCCTCGGAGGAAACCCGCCCCATGAACCCGGTCGCACAGCTCAGATCACCCGCGGCGCTGCTCACCGCCCTCGCACTCCTCTGCGGCACCCTCGCGATCGTCCTGGCCGTGTCCGCGCCCGCCGGCGCCGCCACCCGGCACGGCACCTTCGCCCTCACCCCCGCCTCGGGCGCCGTCTCCACCGGCCCCACGGCCGTCACCGCGTCGGCGGCCTGCCCGGCGCCCGCCACGCCCGACCGGCCCTACACCAAGGGCGTCCTCGTCCTCGTCAACCCCGGCGACCCGACGGCCACCGCACCCGTCGCCGAGGTCGTCCCCGGCGGCCCGCTCGGCACCACCCCGATATCCGGCCCGCTCACCGGCACCAGCACCGGCACCGGCTACGCCACGCTCCAGGACCGGCTGCGCGAACTCGTGCCCGCCGGACCCCTCGACGGCCGGTACGAGCTGAGGCTCTCCTGCGAGACCGCCGACGGGGAGGCCCGCGCCGAGTACTTCTCGCAGATGATCGAGGTCACCGGCGACACCTGGGCCGCCGTCGGCCAGCAGGCGACGAACCTGAAGCTCACCGCCGACAGCGCCAACCCGCCCGTGAGCCGCCCCTTCACGATCACGGCCGAGGTCCAGCCCGCCACCGCCGACGGCACGGTCACCTTCCTCACCCTCGTCGAGGACGAGGTCGTCGAGCTCGGCACGAGGCAACTGGCGAACGGCAGGGCGGAGATCGGCGCCACCATGCGCGACACGGTCAACGCCGAGTTCCCCGTCCTCGCCCAGTACACCCCCGCCGATCCGGCCGCCTACACCGCCTCCTCGCAGCTGGCCAGCTTCTACGCGGGCCCCGCCGTCACCCCCACCCCGACCGGCACCCCGACGCCGACCCCGACCGGCACCCCGACCGGCACCCCGAGCGGCACCCCGACGCCCACCGGCAGCCCGACCGTGGAGCCCACCGACGACCCCACGGACGGGCCGACCGACGACCCCACGGACGGACCGACGGACGAGCCGAGCGGCACGGCCACCTCCACCCCCGGCGCGGACACGTCCACCGGGACCTCCGGTGACGGCGGCACGGGCACAGGCTCCTCCGGCACCACCACGGACGGCACCACCACGGACGGCGGCACCGCCGGCGGCACCACCGCCAACGGCGGCTCCGGCAGCCTCGCCGCCACCGGATCCACTGCCGCCTCCGCCGCCCTCGGCTCCCTCGCCCTCTGCCTCCTCGGCGCGGCGGCCGTGATCCAGGCCCGCCGCCGCAAGGCCCCGCGTCCGTGACCACCGCACCGTCCCCCGCCGCCCCCCGGGCCGGACTCGCCCTGGCCGGGGCGGCCCTGTGCGTCCTCGCCGCCCTCCTCATCGGCTTCGCGGCCAACCTCACCGTCCTCGGCCACCTCCAGCACGCCCGCGACCAGTCCACCGCCTACGACGAACTGCGCGAGCAACTCGCCCTCGGCACCGCCCCCGTGGGCCAGTCCACCTGGGACGGCAGACCGGTGGCCCTCGGCGCCCCGGTCGCCCTCCTCCGCATCCCCGCCCTCGGACTGCGCGAGGTCGTCGCCGAGGGCACCACCTCCGGGGTCCTCATGTCGGGCCCCGGCCACCGCCGGGACACCGCGCTGCCCGGCCAGCCCGGGGCCAGTGTGATCATGGGCCGCCAATGGGGCTACGGCAGCCCCTTCCTCGACGTCCACCGGCTCCCGCCGGGCGCCCGCGTCGAGGTGACGACCGGCCAGGGGAAGGCCGTGTACGAGGTGACGGCCGTCCGCCGCCCCGGCGACCCGCTGCCCGCCCGCCTCGGACCGGGGGAGGGCCGGCTGACCCTGCTGACCGCGAGCGGAGGCGCGTACACCCCCGAGGACGTCGTCCGGGTCGACGCCCGGCTGCTCGGCACCGCGCAGCCCAGCCCGCCGCGCCCGCTCAAGGCCGGGTGGATCACCGCGGCCGAGGAGCCGCTGGCCGGCGAGACCGACGTGTGGACCGGGATCCTCCTCGGTGTCCAGGGCCTGCTCGCCGCCGCCCTGCTCACCGTCGCCGCCCGGCGCCGCTGGGGCACCCGGCAGACCTGGGTCACCGCCGTCCCCGTGCTCGTGGCCCTCGGCGTCCTCGTCTCGGGCCAGTTGACCCGGTTCCTCCCCAACCTCCTCTGACCGCAAGGGAGTCACCCCGTGACCGATCTCGCCGACACCGTCACCCTGCCGCCCGTACCGCAGGCCCCGCAGGTGTCGTCCCGGGCCGCCGGGCTCGAAGCCGATTCCGTCTCCGCCTGGTTCGGCGACCGCAAGGTCCTCGACCGGGTCTCGCTCGCGATGCCCGCCCGCGAGGTCACCGCGCTCATCGGCCCCTCCGGCTGCGGCAAGTCGACGTTCCTGCGCATCCTCAACCGGATGCACGAGCTCACCGGCACCGCCTCCCTCGCCGGCCGGGTCCTCCTCGACGGCTCGGACATCTACGACCGGGGCCGTCGCATCACCCACGCCCGCCGCGAGATCGGCATGGTCTTCCAGAAGCCCAACCCGTTCCCCGCGATGTCCCTGTACGAGAACGTCCTCGCCGGCCTGAAGCTCGGCGGCATCCGGGCCGGCCGGGAGGCCAGGGACGACCTCGTCGAGGAGTGCCTCACCAAGGCCGGGCTGTGGCGCGAGGTCAAGGACCGGCTGCGCCAGCCCGGCGGCGCCCTCTCCGGCGGCCAGCAGCAGCGGCTCTGCATCGCCCGCTCGCTCGCCGTCCGGCCCCGGGTCCTGCTCATGGACGAGCCGTGCTCGGCGCTCGACCCGACCTCCACGCGGCGCGTCGAGGAGACCATCGCCGAGCTCAAGGCGGAGGTCACCGTCGTGATCGTCACCCACAACATGCAGCAGGCGGCCCGCGTCTCCGACTCCTGCGCCTTCTTCCTCGCCGAGCAGGGCACCCCCGGCGTCATCGTCGAACACGGCCCGACGGAGCGGATGTTCGGCTCCCCGGCCGACCCGCGCACCGCCGACTACGTCAACGGCCGCTTCGGCTGACACCGGCCACGGCGCCCCGCCCCGGGGTTCGCCCGCAGGAGCGGGGGCCCGTACGGAGTCGGATCAGAGACGCGCGGGGGCCCGTACGGAACCGGATCGACGCGCGCGGCGCCCGCGCGCCCCGCCCCCCCCCCCCCGCCCCCCCGCGGCCCCCC
>NZ_JBHWFF010000012.1:0-64509 GCF_042733785.1 Streptomyces sp. NPDC059695 | reverse complement strand
GACGTATCTGTCGGCTCAAGTTCCGGGGGGGGGTCACAGCCACACCTCTTCTCCTGCTGCGCCATGGCGCCACCGCCCCCAAGGCCCTACAGCCCGGCGGCCGCCGACAGGTCCCGCTTGATCGCGGCGAGCACCTCGGCGCCCTTGGCGCGGGCCGTCGTCAGCTCGCTGCCGTCGCCGACCGGGACCACGACCTCCAGGTAGCACTTGAGCTTCGGCTCGGTGCCCGAGGGGCGGACGATCACCCGGGCCCGGTAGGCGCCCTCCAGGTGGTAGCGCAGCCCGTCCGTCGGCGGCAGCGACTCCGTGCCCTTCGTCAGGTCCTCGGCCGAGACGACCGTCAGACCGGCGAGGGAGACCGGCGGGCGCTCGCGCAGCGCGGCCATCGCGTTCGCGATGATCCCCAGGTCCTCGACGCGCACCGACAGCTGGTCCGTGGCGTGCAGACCGTGCGCCACGGCGAGGTCGTCGAGCAGGTCGGTCAGCGTCCGGCCCTGCTCCTTGAGGACCGAGGCCAGCTCGGTGACGAGCAGCGCGGCCGTGATGCCGTCCTTGTCGCGGACGCCCTCGGGGTCGACGCAGTAGCCGAGCGCCTCCTCGTAGCCGTACCGCAGGCCGTCGACGCGGGCGATCCACTTGAAGCCGGTCAGGGTCTCCTCGTAGCCGACGCCCGCCGCGTCGGCGATGCGGCCCAGCAGCGAGGACGACACGATCGACTCGGCGAACACGCCCGTGGCGCCCTTGTGCACCAGGTGCGCGGCGAGCAGCGCGCCCACCTCGTCGCCGCGCAGCATCCGCCAGCCGCCCTCGGCGTCCGCGTCCGGCACGGCGACGGCGCAGCGGTCGGCGTCCGGGTCGTTCGCGATGACGAGGTCGGGGTCCACGGCCCGGGCGGCCTCGAAGGCCAGGTCCATGGCGCCCGGCTCCTCCGGGTTCGGGAAGGCGACCGTCGGGAAGGCGGGGTCCGGCTCGGCCTGGGCGGCGACGAGCGCGGGCGGCGGGAAGCCGGCCCGTGCGAACGCGGCCGTCAGGACGTCCTTGCCGACGCCGTGCATGGCCGTGTAGACGGTCCGCGCGGTGCGGGGGGAGCCGGGGCTCAGGACGGCGTCCGTGCGCGCCAGGTAGGCCTCCAGGACCTCGTCCCCGAGGGTCTCCCAGCCGCTCTCGGGCCGGGGCACGTCGTGCAGCGAGCGGACGGCCTCGATCTCGGCGGCGATCCCCGCGTCGGCCGGGGGCACGATCTGCGAGCCGTCGCCCAGGTAGACCTTGTAGCCGTTGTCGCGCGGCGGGTTGTGGCTCGCGGTCACCTCGACACCGGCGACGGCGCCCAGATGCCTTATGGCGTACGCGAGGACGGGCGTCGGCAGCGGGCGGGGGAGCACCGCGGCGCGCAGCCCGGCGCCGGTCATCACGGCGGCGGTGTCGCGGGCGAAGTCGGCGGACTTGTAGCGGGCGTCGTAGCCGATGACGACGAGGCCGCCGGTCCGGCCCTCGGCCTTGAGGTACGCGGCCAGTCCCGCGGCGGCGCGGATGACCACCGAGCGGTTCATCCGCATCGGGCCGGCGCCGAGCTCACCGCGGAGTCCGGCCGTGCCGAACTGGAGCGTGCCGCTGAAACGGGCGGCGAGCTCGTCGGTCGCGCCGGCCTCGATGAGCCGCGCGAGCTCCTCGCGGGTCTCGGCGTCGGGGTCCTCGGCGAGCCAGGCCTGGGCCCGGGTGAGGAGGTCGTCCTGCGTCACGGTGTGCCTTTCGGGGTGTGCGGGCGGGAGGGCGCGGCGGCGGGCGGGAGCAGCCCGGCGGCGGGTGCGGGCCGTGGACCGCTGCGCGGAGCCTTCCCCCACCCCGCCCCTTCCCGAAACCGGGGGCGGGCCCCCGGCCCCCCGTACGGCCTGAGGCCGTGCCCTCGACCGCCGGGCGGGCCGGCATGCGGCTCCGCAGGCGTTCGAGGCGCGGGGTCCGGGGCGGAGCCCCGGTTCGGGAAGGGGCGGGGCGGGGAAGAAGCCCCGCGCGGCGGCCCCGGCCGACGGGCGCGTCGAGGACTCAGATCCGGTCGAGGACCCGCGTCAGGAGCTCGCCCATGCGCGCGGCCGAGTCACGGCCGGCCTGCAGGACCTCCTCGTGGTTCAGCGGCTCGCCCGAGAGCCCCGCCGCCAGGTTGGTGACGAGGGAGATGCCGAGGACCTCGGCGCCGGCCTCGCGGGCCGCGATGGCCTCCAGGACGGTGGACATGCCGACCAGGTCGCCGCCCATGACGCGGACCATGTTGATCTCGGCCGGGGTCTCGTAGTGCGGGCCGGGGAACTGGACGTACACGCCCTCCTCCAGCGTCTCGTCGACCTCCTTGCACAGCGCGCGCAGGCGCGGCGAGTACAGGTCGGTGAGGTCGACGAAGTTCGCGCCGACGATCGGGGAGGCGGCCGTCAGGTTGATGTGGTCGCTGATCAGGACCGGCTGGCCGGGGCGCATGCCCTCGCGGAGGCCGCCGCAGCCGTTGGTCAGGACGATGGTCTTGCAGCCGGCGGCGACGGCGGTGCGGACGCCGTGGGCGACGGAGGCGACGCCCCGGCCCTCGTAGAAGTGGGTGCGGCCGAGGAAGACCAGCGCGCGCTTCTCACCGATCTTGTACGAGCGGACCTTGCCGCCGTGGCCCTCGACGGCCGGCGGCGGGAAGCCGGGGAGCTCGGTCACCGGGAACTCGGCCTCGGGGGCGCCGAGGGCGTCGACGGCGGGGGCCCAGCCGGAGCCCATGACCAGGGCGACGTCGTGCTGGTCGACGCCGGTCAGCTCGCGAAGACGTGCGGCAGCGGCCTCGGCGGCCTCGTACGGGGTGGCAGTTGCGTTCACTGACTCTCTCGCCTCGGGGAGGGGGGGTCCGAGGGGAGCCCCGGACGGATTTGGTACGCGAAGCAGCGTAGCCGGAGAATTCCTACGCGCGTAGATGACGATGCTGACGGACATGCGATCGTTGTCTTGTCGTTTCCGACGAACGGGGGATTCCGGTCACCCGGTCGGATCAACCCGCGAGGACCGGACCCGCCCGGATCAGCAGGGGCGCTTCCGCAACTCCATCACGTAGTCGTGCGGCGCGCCCGCCGACTCGGCCGCGTCGGCGACCTCGCCCAGGTACCGGGCGGACGGCAGACCGCCCTCGTACGCGTTGAGGACGTACACCCAGGCCGCCTCCTCGCCGTCCAGGGTGTGCACCCGCACCCGCATCCGCCGGTAGATGTCGAGCCCCACGCCCTCCCAGCGGTCCATCGAGTCCTCGTCCATCGGCGCGATGTCGTACAGCGCCACGAAGACCTGGGACCGCGGGGCCTCGACGATCGTGGCCAGCGCGCCCTCCCAGCCCATCTGCTCTCCGCCGAAGGTCAGCCGCCAGCCGTTCAGCCAGCCGGTGCCGCGCAGCGGGGAGTGCGGTGCGCGGCGGCTCATCAGCCGGGCGTCGAGGTTGCCGGCGAAAGCGGCGTAGAGCGACATGGGACCGAGGGTACGGGAGGGGGCGGGGTGTCCGGCGAAAGCCGAGGTGGCGGCCGTACGAACCCCTCCTCGCCCCCGTACGAACCCCTCCTCGCCCCCGTACGAACCCCTCCTCACCCCCGTTCGGCCGCCTTCGCGGCCCCCGGCGCGAGGCCGCGCCGGGCGTGCGGGAGAATGGGGTACGCACTTGAAGCGTGCGGGACAATGGCGTACGCACTGCATCCCAGCGGGGGGACCCCCCGGCAGAACGAGAGCGCGAGGCGTAGATCCCAGTGACCCGGATCGTGATCATCGGCGGCGGACCCGGCGGATACGAGGCGGCCCTGGTGGGCGCCCAACTCGGCGCGGAGGTGACCGTCGTGGACTGCGACGGCCTCGGCGGCGCGTCCGTCCTGACCGACTGCGTCCCCTCGAAGACCCTGATCGCCACCGCCGAGGTGATGACCACCTTCGACTCCTCCTACGAGGAGCTGGGCATCATCGTCGCGGACGACACCCCGCACATCGAGCAGGCCGCCCGTGTCGTCGGCGTGGACCTCGGCAAGGTGAACCGACGGGTGAAGCGCCTCGCGCTCGCCCAGTCCCACGACATCACCGCCTCCGTGACCCGGGCCGGGGCCCGGGTGCTGCGCGGCCGCGGCCGGCTCTCCGGCCGGCAGGCCGTGGACGGCTCCCGCCAGGTGGTCGTCACCGCCGCCGACGGCACCGAGGAGACGCTGACCGCCGACGCGGTGCTGATCGCGACCGGCGCCCACCCGCGCGAGGTGCCCGACGCCAAGCCGGACGGCGAGCGCATCCTGAACTGGACCCAGGTCTACGACCTCAAGGAGCTCCCCGAGGAGCTCATCGTGGTCGGCTCCGGCGTCACCGGCGCCGAGTTCGCCGGCGCCTACCAGGCGCTCGGCTCCCGGGTCACCCTCGTCTCCTCCCGCGACCGCGTCCTTCCGGGTGAGGACCCGGACGCCGCCGCGGTCCTGGAGGACGTCTTCCGGCGCCGCGGCATGAACGTCATGGCCCGCTCCCGCGCCGAGTCGGCCAAGCGGGTCGGCGACCGGGTCGAGGTCACCCTCGCGGACGGCCGGGTCATCTCCGGCACCCACTGCCTGATGGCGGTCGGCGCGATCCCGAACTCGGCCGGAATGGGTCTGGAGGAGGCGGGCGTCCGGCTGAAGGACTCCGGTCACATCTGGACCGACAAGGTCTCCCGCACGAGCGCCCCCGGCGTGTACGCGGCCGGCGACGTCACGGGCGTCTTCGCGCTCGCCTCGGTCGCCGCCATGCAGGGCCGCATCGCGATGTACCACTTCCTGGGCGACGCGGTGGCCCCGCTCAACCTGAAGACGGTCTCCTCCAACGTCTTCACCGACCCGGAGATCGCCACCGTCGGCTACACCCAGGCCGACGTGGACGCGGGCAAGATCGACGCCAAGGTCGTGAAGCTGCCGCTGCTGCGCAACCCCCGCGCGAAGATGCAGGGCATCCGGGACGGCTTCGTGAAGATCTTCTGCCGTCCGGGCACCGGCATCGTGGTCGGCGGCTGTGTCGTCGCGCCGAAGGCGAGCGAACTGATCCATCCGATCTCGATCGCGGTCGACAACAATCTGACCGTCGAACAGATCGCAAATGCTTTCACCGTGTACCCCTCCCTGTCGGGCTCGATCGCGGAAGTGGCACGGCAGTTGCACACCCGAAAGGCGACGGGCGAGGCGTAACGCCCCGGTCCGGCCCGGCTCCCGCCTGCGGGAACGGTTCGCCGAGTCGGACAACCCCCGGCAAGCCCGGGCAAAGAACGATCAACGACGGGGCCTCCCATACCACTTGGAGGCCCCGTCTGTGCGCATCTTCTGCAATTCGGCGCATAGTGCTGAAAAGTATCGGCCGGTCACGTTACTGTCAGTTTCGTGTTCGCTGCAGAACGTCGCCAGTTGATCCTCGAAATGGTGCGAGCCAATGGGGCCGTGTCGCTCCGCGAGCTCGCCCGCGTCGTCCAGACCTCTGAAGTGACCGTACGGAGAGACGTACGGGCCCTTGAGGCAGAAGGACTCCTCGACCGCCGCCACGGCGGTGCGGTGTTGCCGGGCGGATTCACGCGAGAATCCGGCTTCCCGCAGAAATCCCATCTCGCCACAGCGGAGAAGACGGCCATCGCCGACGTCGCCGCGAGCCTCGTCGAAGAGGGCGAGGCCATCGTCGTCGGCGCCGGGACGACCACGCAGGAGCTGGCCCGCCGGCTCGCCCGCGTGCCCGGCCTCACCGTCGTCACCAACTCCCTGCTCGTCGCCCAGGCCCTCGCCCACGCCAACCGGGTCGAGGTCGTCATGACCGGCGGCACCCTGCGCGGATCCAACTACGCGCTCGTGGGCAGCGGGGCCGAGCAGTCGCTCCAGGGGCTCCGGGTCTCCCGGGCCTTCCTCTCCGGGAGCGGCCTCACCGCCGAGCGCGGCCTCTCCACGTCCAACATGCTCTCCGCGAGCGTGGACCGGGCACTCGTGCAGGCGGCGGCCGAGGTCGTGGTCCTCGCCGACCACACCAAGCTGGGCTCCGACACCATGTTCCAGACGGTGCCCACGGACGTCATCACGCGTCTGGTGACCGACGAGCCCCCGGCGCACGACGAGCGGGCCGCCACCGAGCTCCAGGCCCTCGCCGACCAGGGCGTCCAGATCGCCGTCGCCGGTACGGGCGCCGCCGGCGGGCCCGGCGGCGGTGAGCAGCTCCCCCCGGGCGCCCGGCCCCGCCGTGACATGCCGCTCCCCGTCCAGCGCGGGCGGATGGCGGCCGGTCAGTTCCGCGGGCCGGGCGGCGCCATGGCCGCGGAGACGCTGGAGCGCACGGCCCGGGTCGCGGACATGCGCCGCCGCTGACGTCGCCCGACGCCGGCCGCAGTACCCGAGGGACCCTCCCCCAGGGGTCCCACGCCGTCACCCGAAAGACCTCAGCCCTTCAGTCCCCGCAGCGTCAGGGCGAGCAGGCGGTCCGCCAGCTCCGCGTCCTCCGGGCACTGCTCGGCCGCCAGCGCGATCGCGTTGGTCAGCTGCATCAGGTCGCCGATCGACACGTCGGCGCGCACCTGCCCCGCCTCCCGGGCCCGTTCGAGCAGCCGCTCGCCCGCCGCGCGCAGCGGGTCGCTGCACCGCGCCAGGGCCGAACTCCGGTCGTACGAGGCGGACATCAGCGCGTGCGCGAGTCCCCGGTACTCGCCCGCGTGGGCGATCAGGGCCCGCAGCCACTCCACGAGCGCCCGGCACGGCTCGTCCGCCCCGGCCAGTTCCCCTGAACGGTCGAGGAGTTCGGCCAGCGCCTCCTGGAAGACGGCGTTCAACAGGTCGGCCCGGGTGGGGAAGTGGCGGTACAGCGTGCCGATCCCCACGCCCGCGCGCCGTGCGATCTCCTCCAGGGGTGCGTCCGCGCCCAGCGCCGCGAAGGCGGCGCGGGCCTCGGTGAGCAGGCGCTCGTGGTTGCGGCGTGCGTCGGCGCGCATGGGCGGAACGGGTCCCCTCGACGAAGGGCCCGCAGGCGGCTGCCTGCGGGCCCTTCGTACCGTACTGGCTGCGGCTGTCAGTCCTTGATGTCGCAGATGGTGGCACCGGAGGTGAGGGAGGCGCCGACCTCGGCGGACAGGCCCTTGACGGTGCCCGAACGGTGGGCGTTCAGGGGCTGCTCCATCTTCATGGCCTCCAGGACGACGATCAGGTCGCCCTCCTTGACCTCCTGGCCCTCCTCGACCGCCACCTTCACGATCGTGCCCTGCATCGGGGACGCGAGGGTGTCGCCCGAGGCGGTCGGGCCGGACTTCTTCGCCGCGCGCCGCTTGGGCTTCGCGCCGGCCGCCAGGCCCGTGCGCGCCAGCGTCATGCCGAGCGAGGACGGCAGGGACACCTCGAGGCGCTTGCCGCCGACCTCGACGACGATCGTCTCGCGGCCCGTCTCGTCCTCGTCCGCCTCCGAGCCGGCCGGGGCGAAGGGCTTGATCTCGTTGACGAACTCCGTCTCGATCCACCGGGTGTGGACCCGGAACGGGTCGGCGGTGAAGTCGGGGTCGACGACGACGGCCTGGTGGAACGGGATGGCCGTGGCCATGCCCTCGACCTTGAACTCCGCGAGCGCGCGGGCCGCGCGCTGCAGGGCCTGCTCGCGGGTGGCGCCGGTGACGATCAGCTTGGCCAGGAGCGAGTCCCAGGCCGGGCCGATGACGGAGCCGGACTCGACGCCCGCGTCGAGGCGGACACCGGGGCCGGTCGGCGCCTGGAACAGGGTGACCGTGCCGGGGGCCGGGAGGAAGTTGCGGCCCGGGTCCTCGCCGTTGATACGGAACTCGAAGGAGTGACCCCTTATGGCCGGGTCGTCGTAGCCGAGCTCCTCGCCGTCGGCGATCCGGAACATCTCCCGGACCAGGTCGATGCCCGCGACCTCCTCGGTCACCGGGTGCTCGACCTGCAGACGCGTGTTGACCTCCAGGAAGGAGATCGTCCCGTCGGCGGCGACCAGGAACTCGACCGTGCCGGCGCCGACGTAGCCGGCCTCCTTCAGGATCGCCTTGGACGCCGCGTACAGCTCGGCGTTCTGCGCGTCCGTCAGGAACGGCGCGGGGGCCTCCTCGACGAGCTTCTGGTGACGGCGCTGGAGCGAGCAGTCACGCGTGGAGACGACGACCACGTTGCCGTGGGTGTCGGCGAGGCACTGGGTCTCGACGTGGCGGGGCTTGTCGAGGTAGCGCTCGACGAAGCACTCGCCCCGGCCGAAGGCCGCGACGGCCTCACGGACGGCCGAGTCGTACAGCTCGGGGACCTCTTCGAGGGTGCGGGCGACCTTCAGACCGCGGCCGCCGCCGCCGAAGGCGGCCTTGATCGCGATCGGCAGCCCGTGCTCCCGGGCGAAGGCCACGACCTCGTCGGCGCCCGAGACCGGGTCCGGCGTACCGGCGACGAGCGGGGCGCCGGCGCGCTGCGCGATGTGACGGGCGGCGACCTTGTCACCCAGGTCCCGGATGGCCTGCGGCGGCGGGCCGATCCACGTCAGGCCCGCGTCCAGGACGGCCTGGGCGAACTCCGCGTTCTCGGAAAGGAACCCGTAGCCGGGGTGGACCGCGTCCGCCCCCGAGTCCTTCGCGGCCTGGAGCACCTTGGCCATGTCCAGGTAGCTGGTGGCCGGGGTGTCACCGCCCAGAGCGAACGCCTCGTCAGCCGCCCGGACATGCAGGGCATCCCGATCCGGTTCGGCGTACACGGCCACGCTGCCGATGCCGGCGTCCCGGCACGCCCGGGCCACACGGACAGCGATTTCGCCACGGTTGGCGATGAGCACCTTGCGCACGATGGCTCCCTCCTTGAAACAAGCTGAGTTTAGGGACTGCCGACACGGCCTTTCGACCCGTCCCCAGTGGTGAGCTTGCCCACACGGAGCGTGACCCCGGGCCCGCTCGGGTCGTGAATTCCCTTGTCGCACCACGGTACGCAGGGTTCCTTTACGGCACAGTAGCTCCGAGGTGTGGCGCAGGTCTCTGTTCGTGGGGCCAGGGGCCGTTCGGGTTTCTTTGTCGGGTCTCTACGAATGGCTCGGCGATTCTTTGCCCCCGTGTCCGTCGTGTCCCGCCGTGTGCGAACTCTTGTCCAGGGGTTTACCGGCCAGTAGCCTTCGCGCTGTCGAACGTACTGGCGGTAACAGGCGAATCCAGGGGGTGGCCGAGGTGGCCCGCAGACCGATAGCCCTCGTGACGGCCGCGGTGCTCTTCCTCGAAGCGCCCGGCATCGTCGCGATCAACGCCGTCATGGCGGGCTTCCTGGAGGCGCAGTCGATGTCCCTCGACGGCATGGACCCCGACGCGATGGTCAAGGGCACCTGGGGGCTCGGCATCGCCTCCGGCGTCGCCCTCGTCGCCTGCGCCCTCGTCGCCCTCGTCGCGGGCGTCCGCGACCGCCGCCCCGGCCGCTTCGGCAGGGGCCTCCTGATCGGCTGCGCGGTCGTCCACGGCGTCCTCGGCGCCGTCGCCGTCGCGCTGCTCGGCTGGACGGCCTTCGCCTTCCTGGTGGCCGTGCTCGGGCTCGTCGTCCTCACCCTGGTGGCGTACGGCAAGGAGGCCGCCGCCCCCGGGGGGCGGGCGGCGACCGCCGGCTGATCTCAGGCCCAGAGGTCGGTGATCTCGACGTCCAGCTTGCGCAGGAGCCTGCGCAGCAGCGGCAGGGACAGGCCGATCACATTGCCCGGGTCGCCGTCGATGCCGTCGATGAACGGGGCCGAGCGGCCGTCCAGGGTGAACGCGCCCGCCACGTGGAGCGGTTCGCCGCTCGCCACGTACGCCGCGATCTCCTCGTCCGTCGGCTCGCCGAAGCGGACCACGGTGGAGGCCGTCGCCGACTCGTAGCGCTTCGCGGTCGTGTCGTAGACGCAGTGGCCGGTCTGGAGGATGCCGACCCTGCCCCGCATCGCCTGCCAGCGGGCGACGGCCTCCGCGGCGTCGGCCGGCTTGCCGAGGGCCTGCCGGTCGAGCTCCAGGACCGAGTCGCAGCCGATGACCAGCGCGCCGAACGCCTCGGGACGGGCGGCGACATGGGCGGCCTTCGCCTCCGCGAGGGTGAGCGCGAGCTCGGCCGGGGTGGGGGCGTGGACCTTGTCCTCGTCGACGCCGCTCACGATCACCTCGGGGGCGAGTCCGGCCTGCCGGAGCAGACCGAGCCGGGCGGGGGAGGCGGAGGCGAGCACGACACGGCGCGGATCAGCAGTCATGAGGGCAGCGTAGTCAGTGGCGGGCGCGCGCACGCGCGTGCGTGCGGCCCCGCGCGCCTGCGCACGGCACGACGCGTGCGTGTGCGGCCCCGCGCGCCTGCGCACGGCACGACGCGTGCGCGTGGTCAGCGGGCGGTCGCCACGAACATCGCCACCACCATCGCGAGCGCCAGCAGGACGCCGGTGCGGCGGAGCATCGCCTGCATGTCGCGCAGGAACTTCGGCGGCTGGTTCTTCGGGTCGGACCACAGCATGCCTCCGATCCTGCGGGCGGGACGGGCCGGGCGCCTGAGTACGGATACTCAGGCGCCGGGGTCCGGAAGGCCTAGATCCGGGTGGTCCGGATCCGGGAGGCCCCGCCTCAGGCCCGTACGAACACCCCGTCCCGCGCCGCCGCCAGAGCCGCCGTCACCGCCCTTTCCGCGACGGCCCCGTCGAGCTCCTCGCGGGTGACCGCGAAGCGGTAGTAGAGCGGCGCGGACACGGCACGGAGGACCTCGAAGGGGTCCGTGCCCGCCGGGACCTCGCCGCGCGCCGCGCCCCTGGTCACGACCGGGGCCCATTCGGCGAGCCGGGTCCGGTAGAAGCCGGCGAGGGCGCGGGCGCACTCCTCGTCGGAGGCCGCCGCGGCGATGACCGCGCGGAAGACGGCGCCCATCCGGGGGTCCACGAGCGTGGCCCGGACGAGTTCGGCGTTGGCCCGCAGGTCGCCCGCGAGGGTGCCGGTGTCGGAGGCGGGCAGCGACTGCTCCGCCATGTCGTGCAGGAGGTCGGTGACCAGACCGACGGGGGAGCCCCAGCGGCGGTACACGGTGGTCTTGCCGACGCCGGCGGCCGCGGCGATCCGGTCCATGTTCAGGGCGGGGAAGCCGGTGTCGGCGAGGGCGTCCAGGGTGGCGTCGAGGACGGCCCTGCGGACCTTCGCGGTGCGGCCGCCGGGGCGCACGGTGCCGGGCGAGGCCGGCCGGCTCTCAGTCAAACGGGTCTCCTGTTCCATTAACACCTTCGACTCTGCTACGGTACGGGACATCTTAACGGAACGAGCTTCCCATTAAGGGGTTCTCCGCATGGTTGCCGTCGATCTCCCCGCCACCTCCACCGCCCACCCCGACCGGATGACCGGCCGGATGCGGCTCGTCCTCGTCGTCCTCCTCCTCGCCCAGTTCATGCTGGCCGTGGACTTCTCGATCCTGAACGTCGCCCTGCCCGTCATCGGCCAAGGACTCGGCTTCACCCTCGGCGGCCTCCAGTGGATCGCCACCGCCTTCGCCCTCGCCGCCGCCGGATTCACCCTCCTCTTCGGGCGCGTCGCCGACCTGATCGGCCGCCGCCGCCTCTTCCTCGGCGGCATGGCCCTCCTCGGCGTCTCCTCCCTCGCCGGCGGACTCGCCACCGGCCCCGAGGTCCTCATGGCCGCCCGGGTCGCCCAGGGCCTCGCCACCGCCGCCGTCACCCCCGCCGGGCTCTCCCTGCTCACCGCCTCCTTCCCCGAGGGCCCGCTGCGGGCCAGGGCGCTCGGCCTCAACGGCGCCCTCATGTCCGCGGGCTTCACCACCGGCGCCATCCTCGGCGGCGTCCTCACCGACCTGCTCTCCTGGCGCTGGGCCTTCCTCGTCAACGTGCCCGTGGCCCTCGCCGTCCTCCTCGTCGCCCCCGCCGTCCTGAAGGAGAGCCGCCCGGCCGTCCGGCCCGGCCTCGACGTGCCCGGCGCGATCACCGTCACCGGCGGACTCCTCGCCCTCGTCTACGGCCTCACCGTCACCGGCGGGCACGGCTGGACCGACCCCACCGCGCTCACCGCGCTCGCCGTCGGCGCGGCGCTCCTCGTCGCCTTCGTCCTCGTCGAACGGCGCGCCGCCTCACCGCTGGTCCCGGTCCACGTCCTGAAGCGCCGCACCGTCGTCTGGGGCAACCTCGCCGGGCTGGTCGCCTTCGTCACCGAGACCTCGCTGGTCTTCCTGATGACCCTGTACCTCCAGGACGTCCTGGGCTTCTCCCCGCTCGCCGCCGGACTCTCCTTCGGCGTCCTCGGCGCCGGCACGATCCTCGGCGGCCTGGCCGCCTCCCGCTTCATCGGCCGCTTCGGCGCCCGCGCCGCCCTCGTCTCCGGCGGACTCCTCCAGGCCCTCGCGACCCTCGCCCTGTACGGACTCGGCGACGACCGGGGCAGCCTCGCGCTGCTGCTCACCGCGACCTTCGCCGGCGGCGTCGGCAACATGCTCGCGATCGTCGGCTTCATGGTCACCGCCACCTCCGGCATCCCCGACGGCGAGCAGGGCATGGCGACCGGCCTCGCGACCATGACCCAGCAGATCGGCATCACCCTGGGCACCCCGGTCATGAGCGCCGTCGTGGTCACCGCGCCCGTGCTCCTCGACGGCATCGGCCTCGCGGTCCTCGTCAACGCCGCGATCGTCGCCGCCGGAGCCGTCCTGTCGGGCGTCTTCCTCCGCCGGACGTGACCCGCGCCGGGGCATGCGAAAGGGCCGGATCCCCCGCACACGGGATCCGGCCCTTCCTCGTGCCGTGACGACTACACCGGCCAGTACGACCGCGCCCAGGCCCGCGGGCCCGGCCGCTGCCGTACGGTGCGCGCGATCCGCGAGGGATCCGACCAGCCCTCCGGCACCGCCGGGCCGCCCGCCCCGGCGGACGCCGCCGCCGTCGCCGCGGCCCGGGCTTGGACCACCGCCAGTGCGGCGGCCAACTCCTCCGGAGTCGGGTTGCCTCGTACGACCTTGATCATGTCGGCTCCTTGAGGTCCGGAGGGTCTAGAGCGGGATGTTGCCGTGCTTCTTCGGAGGCAGGGATTCCCGCTTCGTCCGCAGCTGACGCAGACCCTTCACGATCTGCGGGCGGGTGTCCGAGGGCAGGACGACCCCGTCGATGTAGCCGCGCTCGGCCGCGATGTACGGGTTGAGCAGGGCGTCCTCGTACTCCTGCATGAGCCGCGCCCGCTCGGCGTCCTGGTCCTCCGCCTCGGCGATCGTCCGCCGGTGCAGGATGTTCACCGCGCCCTGCGCGCCCATGACCGCGATCTGCGCCGTCGGCCACGCCAGGTTCAGGTCCGCGCCCAGGTGCTTGGAGCCCATGACGTCGTACGCGCCGCCGAAGGCCTTGCGCGTGATGACCGTGATCAGCGGGACGGTCGCCTCCGCGTACGCGTAGATCAGCTTCGCGCCGCGCCGGATGATGCCGCCGTACTCCTGGTCGACGCCGGGCAGGAAGCCGGGCACGTCCACGAAGGTCAGCACCGGGATGTTGAAGGCGTCGCAGGTCCGGACGAACCGCGCGGCCTTCTCGCTCGCGTCGATGTCCAGGCAGCCCGCGAACTGCATCGGCTGGTTCGCGACCACACCCACCGGGAAGCCCTCGACGCGGCCGAAGCCGGTCAGGATGTTCGGCGCGAACAGCGACTGCGTCTCCAGGAACTCGCCGTCGTCGAGGACGTGCTCGATGACCTTGTGCATGTCGTACGGCTGGTTCGCCGAGTCCGGGATCAGCGTGTCGAGCTCGCGGTCCTCGTCCGTCACCTCGGTCTCCGCGACCTCCGGGAAGGCCGGCGGCTCCGACAGGTTGTTCGAAGGAAGGTACGAGAGGAGGGACTTGACGTACTCGATCGCGTCCTTCTCGTCCCCCGCCATGTGGTGCGCCACGCCCGAGGTCGCGTTGTGCGTCCGGGCGCCGCCCAGCTCCTCGAAGCCCACGTCCTCGCCGGTCACCGTCTTGATGACGTCCGGGCCGGTGATGAACATGTGCGAGGTCTGATCGACCATCACCGTGAAGTCGGTGATCGCGGGGGAGTACACCGCGCCGCCCGCGCACGGGCCGACGACCAGGGAGATCTGCGGGATGACCCCGGACGCGTGCGTGTTGCGGCGGAAGATCTCGCCGTACATGCCCAGCGCGCTCACACCCTCCTGGATGCGGGCGCCGCCGGAGTCGTTGATGCCGACGACGGGGCAGCCCGTCTTCAGCGCGAAGTCCATCACCTTGATGATCTTCTGGCCGTACGTCTCGCCCAGCGCGCCGCCGAAGACCGTGAAGTCCTGCGAGAACACGGCGACCGGACGGCCGTCCACCGTGCCGTAGCCGGTGACGACACCGTCGCCGTACGGCCGGTTCTTCTCCAGGCCGAAGTTGGTCGAGCGGTGGCGCGCCAGCTCGTCCAGCTCCACGAACGAACCCTCGTCCAGGAGAAGGGCGATCCGCTCGCGCGCCGTCAGCTTGCCCTTGGCGTGCTGCTTCTCCACCGCGCGCTCCGAGCCGGCGTGCGTGGCCTCGTCGATACGGCGCCTGAGGTCCGCGATCTTGCCCGCGGTCGTGTGAATGTCGATCTCGTACTGCTCTGCCGGCTCGGACATCGGGATGCGGCTCCCTGCCTGGTCACGGGGGGTTCGTTGACTACGAATGGGCTACTGCTGGCCTACTGACCCGTAGAGTATCGACGCCGATACGGTTCGGCACTGCGGTCTTTGCCACACCTAGTCTGGCTTGCATGACGTCCTCACAAGCCTCAGGCGGACCCTGGTCCGACCTCGACCGGCCCCCGCTGAACGCCACCGCGCTGCGCCGCGCGCTCGTTCTCCCCGACGGGCTGTGGACCTCGCTCGACGTGGTCACCACCACCGGCTCCACCAACAGCGACCTCGCCGCCCGGGCCGGTGAACTGCCCGAAGGCGCCGTCCTCGTCGCCGAGGAGCAGACCACGGGCCGCGGGCGGCTCGACCGCACCTGGACCGCGCCCGCCCGCTCCGGGCTCTTCCTCTCCGTCCTCCTCAAGCCGGACGTCCCCGTCCACCGCTGGGGCTGGCTCCCGCTGCTCACCGGGGTGGCCGCCGCCACCGGCCTCGCGAAGGCCGCCGGCGTCGACACCTCCCTCAAGTGGCCCAACGACGTCCTGGTTTCCGTCGCGGGCGAGGAGCGCAAGGCCGGCGGCATCCTCGCCGAGCGCGCCGGCGAGGACGCGATCGTCGTCGGCCTCGGCATCAACGTCACCCTCCGTGAGGACGAGCTGCCCGTCCCCGCCGCCGGCTCGCTCCTCCTGGCCGGCGCGGTCTCCACCGACCGCGACACCCTCCTGCGGGCCGTCCTGCGCTCCCTCGCCCAGTGGTACGGCGACTGGACCCGGGCCGACGGCGATCCGGCCGCCTCCGGCCTCCAGACGGCCTACGCGGCCGGCTGCGCCACCCTCGGCCGCCGCGTGCGCGCCGAGCTGCCCGGTGAGCGCATGCTGGAGGGAGAGGCCGTCGCCCTGGACGGGGACGGCCGTCTGGTCGTCGCCACGGAGGGCGGCGGCACGGAAGCGGTGGGAGCGGGCGACATCGTCCACCTGCGGACGTGACCCACGGGTGCGGCGCCCTCCCGTCGGTTCGCCCGGAGGGCCCGCGCGCGGTCGCCGGGCGGCCGCGATCGCGCGTGAGCCAGCACACACCTGCCGTATCGTGGAGCGCGATCCACGGCGACAGATCGGCAGGACAAGTGGGCAGCGGCAGGGAACGGGCAGGAGGCGGCCGGTGACCGTCGACGACGCGAACGCGGGCGACGGCGCCGAGCCGGCCGGACCGCCGACGTACCCCACCCCCCACCACGAGGTGGACCACACGGCCGAGCCGAGCCACGACCCCCTCGCCATCCGCCTCGAACAGCTCATCCTCGGGGCCGACCGCCGCTACACCCCGTTCCAGGCCGCCCGCACCGCGGGCGTCTCCATGGAGCTCGCCTCCCGCTTCTGGCGCGCCATGGGCTTCGCCGACATCGGCCAGGCCAAGGCCCTCACCGAGGCCGACGTCCTCGCCCTGCGGCGGCTCGCCGGCCTCGTCGAGGCCGGGCTGCTCAGCGAGCCCATGGCCGTGCAGGTCGCCCGGTCCACCGGACAGACCACCGCGCGCCTCGCCGAATGGCAGATCGACTCCTTCCTGGAGGGCCTCACCGAGCCGCCCGAGCCCGGCATGACCCGCACCGAGGTCACGTACCCGCTGGTCGAGCTGCTCCTGCCCGAGCTGGAGGAGTTCCTGATCTACGTGTGGCGCCGGCAGCTCGCCGCCGCGACCGGCCGGGTGCTCGTCCAGGCCGCCGACGACGAGGAGATGGTCGACCGCCGGCTCGCCGTCGGCTTCGCGGACCTCGTCGGCTTCACCCGGCTGACCCGCCGGCTGGAGGAGGAGGAACTCGGCGAGCTCGTCGAGGCCTTCGAGACCACCTGCGCCGACCTGGTCGCCGCGCACGGCGGACGGCTCATCAAGACCCTCGGCGACGAGGTGCTGTACTGCGCCGACGACGCGGGCACCGCCGCCGAGATCGCGCTCCGGCTCATCGAGACCCTGAGCCACGACGAGACGATGCCCGCGCTGCGCGTCGGCATCGCGTTCGGCACCGTGACGACCCGGATGGGCGATGTCTTCGGCACCACCGTGAACCTGGCCAGCCGCCTCACCTCGATAGCCCCCAAGGACGCCGTCCTCGTCGACGGGGCCCTCGCGGAGGAGCTGACGAGGACCCGGGAGGCACCCGCCTCGGAGGCGTCGGCCGCCGAGGAGGCGACCCGCGCCGAGAAGGAGGGCCGCCCGGCCGAGACGTACCGCTTCGCGCTCCAGCCCATGTGGCAGCGCCCGGTCCGGGGCCTCGGCGTCGTCGAACCCTGGCTCCTGAGCCGTCGGCCGACCTAGAGACCGCCGACCGGCAGGGCCTAGGATCTCCCGGTGAACGCCTGTTAACAGCTGTTGACGGGCCCGAGCCGGGAGGGTGTCGGTCATGTCCGAGCAGCGCTTTGGTGAGTTCGTGGTGGTCCGGAAGGACGGCCACGTCGCGGAGCTGGTCCTCGACCGGCCCAAGGCCATGAACGCCGTCTCCTCCGAGATGGCCCGCTCCCTCGGGGCCGCCTGCGACGCCCTCGCCGCCGACCCCGAGGTCCGCGTCACCGTCCTGACCTCCTCGAACGACCGCGCCTTCTGCGTCGGCGCCGACCTGAAGGAGCGCAACTCCTTCACCGACGCCGAGCTCGTCCGCCAGCGGCCGACCGCCCGCGCCGCCTACACCGGCGTCCTGGAGTTGCCGATGCCGACCGTCGCCGCCGTGCACGGCTTCGCCCTCGGCGGCGGCTTCGAGCTGGCGCTCGCCTGCGACGTCATCGTCGCCGACGCGACCGCCGTCGTCGGCCTCCCCGAGGTCTCCGTGGGCGTCATCCCGGGCGGCGGCGGTACGCAGCTGCTGCCGCGCCGGGTGGGCGCGGCGCGCGCCGCCGAGCTGGTCTTCACGGCCCGCCGGGTGGAGGCGGCCGAGGCTCGTGCGCTCGGCCTGGTCGACCTCCTGGAGGAGGACGCGCGGACGGGGGCCCTGGAGCTCGCCGGCCGGATCGCGGCGAACTCGCCGGTCGGCCTGCGCGCCGCGAAGAAGGCGATGCGGCTCGGCCAGGGCCTGGACCTGCGGGCCGGCCTGGAGGTCGAGGACGCGGCCTGGCGTTCGGTGGCCTTCTCGGGCGACCGCGCGGAGGGCGTGGCGGCCTTCAACGAGAAGCGGAAGCCGAACTGGCCGGGCGAGTAGATTTTACCGTTTCATGCCACTTGTGACTCTTGGTGACGTCTCGGTGAGGAAAACGGACCAAACCTCCCTAAGCTGGAGGAATGGGTGAGGATGTACGGCTGCGGGCCGTCGTGGCGCTGGCGCAGGGGATGGCGGCGGCGCACACTCCGCGTGAGTTCTGGCGGGCGGCGGCGCTCGGGGCCTGTGACGGGCTCGACGGGAGCTTCGCCGCCCTGTCCGTCTGGCAGCGGGACCTCGGCCGCCTGAAGGTCCTGGTGAACGCCGGGGACCGGGCCGCGGGCGAGGAGGAGTTCCCGGACTCGGAGACGTATCCGGTGCACCAGTTCCCCGAGATCACCGAGTTCCTGCACGAGCAGTGGGCCGGCGGCGGCGAGCCGGACGCCTGGGTGGAGACGGCCGCCGACTCCGTCGCGACCGGCCGGGTGGCCGGCCTGCGGCGACGGGGGCGCGGCTGCTGCGTGGTCGCCCCGATCGTGCTGCACGGGCGCGCGTGGGGCGAGCTGTACGTGGCCCGCCCTCCGGAGCAGAAACCTTTCACTCGGAGGGACGCGGATTTCGCGACGGTCCTGGCGGCGGTCGTCGCCGCCGGCGTCGCCCAGGCCGAGCGTCTGGAGGAGGTCCGCAAGCTGGCCTTCACCGACCCCCTGACCGGCCTGGCCAACCGCCGGGCCGTCGACACCCGCCTCGACGAGGCCATCGAGCGCTACCGGGCGGACGGCTCCGTGGTGAGCCTCGTGGTCTGCGACCTGAACGGCCTCAAGCGGGTCAACGACACCCACGGCCACGCCGTCGGCGACCGCCTCCTCGAACGCTTCGGCTCGGTCCTGTCCCGCTGCGGCGCGATGCTCCCCGGCGCCCTCGCGGCCCGGCTGGGCGGCGACGAGTTCTGCCTTCTCACCGTCGGCCCGACGGCGGACGAGGTCGTCGCGGTGGCGGAGGAGCTGTGCGTCCGGGCGGCGGAGCTGGAGCTCGGCGAGGGCGTGGCCTGCGGGGTCGCGTCCACCGGCGACCCCATCGGCCCGCTCAGGTCGGCCCGGCGCCTCTTCCGGCTCGCCGACGCCGCCCAGTACCAGGCGAAGGCCGAGCGCTCGTCGAAGCCCGTCGTCGCGGGCCGCGACGGCACGGTCATCCGGCTCGCCGACGCCCCTCCGGGGGCCCGGGACCGCCGCCGCTTCCGTGACGCGCCGCCGACCGGCCCGCTCCCGGCGGGTCCGGGTGCCCCGGGGGGCCCGGGGGCGCCCGGCGATCCGGGTCCCTGAGGGTCAGTTCTCCGAGTGGACGATCGACCAGAGGTCGAAGTACGAGCCGTAGCTGCGGTTGTCGCAGGTGTCGAGCTTCATCTTGGCGCCCTGGGCGGTGCCGCCCCAGGCCGTGACACAGGTGGAGGAGGCGTTCTTGGGCTGGAACTGGAAGTAGTCGTTCCAGCCCGAACCGACCTGGTTGAACCAGGAGTCGGTGCTGCTGTTGCAGGCGTGGAGCTTGATGGGGTCGCCCTTGGCGCCGCGGCTGTTCCAGTTGTTCAGGCACAGGCTCGGGTTGGCGTGCACCCGCACCTGGAAGTACTGGCTGCTCACGTAGACGACGTCCCAGCGCTGGGCGTTGGTGCTGTTGCAGCTCCACTCCTGGACGTCCACGCCGTTGCTGAAGTTGGCGTTGGGCACGTCGAGGCACTTGCCGTCGGCGAGGTCGATCTCGATGTTGTAGAAGTCGGCGGCCTGGGCCGGGCCGGCGGTCGCGAAGGTGCCGAGGGCGGCCGCGGCGACCGTGGTCATCGCGAGGGCGGTGGTGCGCAGGCGCATGGGGTCTCCCAGGAGGTGCCGAAGGCGTCGGAGGTGATCGGTGCAGGTCAGGGGGAACCTAGCGAGGCCGGGCCGCCCGTGCCGGTCCCACGGGCCGCCGGGACGTCCCGAGACGGGAGTGGGGCCGTCCCGGCGGCCCCCGGCGGTTCGGGCGCCGCCCCGACGGGGGTCCCGGTCCTCGCCCGACGGCGGTTCGGGCGCCGCCCCGGCGGCCGCCCCGACGGCCGTTCCGGCGGAGCCCCGGGGGCCGTCGGGGCGCAGACTGGGAGTCCGTCGGCGGGGATCGGCCCCGTAAGGGTCCGTCCCCTGGAGGGACGGTGACGAAGTCGACTAGTGACATGTCGGTCTTCAATCCGTAGGGTGCTGAATATGGATATGCAGACAGTCGTCCTCGGCACGTCCGGCACGACCCCGCAGGACGTCATCGACGTCGCCCGCCACGGCGCCCGCGTCGAGCTGTCGAACGAGGCCGTGCGCGCCCTGGCCGCCGCCCGGGACATCGTCGACGCGCTCGCCGCCAAGCCCGAGCCCGTCTACGGGGTCTCCACCGGCTTCGGCGCGCTCGCCACCCGGCACATCAGCCACGAGCTCCGCGCCCAGCTCCAGCGCAACATCGTCCGCTCGCACGCCGCCGGCATGGGCCCGCGCGTCGAGCGCGAGGTCGTGCGCGCCCTGATGTTCCTCCGGCTGAAGACCGTCGCCTCCGGCCACACCGGCGTCCGCCCCGAGGTCGCCCAGACCATGGCCGACGTCCTCAACGCCGGCATCACCCCGGTCGTCCACGAGTACGGCTCCCTCGGCTGCTCCGGCGACCTCGCCCCGCTCTCCCACTGCGCCCTCGCGCTCATGGGCGAGGGCGACGCCGAAGGCCCCGACGGCGAGCTGAGGCCCGCGGGCGAACTCCTCGCCGCCGCCGGCATCGCGCCCGTCGAGCTCAAGGAGAAGGAGGGCCTCGCCCTCCTCAACGGCACCGACGGCATGCTCGGCATGCTGGTCATGGCCCTCGCCGACCTCGACACCCTCTACAAGTCGGCCGACATCACCGCCGCGCTCTCCCTCGAAGCCCTCCTCGGCACCGAGAAGGTCCTCGAACCCGAGCTGCACGCCATCCGCCCGCACCCCGGCCAGGCCGCCTCCGCCGCCAACATGCTGGCCGTGCTCAAGGGGTCCGGCCTCACCGGCCACGCCCAGGCCGGCGAGGCCCCCCGCGTCCAGGACGCCTACTCGGTGCGCTGCGCCCCGCAGGTCGCCGGCGCGGGCCGCGACACCATGGCCCACGCCCGGCTCGTCGCCGAGCGCGAACTGGCCGCCGCCGTCGACAACCCCGTCGTCCTGCCCGACGGCCGCGTCGCCTCCAACGGCAACTTCCACGGCGCCCCCGTCGCGTACGTCCTCGACTTCCTCGCGATCGCCGCCGCCGACCTCGGCTCCATCGCCGAGCGCCGCACCGACCGGCTCCTCGACAAGAACCGCTCGCACGGCCTCCCGCCGTTCCTCGCGGACGACGCCGGCGTCGACTCGGGCCTGATGATCGCCCAGTACACGCAGGCCGCCCTGGTCAGCGAGATGAAGCGGCTCGCCGTCCCGGCCTCCGCCGACTCCATCCCGTCCTCGGCCATGCAGGAGGACCACGTCTCCATGGGCTGGTCCGCCGCCCGCAAGCTGCGCACGGCGATCGGCAACCTCAACCGGATCATCGCGGTCGAGCTGTACGCCGCCACCCGCGGCGTCGAGCTCCGCGCGGGCCTGACCCCGGCGCCCGCCTCGCAGGCCGCCATCGACGCCCTGCGCGCGGCCGGAGTGGAGGGCCCGGGCCCGGACCGGTTCCTCGCCCCCGACCTGGCGGCCGCCGACGCCTTCGTACGCGAAGGGAAGCTGGTCGCCGCGGTCGAGCCGGTCACCGGACCGCTGGCGTAACGACGCCACCGTGCGTGCAAGGGCCGCCCCCGGCACCCGGGGGGCGGCCCTTCGCGCGTCCGTGCGGAGCCGCAGACCCGCGGAGCCGCAGACCCGCAGACCCGCAGAGCCGCAGGAGGCACGGAGCCGCAGGGGAACGCGGGGCCCAGGACGCGCAACGCTCAGAAGGCGCAACGCTCAGAAGGCGCGGCCCCGGCGGCGCATCGCCAGTGCCACGAACCCCGCCCCGACCCCGAGGAAACCCGTCCCGCCGAGCAGGTACGGCGTGGTGTCCCGGTTCCCGGTCTCGGCCAGGCGCCCGTCGTCCGTCAGGGGCCCGTCCTGGGTCACCCCGATCCTCACCCCGCCCTGTTGGTCGGTGGCGTTCGCCGACGGCACGAACCACAGGGCGCACAGGAGCGTCCCCGCGGCGACGGCGGTCAGCAGTGGGCGTCGGGCCACGGACACGGAAATTTCGATCCCCCTTGCGGAAACCGCGAATTGGTCGCTGCGCCGATGCTACGGAACACAGCGGGTCGCGGGAAACCCGAGAGCCCGCGGCCCCCTACGCTCCGACCCATGAGCACTTCTGAGACCGCCCGCTATATCCGCCTTCGCGTCGATGTCGTCCTGGAGATCGACGGATCCGCCGAACTGACCGAGGCCGCCGTGGCCCGGATCGACGGCGACGAGTTCATGCCCGAGGAGGAGCGCGTGCAGGCGCGTGCCGCCGCCCGCGAGGACAGCGCCGAGGCGCTCGCCCACCTCGTCGAGCCCTTCGACCTGATCCGGGACGTCCCCGGCATCGAGATGGTCCAGGCCTCCTGGAGCAGCGAGGAGGTCGAGTACGACCCCGACGCACTGGAGTGGGACCTCGACGGGGAAGATGGTGCCGAGGAAGACGACGACCAGCCGTAGGGCCGGGTATCCGCCCTGTTCGCGGGCCCCGGGACGCCGTCCCGGGGCCTTTCCGGTTTTGCCGGGGTGATCCCGGGAACCGGAAGTCCGGTGGACGCGTGTGGATCAGTGGTGTTCCCCACAAACCGTCCGGTCACGGAACCGGACGGGGTGTCATGGGCGTTCATAGAAGATGTTGGCAGGGAACCGGCGACGATGGAGAAGCGTGTGATGACGGTCGGCAAGCGCCGCAGGAGCCTGGCGGCCGCCGCCGCGGTGCTCAGCGGCGTACTCGTGCTCTCGGCGTGCAACGACGGGGACAAGGGCGGCAGCGCCTCCGGTTCCGCGACGCCGCAGTCACAGGCCCAGGTCGACGAGGCGGCCGCGCAGAAGACCTCCAAGGCGCAGATCACCATCTCGCCGAAGAACGGCGCGCAGAACGCCTCCATCAACAACGACGCCAAGGTCACCGTGACCGAGGGCAAGCTCACCGAGGTCACCATGACCTCGGCCGAGGGCGCCGAGGTCAAGGGTGAGATAGCGGCCGACGGGCTCACCTGGAAGCCCAGCGGGCCGCTCAAGCGCTCCACGGTCTACAAGATCGCCGCCACCGCCACCGACGCGGAGGGCCTGGAGGCCCACGAGAACTCCTCGTTCACCACCGTCTCGCAGGCCAACAGCTTCATCGGCAACTTCACGCCCGAGGACGGCTCGACCGTCGGCGTCGGCATGCCGGTCTCGATCAACTTCAACAAGGCGATCACCGACCAGAAGGCCGTCCAGGGCGGCATCACGGTCACCTCCAGCTCCGGCCAGGAGGTCGTGGGCCACTGGTTCAGCCCGACGCGCCTGGACTTCCGCCCCGACGCGTACTGGACCGAGGGCTCGACCGTCACGCTGAAGCTGGACCTCGACGGCGTCGAGGGCGCCGACGGCGTCTTCGGCGTCCAGCAGAAGACCGTCACCTTCAAGATCGGCCGCAACCAGGTCTCGACCGTCGACGTCGCCACCAAGACCATGACGGTCAAGCAGGACGGCAAGACGATCAAGACCATCCCGATTTCCGCCGGCTCCCCGGAGAACACCACCTACAACGGTCAGATGGTGATCTCCGAGAAGTTCAAGGAGACCCGGATGAACGGCGCCACCGTCGGCTTCACCGACGACGACGGCAAGGGCGAGTACGACATCAAGGACGTGCCGCACGCCATGCGCCTGTCCACCTCCGGCACCTTCATCCACGGCAACTACTGGGGCGCGCGGTCGATCTTCGGCAGCGTGAACACCAGCCACGGCTGCGTCGGCCTCGCCGACGTCAAGGGCGCCGGCGACCCGAACCAGACGGCCGCCTGGCTCTTCGACCACTCGCTCGTCGGTGACGTCGTGATCGTCAAGAACTCCAACGACAAGACGATCAAGCCGGACAACGGCCTCAACGGCTGGAACATGAGCTGGTCCGAGTGGAAGGCCGGCTCGGCGGCCTGATCCACGGATCCGCGCGTACGCGGGGGGGGGGGCCCCCCCCCCCCGGGGGGCGCGCGGCCCGGGCGCGGGCGGGGTGGGGGGGGGGGCGCGCCCCCCCGCGGGGGGGCCGCGCGCCCCCCCCCCCCCCCCCCCCCCCCCCCCCCCCCCCCCACGTCCGGGTGAGCGTGCGTCCGCGTCACCGCAGGGCGTGATCCGCGCCCCAGCTGGCCAGCAGCCCCAGCGCCTCCTCCGAGGGCGACCCCGGCTCCGCGTGGAAGGTCACGAGGCACTGCTCGGAGTCCCCGGCCAGCACCAGCGTCTCGCACCACAGCGTCAGCTCACCCACCAGCGGGTGGTGCAGCCGCTTGCTGCCGTGCCCCTTGTCCTTCACGTGGTGGGCCGCCCACAGGCTCCTGAAGGGCTCGCTCTTCACCGACAGCTCACCGACCAGCGCCGACAGCAGCGGGTCGTCCGGATGACGGCCCGCGTCCACCCGCAGGAAGCTCACGACCTCGCACGCCTTCTGCTCCCAGTCGACGAACAGGTCCCGGCAGTTGTCGCCCAGGAAGAGCAGGCGCGCGATGTTCCGCTGCTCCGGCGGCAGCGCCGTGACGTCGCCGAACAGCGCGGTCGCCATGCGGTTGGACCCGAGGACGTCCGTGCGGCGCCCCACGACGTACGCGGGGATCCCCGTCATCGCGTCCATCAGCTGCTGGACGCCCGGCCGCAGCCGCTGCGGCCGCGCGGGCCGCTTCCGGGCGGGCGCGGGCTTCGCCAGCCGGGTGAGATGGTCCCGCTCGGCCTCGCTCAGGCGCAGGGCCCGCGCGATCGAGTCGAGGACCTCCAGGGACACGTTGCGCCCGTTGCCCTGTTCGAGCCGGGTGTAGTACGCCACGGACACCCCGGCCAGCTGCGCCAGCTCCTCGCGGCGCAGGCCCGGCACCCGCCGGTGCCGCCCGAACTCCGGCAGACCCACGTCCTGGGGCTTCAGCCGGGCCCTCCGGGAGCGCAGGAATTCGCTGAGTTCGGCACTGAGGTCCATACCGCCCCATTATCGCCGCAGGTCGTCGCTGACGGACGGACGTTCCTGACCCTGCCGGTGGTAGGCACGCCGGTCGTAGGCAGAACAGGTGACTGGGTACGGTCCGCGCGCTCCGGCATGCTGGAGCGCATGACCACGAACGTGACCACCGTCCCCGCCTACGCCGCACCCGCCCCCGACGCGCCGCTGGAGCGCACCACCGTGCCGCGCAGGGCCGTCGGCGAGCACGACGTCCTCATCGAGATCAAGTACGCCGGAATCTGCCACTCCGACATCCACCAGGCCACGAACGGCTGGGGCGAGGGCATCTTCCCGATGGTCCCCGGCCACGAGATAGCCGGGATCGTCGCCGAGGTCGGCCCCGGGGTCACGAGGTTCCGGGCCGGCGACCGGGTCGGCGTCGGCTGCTTCGTCGACTCCTGCCGGGAGTGCGCGTACTGCCTGCGCGGCCTGGAGCAGTACTGCGCGAACGGCATGACCGGCACGTACAACGCGCTCGACGGGAACGGCGAGCCGACCTACGGCGGCTACTCCACCCACATCGTCGTCGACGAGAACTACACCCTGCGCATCCCCGAGGGCATCGGCCTCGACGAGGCGGCCCCGCTGCTCTGCGCCGGCATCACCCTCTACTCGCCGCTCGCCCACTGGGGCGCCGGGCCCGGCAAGAAGGTCGCGATCGTCGGCCTCGGCGGCCTCGGCCACATGGGCGTCAAGATCGCCCACGCGCTCGGCGCCGAGGTGACCGTCCTCAGCCAGTCGCTGCGCAAGCGGGAGGACGGCCTGAAGCTGGGCGCCGACCACTTCCACGCCACCAGCGACCCGAAGACCTTCACCGAGCTCGCCGGGACGTTCGACCTGGTGATCTCCACGGTCTCGGCGCCGCTCGACTTCGACGCCTACCTGAGCCTCGTGAGGACGGACGGGGCGCTGGTGAACGTCGGCGCGCCCGAGGAGCCGGTCAAGGTCGGCCTCTTCTCCCTCATCGGCGGCCGCAAGACCCTCGCGGGCTCGATGATCGGCGGCATCGCCGAGACCCAGGAGATGCTCGACTTCTGCGCCGAGCACGGCCTGGGCGCCGAGATCGAACTGATCCGCGCGGACCAGATCAACGAGGCGTACGAGCGGGTCGTGAAGAGCGACGTCCGCTACCGCTTCGTGATCGACACGTCGACGATCTGACCCGTCACCGCGGCCGGGGCATGACCTCCGGGGTAATCGACCCGGACGCCGTGCCCCGGCACGCTGGTCCCATGACCGCATACGCCATCGGAAACCTGCACCCGAAGCCCGTCCTCGACGAGGAGGTCTTCGACTACATGGAGCGCATCCAGGACACCCTGGACCCCTTCGGAGGCCGCTTCCTCGTCCACGGCGCCCCCGCCCGCGAGGTCCGCGAGGGCAGCTGGCCCGGCGCCGTGGTGATCATCGGCTTCCCGACGTACGAGGACGCCAGGTCCTGGTACGACTCCGAGGCCTACCAGGCCCTGATCCCCCTCCGCACCCGCCACATGCCCGGCGACATCCTCCTCGTCGAGGGCGTCCCGGCCGACTACGAGGCCGCCGCGACGGCGGCCTCGCTGCGGGCGGCGGGCGGCTGAGCGCTACTCGGCCTTCGCGACGCCGATCGGGCAGGACAGGCCCGTGCCGCCGATGCCGCAGTAGCCGGCCGGGTTCTTGTCCAGGTACTGCTGGTGGTAGGGCTCCGCCGGGTAGAACGGGCGGGTCTCGTCGGCCGGGAGGACGTGGGTGGTGATCTCGCCGTAGCCCGAGCCCGTCAGGACCTTCTGGTAGGCCTCGCGGGACGCCTCGGCCGCCGTGGCCTGGGCGGGGGAGTGGGTGTAGACCGCCGAGCGGTACTGGGTGCCCACGTCGTTGCCCTGGCGGAAGCCCTGGGTGGGGTCGTGGGACTCCCAGAACAGCTTCAGGAGCGACGCGTACGAGACCTTAGACGGGTCGAAGACGACGCGGACGACCTCGGTGTGCCCGGTCAGGCCCGAGCAGACCTCCTCGTACGCCGGGTTCGGCGTGTGGCCGCCCTGGTAGCCGACGAGCGTCGTCCAGACGCCCTCGGTCTGCCAGAACTTGCGCTCGGCCCCCCAGAAACAGCCCAGCGCGAAGTCGGCGACCTCCAGGCCCTCCGGGTAGGGGCCCAGAAGCGGATGGCCGAGGACGGTGTGGCGCTCGGGCACGGAGAACTCCGGCTCGGGCCGGCCGCGCAGGGCCTGGTCGGGAGTGGGGAGTACGGGGGTGCGGGACAGGAACATGCTGCATCTCTCCTCGACGGTCGGCAGCTCTGTCAACGTCCGAGGGGCGGGCGGGATTCCCCGTCCGGCGCGTGCCCCGCGCAGTCGTCGCGGGCCCGGCAGAACTCCTGCGCCGGGTCCGCCTTGTACCGCCAGGGAAGCGCCCCGACGTAGCCGTCCACCCGGCGGAACTGCTCCATCGCCTCCGCGTACCGGTCCTGGAGCCAGAGGTAGTACGCCAGCAGGTGCCGGGCCTCCGGGAGGCGCGGGTGGGCCGGGTCGGCGGCGGTCACGTCCGCGAGGAGCGCGTCCACGGCCGCGTACATCTCCGGGGTCCGGTCGGCGTCCGTCGTCTCCGAGGCGTCGTGCTCGAAGTGGGCGACCAACGGCAGCGCCGTCAGCAGGCTGCCGGGCGGCGCGCCCGCCGCCGCCCGGACCGCGAAGGCGTGCGCGAGCTCCGCCGAGCCGCACCACTTGGCGCACCAGTACTGCAGCGCCGCGAAGTGCGCCTCGTAGTGGTGCGGGGCCCGGTCGGCGACCTCGCGCCACAGCCGCCGCAGCTCCTCGTGCGGCAGGCCGAGGCCCATGGCCGTCCAGATCTCGCCCACGTACGGCGACGGGTCCCCGGCCGGCGCCAGGGCCACCGCGCGCGCGTGCTCCGCCCGGGAGCCGGTCAGGATCCGGCGGAACCCCTCGCTCTGCTCCGGCGTGGTGTCCTCGTCCCGCCGCCCACCCCGTACGTTCCACGCCAGGAGGACCGTCCCGCGCGCCCTCACCAACGCCGCCCCCGGATCGGCCGGTCGCGCCTCCTCCCAGTCCCGCAGCCACCCGTCCTCCTCGGCCGCGAGGTCCGCGAGCCGCTCGCAGAGCGCCGAGCGGCCCTCCCAGTCGCGGTTCGCGGCCGTCGCGTCGAGCAGCGCGGCGGCCGGTGCCCAGTCGCCGCCGCGGGCGGAGGCCAGGGCCACCGTGAGGTCCGGCGGCCTCGGGGCGGCCAGCTCCGTGTGCTGCCGCTCGGCGGGCAGCAGCCCGAGCGAGGCGGCGCGGGACGCGTCCGCGCCGGCGCTCACGTCCCCGGCGAGGCCGCGCACGACCGCCACGAGGAAGACGAGGGCGACGGCGGCCACGCAGAGGGCGAGCGGGGTCAGGACGATCCAGAGCAGTACGGTCACGACGCTCCCGGCCGGTCGGGCACGATCACGGTCAGGGGGATGAGAGGGGGCATGCGGTGCGTGGCTCCGTCGGTAGGGGGTACGGGTGGTCAGCCGGCGGCCAGCAGCTTGCGGAGCCGCTCGGTGTCCGGGCGGTCCTCGACGGCCGCGTCCAGGGCCGCCGGGAGTTCCCCGGCGTACCCGTCGGGCAGCAGCAGGGACGCGGGGGCCGACCAGGAGAGCTGCCAGCGGGCGCGGCCTTCCGAGGCGAGCGCGGCCGTCAGAAGGCGGGCGAGCTCGCGCCGCAGCGAGGAGCGGGCGAACTCCCGGCGGGCCCGGCCGGTCGCCGCGGCCGCCTCCTCGGACAGGGGCAGCCGTTCGAGGAGGTCCCAGACCGCGCCCGTGGCGACGGCGTCGAGGCAGGCCTCGACCTCCCGCCGGAGCCGGTCGGCGCCGACGGTCCCGTCCGGCCCCGTCGGCGTCGCGAGAGCCGCCCGCAGCTGCTCCGTGTCGCGGACGTACTTCGCCGTCATCGCCTCGTGCACCAGGTCCGGCCAGTCGAGCCGGCGCATCCGGAGCGCCTCCGGGGTCAGGGTCGCGTCCTCGACGGCGCGCAGGGCCTCCTCGGGCGAGGCGAACAGGTCGAAGGCAGGGCGCTCCTCCTCCGCGGCGCGGCCGTCGTCGGGAAGGGCCTCGATGGCGGCGACGCGCTCGGCGGTCGGCGGGTGCGAGTCGTAGGGCGTGGCGGGTCCGCCGGGCAGGGTGGCGCGCATCCTCGCCAGTTCCTCCGCGCGGGCGCCGAGCAGGTGACGCACCCCGCCGAAGACCTCGCCGTGCGGCGGCAGCATCCCGAACTCGACGCCGAGGGTGGCGTACGAGTCCAGGTAGAACTCGTACGCGGTGTCGAGCACCGGAAGCGCGCGCAGCGCCGACGCGGTGGCGTCGCGGCCCGCGATGCGGGCGGCGGCCAGGTCGGCTGCGACCTCCTGGCGGCGGGAGCCGCTCTGGGTGGCACGCATGGAGAAGCGGCCGTACGCCGTGTAGATCCGTGCCATCGCGCGGTACGAGATGCCGACTCCGGTGGTGCTCACCTCCTTGGCCGGTCTGCCCTTGGCGACGCGCCGGGCGGATCGCCGTTCCTGCCGGGCGCGTTCCTTCGCGACCTTGAGGTCGGACCTCTCCTCGAACCGGCCGACGGTACGCGCGACGTGGAGGCGGCTGCGCTCGGTGATGCCGGAGAGCCTGGTGTCGGAGTGGGCGTAGTGGCCGAGCTCGTGGGCGAGGACGGCGCGCAGCCGGGCCTCGGAGAGGCCGGCCACCAGGGGGAGCCCGAGGTAGAGGCGGCGGGTGCCGCCGCGCAGGCCGAGGAGGCGGGCGTCCTCGGTGACGGCGGCGTTCATGTCGGCGGTGAGCCGGATCTCGTCGGGCGCCCGGGTCCCGACCAGGCCGGCGAGGTCGCGGACGGCCGCCCAGAGCCGGGGCTCCTCGGCGTCGGTGACGGGGACGCCGACGACGCCCTCGTCCCGCGGGGTGCGGAGCATGAGCATGCCGCGGACGACGGGGACGGCGAGGACGACGCTGAGGACGTACGTCTTCAGGGCCCACCCGGCCGGGGCCCACCGCCAGGCCACCCAGTCCAGGGCGCCGAGCAGGACGAGCAGCAGGAGGCCGAGCAGATGGAAGCCGGCGAGCAGGACGAGGGCGCGCAGCGCGCGCAGAGTGGCGCCCATCGGGCAGATTCCCCCCACGGGAAAGGCGTGACGATCAGCGGACGAGCGGGTGGGGGGAGTGTCGATCATGGCCCACGGAGGCGGATGCCGTCCACCGGGAATCCGTGGGTTCGCGCAGGTCGCGGCCGGTCGGCGGGCGGGTCGCCCGGCCGGTCGGCGCGGCTGGGCGGCCGGGCCGGCCGGCGCGGGGGCCCCCCCCCCCCGGGGCCCCCGCCCCCGCGCCCCCGCCCCCCCCCCCGCGCCCCCCACCCCCCCCCCCCCCCCACCACCCACACACACACTCAAATATTCCGCGGCAGCGTCCGATGTGTAAACGAGACCGGGGCCGGCCGGCGCGGCGACCCGCCGGGCCGGTCAGCGCGGCAGGGTCGCCGGGCTCCCGCCGTTCGCCTCGTAGCCCGCCACCGCCAGGTTCCGGAAGACCGTGTACTCCGCCGCCGGGTCGCCGCTCAGCGTCCACGGGACCGCGCCCACGTGGCCGTCGACCCGCACCAGCTGGTGCATGGCCTCCGACCAGCGCTGCGAGCGCACCAGGAACCAGACGAGCAGATGGCGGACGTGCGCCAGCATCGGGTCGTCGGGGCGGGCCGAGTGGACCGCGTACAGCGCGCCGTCCATCGCCTTCGACACCACCGCCGTACGGAAGAAGTCCTGCACGAGCACCACGTCCGGCACGTGCTCGAAGACCGCGAACAGCGGCAGCGCGGCCAGCAGCGAACCCCGCGGGGCGCGCGCCGCGGCCGTCGTCGCGAAGTGGTCGGCCTCCTCGCGCGAACCGTGCCACTTCTCGCACCAGTAGTGCAGCGCCGCCAGATGCGCCCCCATGTGCTCCGGCGCGCGGTCGATCACCTTCGCCCACACCTGGTCGAACTCCTCGTGGCCGTAGCCGAGTCCGCGCGCCACCGCGAGCCGCGTGATGTACGGGACCGGGTCGCCCGGGGCGAGCAGCGCCGCCTCCTCCGTGACCTTCAGCGCCTCCTCCAGGATGATCCGGAAGTCGTCGGTCCCGGCCGACGAGGACCGCCACGCCTGCTGCACCAGGAACTCCGCGTGCACGGCCGCGCCGCCCGCGTCCTTCGGCTCCTCCGCCCGCCAGGTCCGCAGCCACGCCCCGCCGGCCCCGGGCCGCTCCTGGAGTTCGAGGGAGGCCGCGCCCGCGAAGGCCTGGACGCGCTGCCAGCGCACCTCGCCCTCCTTGCCGGTGGCGGCGAGCAGCCGCGACGCCGGGCGCCAGTCCTGGGTGGCCTGCACGACGTCGAGGACGTGCAGGAGCTCCTCGTCGGCACCGGGCAGCCGCACGTCCTGGTCCTCCTGGCGCACGAAGCCGTACGCCTCCGGGTCCGCCGCGTCCGGTGCCCCCGGCGCGACCTGCCGGATCCCGCCGCCGCCCCTGCGGCGCAGCACGTAGGGACCGAGGACGCCGAACAGCAGGCCGAGCGCGATCAGGAACCAGAGAATGTCCATGTGTCCATTGTCCAGGACACCCGGTGAGACGAACTCAGCGGCGGGAGGCGCGCGGCACTACGCTCCTGACCCATGAGCGACCAGCACTCCCATCAGAGCTTCGAGACCCGCGCGATCCACGCGGGCAACACCGCCGACCCGCTGACCGGCGCGGTCGTCCCGCCCATCTACCAGGTGTCCACCTACAAGCAGGACGGCGTGGGCGGGCTGCGCGGCGGTTACGAGTACAGCCGCAGCGCGAACCCGACCCGTACCGCCCTGGAGGAGAACCTCGCGGCCCTGGAGGGGGGCCGCCGCGGTCTCGCCTTCGCCTCGGGCCTCGCCGCCGAGGACTGCCTGCTCCGCACGCTCCTCGCGCCCGGCGACCACGTGGTCATCCCGAACGACGCCTACGGCGGCACCTTCCGGCTCTTCGCCAAGGTCGTGCAGCGCTGGGGCGTGGACTTCTCCGTCGCGGACACCTCCGACATCGAGTCGGTGCGCGGTGCGGTCAACGACCGTACGAAGCTGATCTGGGTCGAGACCCCGTCGAACCCGCTCCTCGGCATCACCGACATCGAGGCCGTCGCCGGCGTCGCCCGCCAGGCCGGCGTGAAGCTCGTCGTCGACAACACCTTCGCCTCGCCGTACCTCCAGCAGCCGCTGGCGCTCGGCGCGGACGTCGTCGTGCACTCCCTCACCAAGTACATGGGCGGCCACTCCGACGTCGTCGGCGGCGCCCTGGTCACCGCGGACGAGGCGCTCGGCGAGGAACTCGCCTACCACCAGAACGCGATGGGCGCGGTCGCCGGTCCCTTCGACTCGTGGATCGTGCTGCGCGGCATCAAGACCCTCGCCGTGCGCATGGACCGCCACAGCGAGAACGCCGAGAAGATCGCCGAGATGCTCACGCAGCACCCGAAGGTCACCCAGGTCCTCTACCCGGGCCTCCCGGAGCACCCCGGGCACGAGATCGCGGCCAAGCAGATGCGCTCCTTCGGCGGCATGATCTCCTTCCGCGTGCAGGGCGGCGAGGAGGCGGCCGTCGAGGTCTGCAACCGCGCGAAGCTCTTCACCCTCGGCGAGTCCCTGGGCGGCGTCGAGTCCCTCATCGAGCACCCGGGCCGGATGACGCACGCCTCCGTCGCGGGCTCGGCCCTGGAGGTCCCGGCCGACCTGGTCCGCATCTCGGTGGGCATCGAGAACGTCGACGACCTGCTCGCCGACCTCCGCCAGGCGCTGGGCTAGGTCGTTTCCTTCGGATCAGGCCGGATGAGGGAGCGGCGTCTGGAGCGTGCGTGCCAGGCGTCGTGAGCCCGGCACGATCCGAAAGGGACGGCCTGGTCCCGCGCGGTGACGGCCGGGCCTCCCGGCCGTCACCAGCCCTCCAGCGGCGGCGTCGTCTCCGCGGGCGGGACCTCCCACGGGTGGGTCGTCGACGCCCAGACGACGAACGCGAGCACCGCGACCGCGCCCAGGGCCCACAGCACCCGCCGCACCCGCCGGGCCCGGTGGAGCCGCCGGGTGCCGCGCTCGGCGGCGCGCAGCGCCAGGTCGCCGGGGACGGGCGGATGGGGCGTGTCGAGCAGCCGCCGGACCGCCGCCTCCTTGTCCTCGTGCCGGCTCACGCGGCCGCCCCGGCGGTGCCCGGTGCGCCCCGGGCCGCCGCCCGCAGCGCGGCGACCGAGCGGGCGCACACCGCGCGGACCCGGGCCTCGGGCAGGCCGAGCAGCGCCGCGACCTGCTCCTCCGCGACCCCCTCGTACAGACGCAGGACGACGACGAGACGCTCCTGCGGGGAGAGCGCGGCGAGCACCCCGCCGTCACCGCCGTGGTGTCTCCAGGCGGTGCGGGCGAAGCGGGCGGCGAGGTCGCGCCGGGCGAGATCGTATGGATCCTCGTCGCGCAGCCGGTCCCACACCGCGTACGTGTGCGCGAGGGCGGCCGTCAGCAGGGCCTGGGCGTACGGGTTGCGGGTACGGGTCTCGGCCGTGAGCAGCGTCGCGGCGTGCAGCAGCCGCCCCGCCGCCCCGGCCACGAACGCGTCGAACTCCCGGGTGCGGTGGGCGTGTTCGGCACTCCGCCCGCGCTGCTGCTCTCGCACCTCCTCATCTGAGGACAGCGCGGGTGCGGGGTCAAGAGGTCTGCGCGGACTCCGTCCCCGGCGCGCGGCGGCGCTCCGTCAGGCCGTGACCCCGGACTCCGGCGCGGCGCCCCCGGCCGGCTCCGCCGGAACGTGGCCCGCGTGCGCCGACTGCCGGGCGGACAGGGCGGTGTTGAAGCGGGTGAGCAGCGAGCAGAAGGACTCCCGCTCGTCCGGCGTCCAGCCCTCCGTGACCTCGACCATCAGCTGGCGGCGCGAGGACCGGACCTCCTCCAGGCGCGCGAGACCGCGCGGCGACAGCTGCAGCACGACCGCCCGCCCGTCCTCCGGGTGCGAGGTCCGCTTCACCAGGCCGGTGTCGACGAGCGGGGCGACCTGGCGGGTCACCGTGGACGAGTCGATCCCCATGCCCGCGGCGAGCGCCTTCACCCCCATCGGCCCTTCCTGGTCCAGCCGGTTGAGGAGGAGGTAGGCCGCGCGGTCCATGGAGTTACGGAGCTGCCCGGTGCCGCCGAGCCGCGTCTGCTCGGCGCGGCGGGCGAAGACGGCCACCTGGTGCTGGAGGGCATCGAGGAGACCGGGGTCGAGCGCAGTCGTCATGTCCTGAGAATTGGGCATGGCTGTGGGTCTCTCTCGTGCGGGGGTGGTCGGTCGGTGGGGGACAGAGTACGCGGACCCGCCGGGGTCCGTACCGGCGCTGCGCAAACCCGTCCGGCGACCCGGCCGCCGGACGGCCACGGGGGCCGTGAGCTGCGAGACTTGCTGTCATGAGCTTCCGTACGCCACACCCCTTGCACCGGTTGATGCTCGACGACGTGCGGGGGGCGCAGAAGATGCTGGCCGGGGTGGCCAGGACGACGGCGATGGAGGGCAGCCGCCACCTGTCCTCGCTGGTGGGAGCCCCGGTCCACCTCAAGTGCGAGAACCTCCAGCGGACCGGCTCCTTCAAACTCCGCGGGGCGTACGTGCGGATCTCCGGGCTGCGGCCCGAGGAGCGGGCGGCCGGGGTGGTCGCCGCCTCCGCCGGCAACCACGCGCAGGGCGTCGCACTCGCCTCCCAGCTGCTCGGCGTGCACGCGACCGTCTTCATGCCGCTCGGAGCCCCGCTGCCGAAGGTCGCGGCGACCCGCGACTACGGCGCCGACGTCCGGCTGCACGGCCACGTCGTCGACGAGACGCTCGCGGCGGCGGAGGAGTACGCCCGGGAGACCGGCGCGGTCTTCATCCACCCCTTCGACCACCCCGACATCATCGCCGGGCAGGGCACCGTCGGCCTGGAGATCCTGGAGCAGTGCCCCGAGATCCGGACGATCCTCGTCGGCGTCGGCGGCGGCGGGCTCGCGGCCGGCATCGGGCTCGCGGTGAAGTCGCTGCGCCCCGACGTGAAGGTCATCGGCGTCCAGGCGGAGGGCGCCGCCGCCTACCCGCCCTCGCTGGCCGCCGGGTACCCCGTCGCGATCGACGCGCCGGTGACGATGGCGGACGGGATCAAGGTCGGGCGCCCGGGCGACGTGCCGTTCGCCCTCGTCAGGGAGTACGTCGACGAGGTCCGTACGGTCTCCGAGGACGCCCTCTCCTCGGCGCTGCTGCTCTGCCTGGAGCGGGCCAAGCTGGTGGTCGAACCGGCGGGCGCGAGCCCGGTGGCCGCGCTCCTCGCCGACCCGGCGTCCTTCCGCGGGCCGGTCGTCGCGGTCCTCTCCGGCGGGAACGTCGACCCGCTCCTGCTCCAGCGGATCCTGCGCCACGGCATGGCCGCCGGGGGCCGCTACCTGAGCCTGCGGCTGCGCGTCACGGACCGGCCGGGGGCGCTCGCGACGCTGCTCGCGGTCCTGACGGTGGTCGACGCGAACGTCCTGGACGTGGGCCACGTACGCACCGATCCGCGCCTCGGCCTGACGGAGGTGGAGGTCGAGCTGCACCTGGAGACGAAGGGCCCGGAGCACTGCCGGGAGGTGGAGGAGGCGCTGCGGGACGCCGGGTACGCGGTGCTCGGCTGACGAGCCCGCGTCCGCCCGGCGTCCCTCCGTGCGCAGGGCGTCCCTCCGTCCGCCCGGCGTCACCGCCCGGGCCCGAGAGCCCGCGTACGCCTCCTCCGGCTCTCCCGCCCCTTCCGGCCCTTCCGTCTCAGAGGCTCCTGCGGACCCGGGCCGCCCGGTTCAGGACCGTCACCAGGCCGCCGCCGACCAGGGCCCCCGCCGCGAGCAGGCCCAGGGGCCGGCCGAGGCCCGGCAGGCCGGACTCGCGTCCGGGGGCCGGGATCGCGGGCACGAGCGCCGGCTCCCCGCCCCGCGCACCCTCCCGCGCCCCCTCACGGGCGGCGGTCGCCGCGCGGGCGGCCGTCTCGTGGGCGAGCGAGCGCTCCAGGCGGAGCAGCAGGGGACCCGGGTCCGTCCCGGCGGCCGCGGCGAACTCCTCGACCGCGACCCGGGTCGGCAACTGCTTCTGGTTCAGGAACCGCTCCCACGAGGAGCGGCTGTAGTGCGTGCGCTGCGCGAGCTTGCCGTAGCTCAGCTCGGTGGCGCACTTGATGCGGCGCATCTCGGCGGCCAGCTCGGCCCACGGCGTCGTCGTGTCGCACCCGGCACAACCGGAGCACCCCCGGTCGCCCGTCTCACCCGCCGATCCCGCCCCGCCCGTCGATCCCGCCCCGCCGGTCCTGCCCGTTCCCCCGGGCCCTCCTGTCCTGCCCGTCCCGCTCGTCCCGCCGACTCTGCCCGTACCGTGTGCGCCGACAGCCATTCCGTGCTCCCCGTTCGTCGTGCTCCGTGCCAGGCCCCCAGCTTCGTCCCCGTGACCAACGGCCCGCCAACAGCACGCCAACGGGTGTCCCGGGCCACCGCGCGGGACCCGGTCGGGACGCCCGGGACGCGCTGAGGGACGTCCCGTACGCCCCCGCATGATCGTGCGTCCCGGGTCTCCCCTTCACCGGGCGCGCGGCGCACGGAAATCCTAGGATCGGTAGGAAACGCCCGAATCTCCCTGGGAGAATCCACATGCCAGGCGCGATCTACGCCGAGAGTCTGGTGAAGACCTTCGGCGACGTACGAGCTCTGGACGGGGTCGACCTGGACGTGCCGGAGGGCACGGTCCTGGGCCTGCTCGGCCCGAACGGCGCGGGGAAGACGACCGCCGTGCGGGTCCTGACGACCCTCATCAAGCCCGACAGCGGACGGGCCGTCGTCGCCGGGATCGACGTCCTCAGCCACCCCGACGAGGTCCGCCGCTCGATCGGCCTCTCCGGCCAGTTCGCGGCCGTCGACGAGTACCTCACCGGCCGGGAGAACCTGCAGATGGTCGGCGAGCTCTACCAGATGAGGTCCCGGGCCGCGAAGGCGCGGGCCGGTGAGCTGCTCGACCGTTTCCACCTCGCCGACGCGGCCGACCGGCCCGCGAAGACGTACTCCGGCGGCATGCGACGCCGCCTCGACCTCGCGGCGGCCCTCGTCGTCTCCCCGCCGGTCATGTTCATGGACGAGCCGACGACCGGTCTCGACCCGCGCAACCGGCAGGAGCTCTGGGAGGTCATCAAGGAGCTCGTCGCCGGAGGGACGACGCTGCTCCTCACCACCCAGTACCTGGAGGAGGCCGACCACCTCGCCCATGACATCTGCGTGATCGACCGGGGCCGGGCCATCGCCCGCGGCACCTCCGACCAGCTCAAGGCCCAGACGGGCGGCGAGCGCGTCGAGGTGGTCGTGCACGACCGGGAGACGATCCCCGAGGCCCGGGAGGTCCTCGCCCGCTACGGCGCCGCGGGGATCGGCCACGGCGAGGTGTCCGTCGAGGAGCACACCCGCAGGCTCACCGTCCCCGTCACCGGCGGCGCCAAGCTGCTCGCCGAGGTCATCCGCGACCTGGACGCCGTCGACGTCGAGATCGACGACATCGGCCTGCGCCGCCCGACCCTCGACGACGTCTTCATCTCCCTCACCGGCCACGCGGCCGAGCGGGACGAGGAGGAGGCCGAGCGGCGGGCGGCGGCCGAGGCCGGGAGGAGCCGGAAGGAGGCCGTGAAGTGACCACCGTCATCGGGTCGACCGACGACCTGGCCGCCCCGCGCCGGCGCGGGGCCGTCGTCCAGTCCGTGAGCGACTCGCTCGTGATCGCCCGCCGCAACCTGATCAGAATGTCCCGCATTCCCGAAATGATCATTTTCGGGCTCATTCAGCCGATCATGTTCGTCGTGCTGTTCAGCTACGTCTTCGGCGGCTCCATGCAGATCGGCGACTCCACCTCGCCGGCCGTCTACCGCGAGTTCCTGATGGCGGGCATCTTCGCCCAGACCGTCACCTTCGCCACCGCCGGAGCGGGCGCCGGCATCGCCGACGACATGCACAAGGGCCTCATCGACCGCTTCCGCTCGCTGCCGATGGCCCGTGGCGCGGTCCTCACCGGCCGTACGCTCGCCGACCTGGTCCAGACGACGCTCACCCTCTTCGTCCTGGCGATCGTCGCCCTGCTCGTCGGCTGGCGCATCCACGAGGGCGTCCCGAAGGCCCTCGGCGCCTTCGCCCTGCTGCTGCTCCTCGGCTACGCCTTCTCCTGGATCGGGGCGCTGATCGGCCTCTCGGTCCGCACCCCCGAGGCGGCGACCTCCGGCGGACTGATCTGGCTCTTCCCGGTCACGTTCATCTCGAACGCGTTCGTGGACTCCAGCAATCTGCCCTCCTGGCTCCAGCCCATCGCCGAGTGGAACCCCTTCAGCGCGACCGTCCAGGCCTGCCGCGTGCTCTTCGGCAACCCCGGGGTCTCGACCTCCGACGCCTGGCCGATGCAGCACCCGGTGTGGGCCTCGCTCCTCTGGTCGATCCTGATCATCGTGGTCTTCCGGACGCTCTCGGTCCGCAAGTACCGCTCGGCGACGGCCTGAGGACCCGGTGACCGGCGGAGCCGTCAGGGCAGGTACGCGGAGACCACCAGGCCCTCGGGGAAGGCGAGGAACACCGCCCCTCCGGCGGCGAGCACCTCCGGGGGGAACTCCGGGGTCTCGACCCCCTCCGGGATGTTCGGCCGGTAGTCCTCGGAGCCCTTGCCGTCGGCCGGATACGACGTGACGCGGTCGCTGCTCGCCGTGATCACGCGGTCGCCCGCGACGTACACACGGTCCCGGGACAGCGGCTCGGTCCGCCACCGTTCCCGGCCGTCGGCCACGTCGTACGTGACCAGCGTCCCCGTGGCGTCGAGGAGGGCCACGCGCCCGTCCGCGCTCACCGCGGGCGCGAGGGTCGTCCGCACGCCCAGCGTGTGCCGCGGCTTCAGGGTCCGGGCGTCGAGGACGGCGACCGAGCGGTCGGCGCGGCCCCAGCACAGCACGCTCCCGCTCCTCTCGTGCGCGGTGAGGGAGCCGCACGGCTCCGTGGCCCGCGCCGCCTCCCTGCCCGTCGCCGCGTCCAGCGCGACCGGCGGCCGGTCGCCGAGCGGTACCAGCACCCGGCCGTCCACGGCCACCACCTGCTCGGGGACACCGGGGACCGCCGAGCGCCACAGCATCCTGCGGTCCTTGAGCCGCACGGCCGTGACGAGTCCCGTGCCGTCCTCCCGGAGCCCGAAGTACGAGGAGTACAGGACGCCGTCCAGCAGGTCCGTGCTCTTCACCGCCCAGCCGCCGTCCGGCACCGGGATCACGCCCCGCGCCGCCCCGTCCGCGAGTCCGTACGCGGTGATCCCGTCGGCGTCCGACAGGTACACCGTGTCGTCGACCACCGCCGGATACAGCGGGCCGACCGGCGAGGTCTCGCGCTTCCCCGGCACCGCCCACAGCTTCCGGCCGTCCGAGGCGCTCAACCCGACGGCCGAGCCGCCCGAGCCCGTGCACACGAGGACCTTCGGGGAGAGCGCGCAGGAACCGATCGGCCAGTCGGTCCGGGCCGTCCAGGGCGACCAGCCCGCCGGGCGGTGGGCCGGGTCCGTCGCCGCCGTGCCGAAGTCACGGGACCGGCCGGCCGCGCCGTACGGCTGCACCACCCGGCTCAGCGCGACGACCGGCGGCGTCGCGGTGCTCGCCCCGGGGCCGGTCGCCGACGGTCCCGCGGCCCCGCCCGCACCGCCCTGCCCGTCGTTCCCGGCCAGGAGCACCACGCCCACCGTCGCCACCAGCGCGACCGCCACCGCGCCCCCGACCACCGCGCCCCACGGGCGGCGACGCCGCTCCACGGGCGCTTGGGGGAGCACCGGCCGGTCCGTCACCGCCGTGGGGGAGTAGGGCACGACCGGGCCGAGCGTCGGCAGGTCGGCCACGCCCGCGCCGGAGGCCGCCGCCTCCCCGGCGCTCCGGGCCGCCGCCCCGTACTCGGCGAGCAGCGAGAGCACCGCGCCCGGCCACGGGAACACCTCGGGCGCGTCCCCGCCGCCGAGGAGTTCCGCCAGCTCCGCCGCCGACGGCCGCTGCGCCGGGTCGAGCCGCATGCAGCGCTCCACGGCCGGCCGCAGCTCCCGCGGAACCCCGTCGAGCTCGGCCTCGGCCCGGCTGATCCGGTAGATCACGGCCGCCATCTCGTCGTCGTGGAACGGCCCCCGGCCGCTCGCCGCGAACGCCAGCACCGCGCCCAGGCAGAACACGTCCGAGGCGGGCACCATCGCCCGGCTGCCCACCAGGTGCTCCGGCGACATGAACCCCGGCGAGCCCACCACGAGTCCGGTCGAGGTCAGCGCGGTCGCCTCGAAGGCCTGCGCGATGCCGAAGTCGATCAGCTTCGGCCCGGCCGGGGCGAGCAGCACGTTCGCCGGCTTGAGGTCCCGGTGCAGCACCTTCACGGCGTGCACGTCCGCGAGCGCCCGCGCCAGGGCGACCCCGAGGGCCCGGACGGCCGGGACGGGCAGCGCCCCGGAACGCACGACCGCCTCCGCGAGCGACGGCCCCGGCACGTACGCGGTCGCCAGCCACGGCGACGGCGCGTCGGCGTCCGCGTCCACGAGCCGCGCGACGCCCGGCCCGTCCACGGTGCGCGCCGCCGCGATCTCCCGCCGGAAGCGGGTCCGGAAGTCCCCGTCGACCTCCAGGTCCTCCCGCACGGTCTTCACCGCGACCATCCGGTACGGATCGGCCGTCGGTGCGTCCGCCCGGCAGGCGAGGTGCACCTCGCCCATGCCCCCGGCGCCGAGGCGGGCGAGCAGCCGGTAGGGGCCGAGGAGTCGCGGGGGTCCCGGTGGCAGGGCTTCCAGCACGGGGCTACTCCTTCTCGCCGGGGAGCGCGACGGAGGCGACGACCCCGGTGTCGTACACGACGTGGGCCACACCGCCGAGCGGGAGGACCACCGGCGGACGGATCTCCCGGTCGAGGGAGGTGCCGGACACGCGGTCGTACGGGTCGTCGGCGCGCGGCCCGGGGGCGCCGGGCACGGGCACGACCCGCTCCTTGCCGGGCTTGCCGTCGCTGCCCAGGGGCACCAGGTGCAGGGACGCGAAGTCCGCCCACAGCACGGAGTTCCCGGCGATCAGCGGGTCGGAGACGAGCTGCCGCTTCCCGTCGGCCGCCCCGGCCTGCGGAAGCGGGTAGTGGCCGAGCAGCCTGCCGGTGGCCGGGTCGAGGACGAACGCGCCCTCGGGCGCGCTGGTGTTGTGCCAGTCGGCCCAGCGCATGGCCCCCCGGTCGAGGACGACGGCGGCCCGGGCGGACACGGCGGTCGGCCAGGCGCCCGACTTCGCCACCGCGGCCGGGACGGCCAGCGGGCCGCCGCCCACCGGGGCGAGCGTCGTGGCGTCCAGGCGGTGCAGTACGAGCGGGGCCTGGTTCGTCGCGTCGAGCGGCGCGCAGTAGGCGTACCGGCCCTGGACGAGGAGGCTGTCGCACCCCTTGGCCGCCGGGGGCACCTGGCCGCGCTGCTGGCCGGTCTTCGCGTCGAACGCCACGAAGCCGCCGTCGCTGAGCGCGTACACGAGCCCCTTCGCGTAGGCGACGGGCTCGAAGCTGCGGAACTCCCCGCGTGCGAGTTCGGCGTTGGTGAGCGCCTTGGACCACAGCTCCCGGCCGTCCGCCAGCGCGAAGGCCGTCATCCGGCCGCTGGTGTCGTCACCGGTCGGGACGAAGACCGTGCCGTCGCCCACGACGGGCTGCGTGCGCAGCTTGGAGCCGGAGGTGCTCCTCTTCTCCCAGCGCACCGTGCCGCTGCGGGCCTCGCGGACCTGGACGCGCTCACCGGAGAACAGGACGACGGAACCGTCGTGGACGGCGGGCACGGCGGTGCCGCCCGCGATGAAGATCCCGCCGGTGGGCCCGATGAAGCTCACGTCGTCACGGGGGTCCGCCACGAGGTCGGCGGTCCACAGCCGCTTCCCGTTCGCCGGGTCCAGCGCCTCGTACCGGCCGTCCGTCGTCCGGCACACCAGCGCCTTCTCCCCGGCCGAGCAGCCGAACGCGGGGGCGGTCAGCTTCGCCCGCCAGGGCGTCCAGCCGGCCGGGCGCTGGGCGGCGTTCTGCGCGACGACGCCCGAGGCGTCGGCGGGGCCGCGGTCGCTCACGCCGGGGACGCGGGGCCCGGCCGGCGGGCCCGCCGTGACGGGCGCCTTCGGCGGCGCCGGGTCGGGCCACAGCAGATACGTGCCGAGGCCGCCGGCCACGACCGCGAGCGCGAGGACGGCGGCGAGCAGCCGCTTCCGCCGCTTCCGGGGCGCCGCGGAGGCGGGGACGGTGGGCGGGGACACCGGCCCGAGCGTCGGCGCGGAGTGCGGACCGGGGACGGCCGGGGTGACGGCGGGCCCGGCGGGCGCCTCCAGGAGCGGCCCGCCCGAGGCGACGAGCTGGGCGAGCTCCCTGCCGTACTCGCCGATGTGGTCCCGTACGCCCTCCGTCCACGGGAAGACCTTCCGCGTCCCGGCGCCGAGGAGCCCGGCGAGCTCCCGCGGCGCGGGCCGCTCCTCCGGGTCCACGGCCAGGCAGGCGGCGATCGTCCCGCGCAGCTCCTCCGGGACGCGGGTGAGGTCGGCCTCGGCCCGGGAGACCCGGTACAGGACGGCCGCGAGGGGACCGTCGCCGAAGGGGTCCTCACCGGTCGCCGCGTAGCAGAGCAGCGAGCCGAGGCAGAACACGTCGGAGGCGGCCGTGACCCGGCGGGCGCCGGCCACGTGCTCGGGGGACATGAAGGAGGGGGTCCCGACCATCAGACCGGTCGCGGTCATGGTGGTCGCGGTGCTGCTGCGGGCGATGCCGAAGTCGATGAGCCGGGGGCCGTCGACGGAGAGCATGACGTTGCCGGGCTTGAGGTCCCGGTGCAGGACCCCGGCCCCGTGCAGGTCGGCGAGGGCCCGGGCGACGTCCGCGCCGAGCGCCCGCACGGTCGTGACGGGCAGCGGGCCGCCGCGCCGCACGGCCTGCGAGAGGCTGGGCCCGGGGACGTACGCGGTGGCCAGCCAGGGCACCTCGGCGTCGGCGTCACCGCCGACCGGCGCGGCGGCGTACGCGCTGTCGACGAGCGTGGCGACCTTGATCTCGCGCCGGAAGCGGTCCCGGAAGGCCGGGTCGCCTGCGACGTCCCGCCGCACGGTCTTCACGGCGACGAACACACCGCCGCCGGTTCCGTCGGCGTCCCGCGCGAGGAACACCTCGCCCATGCCGCCGGCGCCGAGCCGTGCGAGCACCTCGTACGGTCCGATCCGGCGTGGCGCATCCCCGCGCAGCGGTCCCAGCACCTCGTCCTCCCCCTGGTGACGTGACGTCAGGGGCGCATCATTACATGTGCATGCAGGACGAAGGGCCGGCCCCCCCGGGGGCCGGCCCTTCGCTCAAGGAGGCGGCTCAGCCGGTGTACGGCTTCGCGCTGAGGATCTTCACCGTGGCCTTCTTGCCGTTCGGCAGCTCGTAGTCCGCGTCGTCGCCGGCCTTCTTGCCGTTGACGCCGACGCCGAGCGGCGACTGCGGCGAGTAGGTCTCGATGTCGTCGCTCGCGTACTCGCGGGAGGCGAGCAGGAAGGTCATCGTGTCGTCCTCGTCACCGTCGAAGGCGATCGTCACGACCATGCCGGGCTCGACGACACCGTCGTCCGCCGGCGCCTCGCCGACCTTGGCGTGCTGGAGCAGCTGGGTGAGCTGGCGGATGCGGAGCTCCTGCTTGCCCTGCTCCTCCTTGGCCGCGTGGTACCCGCCGTTCTCGCGCAGGTCCCCCTCTTCGCGGGCGGCGGCGATCTTGACGGTGATCTCCGTGCGCGCGGGACCAGACAGGTACTCAAGCTCGTCCTTGAGCTTGTTGTACGCCTCCTGGGTGAGCCAGGTGACGTTGTCGCTGGTCTGGGTCACAGGTGCTCCTCGTAGGTACTGGGAATACAAAGCATCGCCCTACACGGGAAGGCCTTGCTGTCCCGGGTGGGCGAAACCACGAGCCTAACAATGAGTGGCGGAAAGCGGGAGGACATAAACCATCAAGATGGCGTCTCCCCAGGTCACCGCAGTGACTCGCCGGGACTCGACACCCCGTCCCTACCCACCGCTACCGGGCCGTACACCCGATGAGCTCGGCACTCGTCGCGCGGGCGGTCGTGCGGAGCGAGAAGACGCGGTCGATCCGGGACGCGGCGTCGTCGACGCGGACGTCCTTGCGGGCCACCTCGGCCCCGTCCTCGGAGCGCGAGCGCAGCGTGCACACGCCCTCGACGGCCTCGTCCTTGCGGATCTCCAGGTGCACCTGGACCTCGTCGTCGCTCATCACTTCGAACTTGATCATCTCGGCGCTGATCTTGTTGTCGACGACGTAGTGCCAGCCGAACCAGCCCATCACGCCGAGGAACACGACCCCGAGCACCGCTCCGACGACCCTGAGCTTGCGGTCGGCCCGCTCGTCCGCGGAGCGCCCGTAGCGTCCCTCGGGCAGCTGCTCTCGCACCGCGCTCATGGGGGATCCTCTCGAAGCCGGGGGTGGCGGAATTTTCACTCCCCCGATTCCGTCACTATAGAGACCACCCTCCGCGTCGAATCACTGAGGATCGAGTCTTGACTGAGCAGCTGCGATTGATGGCCGTTCACGCCCACCCCGACGACGAGTCGAGCAAGGGTGCGGCCACGATGGCCAAGTACGTGTCCGAGGGGGTGGACGTCATGGTGGTGACGTGCACGGGCGGCGAGCGCGGCTCGGTCCTGAACCCCCAGCTTCAGGGCGACCCCTACATCGAGGCGAACATCCACGAGGTGCGCCGCAAGGAGATGGACGAGGCCCGCGAGATCCTCGGCGTCTCCCAGGAATGGCTCGGTTTCGTCGACTCGGGCCTGCCCGAGGGCGACCCGCTGCCCCCGCTGCCCGAGGGCTGCTTCGCCCTGGAGGACGTGGACGGCGCGGCCGGCGCGCTGGTCCGCAAGATCCGCTCCTTCCGTCCGCAGGTCGTCACGACCTACGACGAGAACGGCGGGTACCCGCACCCCGACCACATCATGACGCACAAGATCACGATGGTGGCCTTCGACGGCGCGGCCGACACCGAGAAGTACCCGGAGGCCGAGTTCGGCCCGGTCTGGCGGCCCCTGAAGCTCTACTACAACCAGGGCTTCAACCGCCCCCGCACCGAGGCCCTGCACAACGCCCTCCTGGAGCGCGGCCTGGAGTCGCCGTACGGGGACTGGCTGAAGCGCTGGGACGAGTTCGGCGGCAAGGCGCGCACCCTCACCACCCACGTGCCCTGCGCCGACTTCTTCGAGACCCGCGACAAGGCCCTGATCGCCCACCGCACCCAGATCGACCCCGACGGCGGCTGGTTCCGGGTCCCGATGGACATCCAGAAGGAGGTCTGGCCGACGGAGGAGTACGAGCTCAGCAAGGCGCTGGTCCCGACCTCCCTCCCCGAGGAAGATCTCTTCGCGGGCATCCGCGACAATGCCTGACATGAGCGCACACCTGGCACTGACCCAGCTTGTCCCCTTCGCCGCCGAAGAGCTGGACAAGAACAAGGTGACCCCCGGCGTCCTCGGCTTCGTCGTCTTCGCGGCCCTGGCCCTCGCGGTCTGGATGCTGATGAAGTCGATGAACCGCCACATGGGCAAGGTCTCCTTCGAAGAGGCCCCGGACCCGTCGGCGACGACCCCGGACGCCCCGGCGAAGAAGGCCGGCACCCAGGGCAGGTGACCCGACCGCCCCCGGCCCGCACCGCAGAGGCACGGGCCGGGGGCGGCTCCCGCTTCCCGGCGGCCCGGGGCGTCCCGCGGGCCAAGGGGGGGCACACCCCACCCCGCGGGCCTCGGGGCACCCCGGTACCCCGCGCGTCAGCGGGGGCCCGGCACCCCCAGCACCTCCCTGGCCCGCCGGGACGGGACCAGGCCCAGGTCCCAGGCCTGCCACGGGGTCGTGGGGGCGATGCCGCGGTTCAGGAGCAGGACGTGGGCCTCGGCGCAGTCGTCGACCCGCGGGTCGCGCGCCGGATGCCGGTCCGCCGCCAGGGCCGCCAGCTCCTCGCGCGCCGACGCCGTGCCCGGCTCCGGGCTGTCCGGGACCGCGTGCGGGAGCAGCCCGCAGCGCAGCAGACGGGCCCAGTCCGCACCCCGCCGGTCCCCGTACGCGTCGAAGAGCGCCCGCGCCTCCTCGCACAGCGCCAGCGCCTGCGGGACCCGCCCGTTCCCGGCGTCCACGACCGCCAGCTCCAGGCACGCCCAGGCCTCCCCGTGCGCGACCCCGATCCGGCGGAAGTCCGCCCGCGCGTCCACGAGCAGCTGCCGGGCGAACCCCGAGTTGCGCAGGTTCCCGGCCCGCGCCCCCTGCTGGTCCCGGGTGACCCGCCCCAGCTGGTGCCGGGCGCACGCCAGCCCGTACAGGTCCCGCATCCGCGAGAACATCGACCGCGCCCGCCCCAGCTCCCGCACCGCCTCGTCCCGGTCGCCCCGCTCCTCCAGCGCCTGCCCCAGGTAGTACAGCGTCCACGCCTCGCCGCGCGCGTCCTCCTGCTCCCGGTGCCGGGCGAGCGCCCCGCGCAGCTCCTCCACCGCCGGCTCCGCCTCCCCGGCGGCCAGCCGCACCCGGGCCAGCTGGGTCAGCGCCCACGCCCCGCCGCGCCCGTCGTGCACGCGCCCGTAGATCTCCAGGGCGAGCCGCAGCTCCTCCCGCGCGCCCGGCACGTCGCCCCGCAGCAGCAGCACCTGACCGCGCTGGAAGTGCGCCCACGCCTCGCCGTGCGGCGACTCGTGCTCCCGGTGCAGCGCGAGCGACCGCTCCAGGAGCGCCGTCGCCTCGGCCAGATCGCCCCGGTCCCGCTCCACGGCGGCCAGCGCGTGCAGCGTCCACCCCCGGTCGGCGGCCAGCGACTCCGGCTCCTGGAGCGCCAGCGCCTCCCGCAGCCGCTCCGCGGCCTCCGTCAGCCGCCCCTGGTGGTGCAGCGTGATCCCGAGCGAGCAGAGCGCGAGCGCGGCGCCCGCGTCCTGATGGGCCTCCTGGTAGAGGGAGACGACCGAGGTCAGCGTCGTGTGGGCCTTGTCGAGCTCGCCGAGCTGCCGGGCCGCGATGCCGGTCCGCCACCGCACCGAGCGGGTCAGCAGCCCCTGCCCGACGGACTCGGCCAGCTCCTCGATCTCCCCGAGCCGGTAGAGGTCGCCGCGCAGCAGGCAGTAGTCGCAGAGCGCGCTGAGCAGGCCGAGAACGGTCTCCTGGTCGACGCCCTCCGCGTGCCGCAGGGCCGCCGTGAGGAAGCTGGACTCCTCGTCGAGCCAGCCGAGCGCCGCCTCCAGGGAACCGAAGCCGTGCCCGTCGAACCGGTCCGCGCGGGTCGACATCTTGCCGTCGACCATCCGGATCACCGCGTCGGCGAGCTCCGCGTGGTTCCGCACGAGCCGCTCCTGCGCCGCCGCGATCTCGCCCGCGTCCTCCTCGTCCAGGAGCCGGGCGGACGCGAATCCGCGCACCGCGTCGTGCAGCCGGTACCGCTCCCCGCGCACGTGGTCGAGCAGTCCCGCGCCGGCGAGCTCCCGCAGCCGCCCGGCCGCCTCCGCCCCGCCGCCCCCGCCGAGCAGGGCCGCAGCCGCCGCCGCGCCGAGGGAGGCCCGCCCGGCCAGCGCGAGCCGCCGCAGCAGCTGCCGGGCGTCCGCGTCGAAGTCCAGGAAGTACCGTACGGAGAGGGCGCGTTCGACGGGATCGGTACCCCAGCCGGGGCGGGCGAGCACATGCGCGAGGTCGTCCATCGAGCGGTGCCCGAGCAGGGACCCCGCCACGCGCAGCGCCAGCGGCAGGCCGCCGCACAGCTCCCGTATCCGCTCGAACGCCTCGGCGTCGTACGGGCCGGGGTCGGGCGCTCCGGCGGTCGCGCGCAGCAGCTCCTCGGCGCCGGCCGCGTCGAGCGCGTCGACCGGCAGCGCGTGCACGTCGGCCGGGACGTCCCCGCCGAGGTCCAGCGGCTCCCGGCAGGTCACCAGGACCAGGCCGGCGGAACGCCCGGGCAGCAGGGCCCGCACCTGGGCGGGGTCGGCGGCGTCGTCGAGGATCAGCACCACGGGCACCCCGGCCAGCTGCCGCTGGTACAACTCCGACAGCCTGCGCACCTGTTCGTCCGCCGAGGCGCCCTCGCGGAACAGGAGCCGGTCGCGCGGGGCGCCGAGCCGGTTCAGCAGGTGCAGCAGCGCCTCCCGGGTCGTCACCGGCCGCTCGCCCGTCCCGCCGCCCCGCAGGTCCACCACGCAGGCCCCGTGGAACCGGTCGCGCAGCGCGTGCGCGGCCCGCACGGCGAGGGCGGTGCGCCCGGACCCGGGCGCGCCGTGCAGCAGCACCACGGTCGGCCGGTCGACGGTCCCGGCCCGCCCGGCCGACGCCCAGCCGGAGATCAGGCCCAGCTCCTCCCGACGCCCGGCGAACAACCCGCCGGGATCGGGCAGATGTCCGAAGGACCGCGCCAGGACGCTGCGGCTCCGGGCGGCGGCACTCCGGTCCGCTCCCCGGACCCACCGGTCGGCGGCCCCGGCCTTCGGCGTGGTCCCGGCCCCGGGGGCGGCCGTCGTTCCGCCACCCGCCTCCTCCCCGGCCGCGCGGGCCTCCGGGTCCCGGGCCCCGCCCGGCCCGGCGACGCTCTCCGGCGCTCCCGTTCCCGGCTCCCCGGGCGCGCCGCCCCCGGTCAGGTCCGCCCGCGCCCGCTCGCGCTCCAGGAACGGCCGCACGCCCCGGATCTCCAGGGCCGCCAGCCACTCCCGCCGGAGCCGCTCGGTCTCTCCCGGTCCGTCCGGCGCCCGGTGGCCGGCCGTCACGCGCAGGACGGTCGCCGCCGCCCCGGCCACCGCGACCGCCGCGCCCGCACCGAGCGCCGTCCCCGCCGCCGTACCGAGCGCCAGGTCCGCTCCGAAGGCCGCCGCGGCGGCGACACCCGTGACCAGCGCGGGACCCCCGACGGCCGGTCCCGTGAGCCGGCCCGCCCGCGTCCGCCCGCCCTCCGCCCGCAGATAGGCCGCGTACTCCCCGCCCGCGCCCGCCGCCATCGCGTCGAGGCCCGCCCGGCCCCGCGCGAGCAGCACCTCCGCGTCGGCCGGGGCGCCTCCCCGGGCCCTCACCTCCTCCGCCACGGCCCGCTCCAACAGCGCCTCGGCCTCGGCCCGGTGACTCTCCCGCATCTGCGTTCCCCCTCCGCGCGTGCCCGACGAATCCGGCCCAGTGTCCTGCGTCGTGCGCGTCGGCGCGAGGGAGCGGAGAAAGGAGGAGACGGCTGCGGCAGGATGGGGACATGCCGAACCGACTGGCCCATGAGACCTCCCCCTACCTCCTGCAGCACGCCGACAACCCGGTCGACTGGTGGCCGTGGTCGGCCGAGGCCTTCGAGGAGGCCCGGCGCCGCGACGTCCCCGTGCTGCTCAGCGTCGGATACAGCTCCTGCCACTGGTGCCACGTCATGGCGCACGAGTCCTTCGAGGACGACGCCACCGCCGCCCTGGTCAACGACCACTTCGTCGCCGTCAAGGTGGACCGCGAGGAGCGCCCGGACGTCGACGCCGTCTACATGGAGGCCGTGCAGGCGGCGACCGGTCAGGGTGGCTGGCCGATGACCGTCTTCCTCACCCCGGACGCCGCCCCCTTCTACTTCGGTACGTACTTCCCGCCCGAGCCCCGCCACGGCATGCCGTCCTTCCCGGAGGTCCTGGAGGGCGTCAAGGACGCCTGGGCCGGCCGCCGCGAGGAGGTCTCCGAGGTCGCGGACCGCATCGTGAAGGACCTCGCGGGCCGCTCCCTCGCCTACGGCGGCGACGGCGTCCCCGGCGAGGAGGAGCTCGCGCAGGCCCTCCTCGGCCTCACCCGGGAGTACGACGCGACCCGCGGCGGCTTCGGCGGCGCCCCCAAGTTCCCGCCGTCGATGGCCGTCGAGTTCCTGCTCCGCCACCACGCCCGTACGGGTTCCGTCGGCGCCCTCCAGATGGCCGCCGACTCCTGCGAGGCGATGGCCCGCGGCGGCATCTACGACCAGCTCGGCGGCGGGTTCGCCCGCTACGCCGTCGACCGCGCCTGGGTCGTGCCGCACTTCGAGAAGATGCTCTACGACAACGCCCTGCTGTGCCGGGTGTACGCCCACCTGTGGAAGGCCACCGGCAGCGACCTGGCCCGCAGGGTCGCCCTGGAGACCGCCGACTTCCTGGTCCGTGAACTCCGCACCCCCGAGGGCGGCTTCGCCTCCGCGCTCGACGCCGACTCCGACGACGGCACCGGCCGGCACGTCGAGGGCGCCTACTACGTGTGGACCCCCGAGCAGCTCACGGAGGTCCTCGGAGCGGAGGACGCCGCCCTCGCCGCCGCCCACTTCGGCGTCACCGAGGACGGCACCTTCGAGCACGGCAGCTCGGTCCTCCAGCTGCCGCAGGAGGCGGGCCCGGCCGACGCCGGCCGGATCGCCTCGATCGCGGCCCGGCTCCTCGCCGCCCGCGAGGAGCGCGAGCGTCCCGGTCGGGACGACAAGGTCGTCGCCGCCTGGAACGGCCTCGCGATCGCCGCCCTCGCCGAGACCGGCGCCCTCTTCGACCGCCCCGACCTGGTCGAGCGCGCGACCGAGGCCGCCGACCTCCTCGTCCGCGTCCACATGGACGAGTCCGCCCGGCTGACCCGGACGTCCAAGGACGGCCGTCCCGGCACCAACGCGGGCGTCCTGGAGGACTACGCCGACGTCGCCGAGGGGTTCCTCGCCCTCGCCGCCGTCACCGGCGAGGGCGCCTGGCTGGAGTTCGCCGGCTTCCTCCTGGACCTCGTCCTCGACCGCTTCACCGCCGAGGGCGGCGCGCTGTACGACACGGCCCACGACGCCGAGACCCTCATCCGGCGCCCGCAGGACCCCACCGACAACGCCACCCCGTCCGGCTGGACCGCCGCCGCCGGAGCGCTCCTGTCGTACGCGGCGCACACCGGCTCCCAGGCCCACCGGGCCGCCGCCGAGGGCGCCCTCGGCGTGGTCAAGGCCCTCGGCCCCCGCGCGCCCCGCTTCATCGGCTGGGGCCTGGCCGTCGCCGAGGCCCTCCTCGACGGGCCGCGCGAGATCGCCGTCGTCGGCGACCCCGCCGACCCGGCGTTCCGCGAGCTGCGCCGTACGGCCCTGGAGGCGGCCACCCCCGGGGCGGTCGTGGCCACCGGAGCCCCCGACGGCGAGGAGTTCCCGCTCCTGAAGGACCGGCCGCTGGTGGCCGGGGCGCCCGCCGCGTACGTGTGCCGTCACTTCACCTGCGACGCCCCCGTCACCGACCCGGCCGAGCTGCGCCGGAGGCTCTGAGCACGGCGCCGGACGGGAACGGCCCCGCCGCCCCTCCTCGGAGGGACGGCGGGGCCGCGCCGTGGCCGGGTGCCGCGGCTCAGCTGTTGCCGGCGCCGTTGCCCGAGAGCACCGGGATGTCGCTGAGGATGTGCGACAGCGGCTCGTCACCCTTGGCCTGGGTGGAGTTCTCGGTGCACTGCTGGTTCTGCGGGGAGGACAGGACGTTGACGTCCTGGACCGAGATCGGGATCAGGCCGATCAGGGAACCGGCGTTGACCTTGGCCGGCAGGCCCACGCAGGGCTTGTTCAGGGAGCCCTGGACGAGCGCGAACTGCGGGCTCATGTCGCCGTGGGTCGAGGAGTTGCCGAACTCCTGGTGCGCGCCGTTGCCGGACAGCGAGGTGGTGCCGCCGTCGTCGGCGATCGCCAGCGCCTGACCGGCACCCGCCGCCGTCGCGCCGAGGACGGACGCGGCCACAGCAGCCGTCGCCAAGAGCTTCTTCATTGTTGAGGCCTTTCGGATCCTGGCCCCGCTGAGTGCCGAGCCGTGCTGATCAACTGGTCAGAGGCCCGGAGGTTCCGGGAAGTCCACCGGACGGACTACGGGCAGATGAGCGAGGACCCCCTGGCCGGCCGGTACGCGGCCGCCGGGATCGCGCTCGGCGCGACGGCCTCGCGCGCGGGCAGCGGCCGGTCCTCGGCGAGGCGTCCGAAGACCTCGGCGGCGCCCTCCTCGTCCCAGACGAGCGTGGATCCGACGCCCTCGATCGCCGGGTGGAAGCCCCGCACGGGCACGGTCGCGAACTCCATGCGCTCCGGGGGCAGGTCCCCCAGGCGCGCGGCGAGCGTCAGCAGCTCCGCCGTGGAGAGGCCCCGCTCGGCCGCCGCCGTCCCGCGCAGGCCGGCCGCGAAGGCCTTCAGCCGCTCCGGGTCGTCCAGGACCGTGTCGTGGAGCCGGAGCAGGGTGTTGACCACGAACCGCTGCTGCTTGCGGATGCGGCCGAAGTCCATCTGCCCGTCGGCCTTCCGGGAGCGCACGTACTGGAGCGCCTCGCCGCCCGCGACGCGCGTGGTGCCGGGCGCGAGGTCGATGCCCGTGGACGGGTCCTTGAGCGGCTCCTCCGTGCAGACCGGCACCCCGCCGTCGACGCGGTCCACGGTGTCCATGAAGCGCCGGAAGTCGATCTCCAGGTAGCGGTGGACGGGCAGGCCGGTCATCGACTCGACGGTCTTCACCGTGAACGCGGAGCCGCCCTCCGCCCAGGCGCCGTTGATCTTCGCGTGATGGGCGGCGTGCGTGGTCCCGGTGCGCCGGTCGACGTGCCCCTCCGGGAAGGAGGTGAGCGAGTCGCGGGGCAGGCTGACGACCTCGACCCGGTCGTTCGCCTCGGAGACGTGCACGAGCATCATCACGTCCGTGCAGTCGCACTCCTTCCCGCCGAGGTGGAAACGTTCCTTCTCGTCCGCCGTGACTCCCTTGCGGCTGTCGACGCCGACGACGAGCAGGTTCAGCCCCTTCTCGGGGGAGGGGAGGCCGCCCGGTGCGACGGCGCCGGCCAGGGCGCCGGGAGCGAGGGCGGCGAGGGCGGTGAGAGCGGCCGCCGCGAGCAGTGGACGCCGGAGGGGCCGAAGGCGCGAGAATTCCATGCCCGCACCGTATTTTCGAATCTCTCGCACACAGGTACACGACGCGACATGAACAGGACGAATCACTCTCCCGCTGCGCCTGTGGAATGATGCGGGAATCGCAGCGGAAGGAGCGAAAATGGCGCCGGATCCCGGAAAATGGGAACGGATGGCCTTCATTCCGAAGAGCCGATATGTGAGTGACCCGCCCCCGGCCGACAGCACCCCGTTCCCCCTCTATTCCGCACTCGTCACGCAGTGGGTCCAGGCGGGGCGGGCGGTGCCGGGGATGCCCGACCGGGAGTGGGAGCGCCTCATGGCGACGCCGGTCTGGCCCACCTGGTAGCGACGGACTCGGGGACGACGGAAGGGGCCGCCCCGGAGGGCGGCCCCTGACGTGTGAACGCCGTCGTGCTCAGGCGGAACGTCAGTTGTTGCCGACGCCGTTGCCCGACAGGACCGGGATGTCGTCCAGGATGTGCGAGAGGGCCTCGTCACCCTTGGCCTGGGTGGAGTTCTCGGTGCACTGCTGGTTCTGCGGGGACGACAGGACGTTGATGTCCTGGACGGCGATCGGGATGGCACCGATCAGCGAACCGGCGTTGACCTTGGCCGGCAGACCGATGCAGGGCTTGTTCAGGGAGCCCTGGACGAGCGCGAACTGCGGGCTCATGTTGCCGTAGGTGGCGGAGTTGCCGAACTCCTGGTGCGCGCCGTTGCCGGAGAGCGACGTGGTGCCGCCGTCGTTGGCGATGGCGAGCGCCGGAGAGGCCACGGCGGCGGTGGCGCCGACGATGGAGACGGCTGCGGCCGCGGTGGCCATAACCTTCTTGATCACGGGAGTTCCCTTCTAGAACCTGCTCCGTGCAGGGAGCGACCTGATCAACAGGCCCTCGGACGCCGGGGTTCCGCTGTGTCACCCCGTTGGCGGAGCGCGCGCGGCAGCGCGAAACGCGGACACAGTCGAACGAGTGAAGGGCCGGAACCAAAGCACGCGGCCGCAGTTGATCCGGTCGCATCAATCAGGTCGATTGGTGGGAACAGGAAACGGAATCACCGTGAACAAGAAGATTATGGCGGCCGCGGCCCTTACGGCCTCTGTTGTCGGCGCTTCTGCTGCGGCGGCCTCCCCGGCGCTCGCCATCGCCGACGACGGCGGCACGACCTCGCTCTCGGGCAACGGCGCGCACCAGTCCTTCGGCAACTCGAAGACCACCGGCGACCAGAGCCCGCAGTTCTCGGCCGTCCAGGGCTCGCTGAACAAGCTCTGCCTCGGTGCCCCGGTGAAGGGCAACCTCGGTTCCCTCGTGGGCGTCCTGGTCCCGGTCGCCGTCCAGGACGTCAACGTCCTGTCCTCCCCGCAGAACCAGCAGTGCGCGGAGAACTCCACCCAGGCGAAGGGCGACGAGCCGCTGTCGCACCTCATCGAGGACATCCCGGTGCTCTCCGGGAACGGCGCCTACAACGGCTGATCCGTACCGCGCGCGACGGGGCCGGAGGGAACGCACGTGTTCCCTCCGGCCCTGTTCCGTGCGGGCAATGGAGTGAAAGAGAAGGCGCCGGTGTTATTCCGGTTTCCTTTGTGCGGGATGTTCGTTGTGTTGTGTGCAGCGGAAACGCATTCCGCCGAGGAAAGGATCCAGACGAAATGAACTGTAAGAAGGCTGCGGCCGTCGTCGCCGGTATCGTCCTGGCCATGGGTGTGGCGTCGCCCGCCTTCGCGGACGCGGACGCGGCCGGTGCGGCCATCGGTTCGCCGGGCGTCCTCTCCGGGAACGTCGTGCAGATCCCGATCCACATCCCGATCAACGCCTGCGGCAACAGCGTGAACGTCATCGGCCTGCTCAACCCGGCCATCGGCAACACCTGCATCAACGCCTGAGTCCCGGCGCCCCGCAGACACGCAGGGCCGGTCCCGGAGAGCCTCCGCTCCCCGGGACCGGCCCTCCGTCACGCCGGGACGGCCGTCCTCCCGCCCGTACGCGGACGGCCCGGAAGACCGCGCCCGGCGCCCGCGCGCAGCCGCTGCCGCACCCCCTTCACCAGCCGCCCCGCCGTGTACTCCGCCCCGAACACGAAGCGCATGGACGGCCCGTACGAGGGAGCCGTGAGCAGACCGGAGAGGAAGAGGCCTGGCCAGGAGGACTCGAAGAGACGGCCGACCTCGGGCGCCCCGCCCGCGCCGACCCTGCGCAGCGCCCCGCGCAGCGCGGGGGAGAGCACCCCGGCCCGGTCCAGGTCCGGGACGAAGCCGGTGGCCGCGATCACGTGGTCCGTCTCCAGGACCGTCGCCCCGTCCGGCCCCGCCACGCCGAGCCGGAGCCGCTCGTCCCCGGTGACGTCCGCCGAGGCGATCCGCTGCCCCAGCCGGACGTCGCCGACGGCCGCGAACCGCTCGCGGAGCCACCAGGCGCCCGCCGGGCCGAGCGCCCGCTCGAAGATCCGCTCCCGCGCGGCGGCCGGCAGCCGCCGGAAGATCCCGGGAGTGTCCGCGTACAGCCGGTTCCGCCAGCCGCAGCCGAGGCCCGTGTGCGGGGCGCGGAGCGAGGGCAGAAGTCCCCGGTCGAGGGCCGGCGGCGGGGTGTTCCAGTCCAGCCGGCCGGCCCGGGCGACGATCCGTACGGCGGCGGCGCCCCGCTCGGTGAGGAGCGCGGCGGTCTCCAGGGCCGCCTGCCCGGCCCCCACGACGGTGACGTCCCGGCCCGCGAGGCCGTCGAGGTCGCCGTGGTGGCTGGAGTGGGTCACGAACCGGCGGGGGAGCCCCCGCAGCGCTCCGGGGACCTCCAGGAAGGGCAGGACGCCGACGGCCAGCGCCACCGTCCGGGCGCGCAGCCTCTCGCCGTCCTCGGTGCGCAGCTCGAAGCCCCCGGCGGTGGGCGCGACCGCGCCGACGAGCCGCTCGTCGACCGGGGGCACGGCCTGCCGGGCGAACCAGTCGCCGTACGCGGCGAAGCGCTCCACCGGCAGCGGGACGCCGTGCTCGGCGCGCACGCCCCGGGCCGCCGCGTAGGCGTCGAGGCCGTACCTCCCCTCCGGGTCGGAGAGGTGCGAGGCCCAGGGCTCCGACTTCAGGAACATCCCGGAGGGCATGGCGTGCCAGGACTCCATCGAGCGCCCGAAGACCCGCAGGTCCAGGCCCTGGGCCGCGGCGTGGGCGGCCACGGACAGCCCGTAGGGTCCGGCCCCGACGACCACCAGGTCGTACATCGACTTCGACATCGTGCCTTCCGCGTTCATCGCTGGGTGAGCTGGTCGGTGGAGGTGCGGGCCCGGGGCGCCGAGGGCGTGACGGCCGGGACCGGCCGGCGGGTCCGTAGCGCCCGTCGCAGCGCGCCCAGGGACTTGCGGAGCAGGTGCGCGAGCCAGGCGCGGCCCATGGACAGCGCGGGCGCCGGGTCGTCGGCCGCGAACCAGGCGCACTCGGTCCGCCCCGGTCCGCCGCCGGGCTCGGGCGCGTACCGGCGGCGCGGCGAGGCGAGCAGCGAGAGCGCCGCGTAGTTCTCGACGACGAACCGGCGGCCGTGCACGGGGGAGTGCGGCGGTACGGGACGGCCCGTCAGGTCCAGGTGCAGCGCCCGGACCACGTCCAGGCCGTCCGGGTCGGTGAAGAGCCGGAACTGCGCGCCGGGACGCGGGTTGAAGTCCAGCAGGTGGTACGCGCCGGTCGCCTTGTTCAGCCGGAAGTCCAGGTCGCACACGCCGCGGTAGCCCAGCGCGTCGAGCAGGTCGCGGGCCGTCCGCTCGACGGTCGGGTTCACCGTCCAGCGGCCGGAGGCGGTGAGCCCGGCCCCGTCCGGCCAGGAACGCTCCTTGCGCCCGGTCCCCCCGGTCGAGCAGCGGCCGGCGGAGTCCACGTACCCGTGGAAGAACCAGTCGAGGTCCCGGCCCGCCGGGAGCATCTCCTGGAGCAGCAGGCGGCTGCCGGCCTCCGGGGTGCGGGCGTACAGCTCCCGCACCTCGGCCAGGGAGCGCACGATCGTGGTGCTCCGCAGCCCGCCGCCGCCCGGGAGCAGCCAGGGCCGGCTCCACTTGGCGACGACCGGGAGCCCGATCGACCACGCCATGGCGGCGGCCTCGTCGGCGCCTTCGGGGAGCTCGGTACGGGGGTGGGGGAGGCCCAGGTCCGCGCAGGTCTCGGCGAGCGCCGCCTTGTCGGCGACCCGCAGCAGCTGGTCCTCGGTCTGCGCGGGCAGCAGGAAGCGCGGGACGAGGCCGGAGCGGCGGCGGGCCAGGGCGAGGGCGCTGACGTCGTCCAGCGGCACCGCCACCACGGGATGTGACGGGCCGTCGGCGATCTCGTCCGCGACGCGGGCCAGCAGGGCGGAGAGCTCCGCGGAGGAGTCCGTCCCGGGGCGCACCCGCGCCGAACGGACGTAACGGGAACGGGCGACCGGACTGGTTCTCGATTCGATGACGGCGTGCACCGGAATTCCGGCCCTTCCCAGCGACCGAGCGGCGCCGAGCGTGCCGTGATGGAAGGGATTCCGGTCGAGTCGCACAAGGACGGTGGGGACGCTGGTGTCGAAACGCTGATGGCTCAGCACGGCATGCCCTTCATCTCGGGTGCCCCAACTGGGCGATGAAATCCTCTAATGGACTACTGATCAGAGGGAAATCGAGTCCACGGTCGGCCCATTAGGAATACTTTCGGAGCATCGGATTGACGGACCATCAAATGGCGTACGACGTGAAGGAGCGGCCATGGCAGCTGCACACCGGAGAACCTCGAGAACGTGGCTGGGGGTGTTCACCGCCGCCCTTCTCGCCTCGGGCTCAGTCGTGCTCTCGTCCCCCGCGCACGCCGCCGGATCCGTGACGACGAAGGACCCCGAGCCGTCCCTCACCACCGCCATGGGCGCGTTCCTCGACTCGGGCTCGCTCGGGGTCGCCCGCATCGGGCAGCTCGAACGGTGGCTCGGTGGCCGTGAACTCCGCGTCGGCCACACCTACCTGCCGGGCGATCTCTGGAAGAACATCGAGGGACCCCCCGGCTTCCTCGACGCCTGGGCCGACTGGCGCAACGAACGGACCGACCGGCTCTTCGTCCTCAACGTGCCCATGCTGGAACGCAACGAGGCCCGCGTCCCCGACCGCGAGGTCCGCCGCCAGCTCCAGCTCGGCGCCGCCGGGTACTTCGACGACCACTTCACGGCCCTCGCCCGGCGTCTCGTCGACCTGAACGCCAAGGACACCGTCATCGTCCTGGGCTGGGAGATGAACGGCACCACCTACACCCACCGGTGCGCCCCCGACCCCACCGCGTGGAAGAAGTACTGGAACCGGATCGTCACCGCGATGCGTTCCGTGCCGGGCCAGAAGTTCCGCTTCGACTTCAACCCGAGCCGCGGCCGCGACGCGATTCCGTGGACCGAGTGCTACCCGGGCGACGACGTCGTCGACATCATCGGCATGGATTCGTACGACCAGCCGACGGGGAGCAGTTTCGACCAGCACGTCAGTGAACCGTACGGGCTCCAGAAGCAGGTCGATTTCGCCGCCGAGCACGGAAAGCAGATCTCCTATCCCGAATGGGGGCTCTTCCGGAACGGCGACAACCCGGAATACATGCGGCGCATGCTGGAGTGGATGAGGCAGCACAAGCCGCTCTACCACACCATCACCGACTACTGCCCGCACGGCGTCTGGCAGTGCGACGACAATCCGCAGTCGTCGCTGGTGTTCCGGCAGATGCTGTACGGCACGGAACCGGAACTCCCGACGGAGCCGACGGACCCGACGGAGCCGACCGACCCGACGGAGCCGACCGATCCGACGGACCCGGTCGACCCCACGGACCCGACGGTTCCTGAGCCGAAGCCGGAGCCGAAGCCGGAGCCGAAGCCGGAGCCGAAGCCGGAGCCGAAGCCGGAGCCGAAGCCGGAGCCGAAGCCGGAGCCGAAGCCTGAGCCGAAGCCGGAGCCGAAGCCGGAGCCGAAGCCTGAGCCGAAGCCCGAGCCGAAGCCCGAACCCAAGCCCGAACCCAAGCCGGAGCCCAAGCCCGAACCCAAGCCGGAACCGAAGCCCGAGCCGAAGCCCGAACCGAAGCCGGAGCCCAAGCCGGAACCGAAGCCCGAACCCAAGCCCGAACCCAAGCCCGACTGCTGGACCGTCCCGCTCGATTCGTGGGTGGAGAGCTTGATCGGCGGTTCCGTCTGCGTCCCCAAGGACAACTGGAAGGACCAGGTCGACCTCGACTGGAAGGACGTCCTGAAGGAGGTCTGGCCCTTCTGACGTCCCTCACGGCGGCGGTGGCGGAGTTCATCCGGCACCGCCGCCGCGGCGCAGCATCCGCCCCACCCAGGCCCGTTCCCGCGCCTGCCGGGCGACCCAGCGCCGGGCGTCGGCCGCGCCCGCGCGCAGCCAGAGGAGCGGGGCCGTACCGCGCCCCGTGAGGAGCAGCCGGCGGTTGCGGACCGGCTCGGGCCGCCAGTGCTGCTTGTACGGTTCGCTGCCCCGCAGCATGCTCAGCGTGGCGCGCCCGCCCGCGCTGGTCTCGCGGGCCCCGTGGCGCAGCAGCATCGTCGCCACGTCGACCTTCCGGGCGCGCAGCGCCGGGTCGGCGCCGTACAGGTAGCCGCCCGCGAGCCGCGGGGACATCAGGGTCAGGTCGGCGGCGACCACGTCCCCGGCGAGCCGGAACTCGGTGACCATCGCGTCGCCCCGCTCGACCATCGGCCGCACCGCCCGCGTGAGGTGCTGGGCGAAGCGCTCACTGGTGTGCTCGGCGGTCACGCCCCGGCCCTGCCACTGGAGCCGGTGGAGCCGCAGGAGCCGGTCGAGGGCCGCCGGGACCTCCTCGCCCGTCACCACGTGCGCGTCGATGCCGAGCGCGTCCAGCTTCCGCAGCTTGGCGCGGACCCGCTGGGCCTTCCCGGACGGGATCCGTTCGAGGAGACCCTCCATGGGGACGGCGGGCAGCTCCAGGCAGAGCGAGTCGGGCAGCCGGCGGCGCGGGCCGCGCCAGTGCGCGAAGACCCGCTCGCTGGCCGCGCCGGGCCGGACCTCCCGCAGGTCGACGACCGCTCCCCGGGCGGCCCGTGCGAGGGCCGCGGCCAGCGCCGGTGCCGCCTCGGGGCAGCCGTCGTCGAGCAGGACGTCCGTGAAGTCGGTGATGCTGCCGCCGAGCTGGGTCAGGACGGGCAGCGGCCCGCCGGCCCGCATCAGGGGCGCGGCGGCGACCAGCTCGCCGCCCTCCCGTCGTACGAGCACCACCCGCAGCGCACCGGGACGGCCGTACGAGAGCCACCAGGAGTGCAGCCAGGAGTGGGACTGGAAGGGGGTGGCGGAGGCGCAGCGTCCGTACAGCGCGGTCCACTCGGCCGAAAGCCCCGCGAACTCCTCCGCGTCTCGGCAGACCTCGGTCCGCAGGGATCTCGGGCTCACACCGCCTCCGGCTGGTGCGCGGCGGCCGCGGGGGCGGGCACCGCGGCCGGCCCGGCGGGGAAGGACGCCTGGCGGGAGTGCCGGGCCCCGTCGCGCGGGACGGGCCGCTTCGGGCGGACCAGCAGGACCAGGCCGCCGAGCAGGCCGCCCGCGCAGCCGCCGACCAGCGCGGAGAGCGCCGCGGAGGGGGAGACGGGAGCGACGGGCTTGGTGGCGCGGGAGAACTGGACGACCTTCACCCCGGTGCTGCCGGCGACGTGCGTGCTGTTCAGGACGAGCGAGCGGGCCACCCCGTCGGCCATCGAGACCGCCTGGGCGGGCTTCGCCGACCGCGCGGTGATCGAGATCATCGGCGCGTCCGGGGAGGTCTCCGCCTGCACGTTCTTCCGCAGCGTGTCGGCGGTCACCCCGGCCCACACCTGGGCGTCGCCGGTCACCGCGATGTCCGTGGCGACCCGCCCGTACGCCTGGGCGAAGCCGACCGCCGCCGCCGGGTCGGACTTCTCTGCCGGTACGACGATGACGTAGCTGGTCGCCGCGTACTCCGGGGCCTTCAGGGCGCCGTAGCCGCCGCCGAGGACCGCCCCGGCGAGGACGGCCGCAGGGAGGACCGCCCAGCGGCCCGGGGGGCGCAGACCGGCGGGGAGGACGGCGCGGGATCGGGTGGTGTTCATCGGAAGGGCTCTCTCACTTCGCGGGGGACGGGATGCCGTGGACGGCCTGGTCGTAGAGGGACATCAACTGCCGTGCGCTGTGCGCGATGTCGTAGCGGCGGGCGGCCGCCGGCGGCGGGAGCCGGACGGGCCGGGCGTCCCTGAGACCGCGCAGCGCGGAGGCCAGCTCGGGCCCGGACCCGCCGATCCGGCGCGCGCCCGGTGCCGCGTCCGGGGGCAGGTCGTCGATCGCCGGGCAGGCCACGTACAGCACGGGGAGGCCCGCGGCGAGCGCCTCGACGGCCGCGAGCCCGAAGGTCTCGTCGGGGGAGGTGGACACGAAGACGTCCATGGCGGCGAGGAGTTCGGGCATCGTGGGCCCGAGCGGGCCGCCCGCCGGCGGGTCCTCGCAGGCCCCGAAGAGCAGGATCCGGCCCGCGGCCCCGCACTCCCGGGCGACCCGCAGCAGCTCCTCGCGGTGCTCGCCCTCGCCGACCAGGAGCAGTCGGGCCTCCGGCACCGAGGCCACCGCCCGGACCAGCCGGTCGAACCGCTTCCCGGGCGTGAGCCGCCCGACGCCGCCGACGACGTACGCGTCCTCCGGGATGCCGAGGACGCCCCGGGTGAGGCGCCGGGCGCGCGCGTCGAACGCGAACCGGCCGGTCTCGATGCCGTTCGGCACCACCCGGATGCGGTCCGGGGGCACCCCCCAGTCCGCCAGCCGGCGGGCGACGCTGGGCGAGACGGCGACCGTGGACGTGCCGAGGCGCTCGGAGGCCAGGTAGAGGGCGCGGGTCCCCGCGGAGAGCGGGCGGCCCTCGATCTGGGTCTCGCCGAGGGAGTGCTCGGTGGCGATGACCCGGCGGACCCCGGCGAGCCGGGCCGCCGTCCTGCCGTACACGCACGCCCGGTAGAGGTGCGTGTGGACGAGGTCGTAGCGGCCCTGCCGGACGATCCGGGCGAGCCGGGGCAGCGCCCCCAGGTCCCGGTTCCCGGTCATGCCGAGGTGGGTGACGGGGGTGCCGTCGGCCACGATGCCCGCGGCGACCGCGCCCGGGTTGGTGAGCGTGACGACCCCGCCGCTCACCGGCAGGTGGCGCAGCAGGAGCCGCAGCTGCTGCTCGGCGCCGCCGATGCCGAGTCCGGTGATGACGTGCAGGACCTTCACGGCGCACCGACCGGGGCCGGGTTGTACGGGACGGAGAACAGGTCGGCGGGCCGGCGGCGGCGCAGCGGGTGCAGGACGCGCTTGGCGGCGAGCCGCGCGGGGGTGTCGTTCTCGCCGATGTGGACCCGGGGCAGGGCGTACGTCCCGGTGTGCGGGCCCGGGTCGATCGCGCAGGCGTACCGGTAGCCGGCCCTGCGGACGGCGCGGATGGCGCGCGGGTCGACCTGCCCGTACGGGTAGCAGAAGCCGTCCACCGGCCGGCCGGTCATGTCCTCCAGGAGCTCCCGGCTCAGCCGGGTCTCGGCGGCGAGCGCCGCGTCGTCGGCGTCGGTCAGCGGGACGTGCCGCAGGCCGTGCGAGCCGATCTCCATCCCGGCATCGGCGATCCGCCGGATGCCGTCCTCGTCGAGCAGTGGCTTGCGCGGCCCGGCCGTGTCCCAGCCGTTCTCGCCGCCGAGGCGGCCCGGCAGGACGTACACCGTCGCCGTGAAGCCGTGCCGGCGCAGCAGCGGCAGCGCCGAGTCGAGGAAGTCCGCGTACCCGTCGTCGAAGGTCAGGCCCACGAGGCCCTTGGCGCGCCCGGCGGCGGTGGCGTCGAGCAGTTCGCGCACCGAGACCCCGCGCAGCCCCCGGTCGCCGAGCCAGTGCAGCTGCCGGGCGAAGCGCACGGGGGAGACGGTCACCCGGTACGGATCGTCAGCGGTGTCCGTGATCGAGTGGTACATCGCCACCCACAGGGGCGGCTTCCACAGAGGCGGCTTCGGCAGCAGACGGCGCAGCGCGGTGGCGGCGGGCATGGGGGGTCCTCCGGAAGGCGGAGCGGGGCAGGGGCGGGATCTCGGGCGCCTTGGCGGCGCAGGCGATGAAGAGCACGAAGACGCCGGCGACGACCAGGGCGGCGGCGGCGACGGCGAGGACGGCGGAGTCGATCGCCAGCTGGACCAGCCAGCCGGCGCCGGTCGCCCAGGCGCCGGCGGTGGCGAGCCGCAGCAGTCCCTCGCCGAGGTGGGCGACGCGGACGGGGACGGACTGGCGGTGCGCGCCGCGCAGCAGCAGGACGGCGCTGAGGGTGATGCCGAGGGCGTTGGCGGCGGCGATGCCGACCGCGCCCCAGTAGTGGGCGCCCGGGACGCCGGCGGCGGCGGTCGTGACGAGACCGGTGGCCATGGCGGCGGCCGGGTACCAGAGCGGGCGGGCGGCGGAGAAGTAGCAGCGGACCAGGGCGCCGACCATCGTCTGGCCCAGCAGGCCCAGCGCGTACACCCGCATGACGGCGGCGGTGGCGGTGGTGTCTGCGCTCGTGAACTCACCCCGCTCGAAGAGCAGTTCGATGATGCGGGGAGCCGTGGAGATCACCGTCGAGGAGCCGGCCAGGACGACGACGGCGGCGAGCAGCAGGTCCCGCTCGACCCGGCGGCGGGCCGCCTCGGGGTCGCCCGCGGCGAGCGCGCGGGCCACCACCGGAAAGCTGACCGTGCACAGCATCAGGGAGAGGATCATCGGCATCTGCGCGACCTTCTGCGCGTAGTTCAGATGCGAGATGGCGCCGGCGGGCAGCGGCGAGGCGAGGAACCGCTCGATCAGCGTCTGGGACTGCCGGCAGAGCGAGAACGCGACGACGGGCGCGATGAGCCCCAGCGCCAGGATGCGTCCCTCGCCGCTGGAGGCGGGCGCGGGCGCCGCCGGCTCCTTCCGCCGGGGGGCCCGCAGCTCCCGCAGGAGCGTGGGGGCCTGGACGAGGACCATGAGGACCCCGCCGACGGCGACCCCGGCGGCGGCCGACCGCACCCCCCAGGGCTCGCGCAGCACCAGGATCGTGCCGATGATCCCCACGTTGTACGCCACGTAGATCGCCGCCGGCGGCAGGAACCGGCCGTGCGCGCGCAGCGCCGCCGAGCAGTAGCCCACCAGCGAGAACGTCAGCACGCAGGTGCCGGTGAGCCGCGTGCAGTCGACGGCGAGCGCCGGGTCGGGAAGCCCCGGCGCGAGCGCTCCGACGAGCAGCGGCGCGGCGACGATCAGGACGACGGCGACGAGACCGAGGGCGAGGACGATCCGGGGGAGGGTCCCGCGCACCAGGGCGCGCACCGGGTCACCGGAGAGCGCGGACGGACGGCGGGCCAGGGCGCGGGAGAAGGCGGGCACCATGATCAGCGCCATCGCGTCCTCGATGAGCAGCGTCGAGGCGAACTCGGGCACCGTCCACGCCACCAGGAACGCGTCGGTCCCGGCCCCGGCGCCGAAGTACCCGGCCAGGATCTGGTCCCGTACGAGTCCGAGGACCGCCCCGGCCGCGGTGAGCCCGGCGGTGACGGCCGCCGCCCTGGCGAGGAACCCGCCGCCGCCCGGAGCACCGCCGCCCGGAGTCCCGCCGCCGCGCACCCGGGCGTGCGCCCGGCGTCCGGAGGGCGGGGCGGGCGCGGCGGCCCGAGCGCCGGAGGGACGGCGCGCCACCCACCGGGCCCCGGCGACGAGCCGGGCGTCCGGCGACCCTCCGCGAGGGGCGCCGGGGCCCGCCCCGGCGCGCCGCCCGGGGGGGGGGTGCGGGCCGGCGGCC
>NZ_JBHWFF010000011.1:234934-243823 GCF_042733785.1 Streptomyces sp. NPDC059695 | reverse complement strand
ACACTCAGAGACACCACCCACAACCCAGCGCCCACCCACACCGCCCGCGCAGCGACATAGACCGCCTCTGCGCGCCGCCCCCCGGCCCGCCGCCCCCGCGCCCGGCCCGACCCCGTTCGACGAGGTCTACCAGGGCCGCCGCATCAAGGGCGGCCCGTCGCACGGCGGCCACCACGGAGGCCACCACTCGGGCGGCTACTCCGTGACGATCGACGGCGAGGAACTGCACGTCATGCAGAACGCCGACGGCACCTGGATCAGCGTCATCAACCACTACGAGCCGGTGGCCACGCCCAAGGCGGTGGCCCGCGCCGCCGTCCGCGAACTGCAGGGCGCCCCGCTCGTTCCGCTGACCCTCGCCTGACCGATCCAGGAGCGCACCACCATGACCGTACGCAAGAACCAGGCCACCCTCACCGCCGACGAGAAGCGGCGCTTCGTCAACGCCCTGCTGGAGCTCAAGCGTTCCGGGCAGTACGACGCCTTCGTCACCACGCACAACGCGTTCATCATGAGCGACACGGACAGCGGCGACCGCGTCGGCCACCGCTCGCCGTCGTTCCTGCCCTGGCACCGCCGCTTCCTCATACAGTTCGAGCAGGCGCTGCGGTCCGTCGACGCCACCGTCACCCTGCCCTACTGGGACTGGACGGCCGACCGCACCTCCCGCTCCTCGCTGTGGGCGCCCGACTTCCTGGGCGGCACGGGCCGGGCCCGCGACGGCCAGGTGACGGACGGCCCGTTCGCCCGCACCGGGAACCGCTGGACGATCAACGTCCGAGTCGACGGGCGCGACTACCTCCGGCGCGACCTCGGAGCCGGCGGCCGCCAGCTCCCCACCCGGGCCGAGGTGGACTCCGTCCTCGCCATGGAGACCTACGACACGGCTCCCTGGAACAGCTCGTCGGACGGCTTCCGCAACCACCTGGAGGGCTGGCGCGGCGTGAACCTCCACAACCGCGTCCACGTCTGGGTCGGCGGCCAGATGGCCACCGGGGTCTCCCCGAACGACCCCGTGTTCTGGATGCACCACGCCTTCGTCGACAAGCTGTGGGCCGACTGGCAGGCCCGGCATCCCCGGTCGCCCTACCTGCCCGCGGCCGGCACCGCGAACGTCGTCGACCTCGGCGACACCATGCGTCCGTGGAACGACGTGACCCCGGCGGACATGCTGGACCACACCCCCCACTACACGTTCGACACGGCGGCCTGACGGGCTCCTGAACCCCTCCCCGCCCCGGGCGCCCACAGAGGCGACCCGGGGCGGGGCGCGGCATTTGCCGACATCAACGGATGATCCAGGAGGAAAGGAGGCATCGGGAACGCGCGCGACGGGTACTCGGGCCTTCGCAGGCCGGGAGGCGCACACGGTCCGTGTCGCACGCCGTCCACCGCGCCGTACCCGACGGAAGAGGAGGACACGTGACCCGGCAAGAGTCGGCGCAGGCCCCGCGCGGGCAGCAGGAGGAACCGGACCCCCGGCGGTGGAAGGCGCTCGGCGTCTGCCTCGTGGCGGGCTTCATGATCCTCCTCGACGTGTCGATCGTGAACGTCGCACTGCCCTCCATCCGCTCCGGCCTCCACACCCCCGAGTCGGACCTCCAGTGGGTGCTCTCCGGGTACGCCCTGGCCTTCGGCCTCTTCCTGATCCCGGCCGGACGGCTCGGCGACGCCCGCGGCCGGCGCAGCGTCTTCATGGTCGGCCTCGCGCTCTTCACCCTCGCCTCGGTGTCCTGCGGAGCGGCGCAGTCGAGCATGTGGCTGGTGGTCTCGCGGCTGGCGCAGGGAGCGGCCGGAGGCCTGGTCTCACCGCAGGTCTCCGCGCTCATCCAGCAGATGTTCCGGGGGGCCGAGCGCGGCAGGGCCTTCGGGATGTTCGGCACCGTCGTCGGCGTCTCCACCGCCGTCGGCCCCCTCCTCGGCGGGCTCCTGATCCAGGTGGCGGGAGCCGAGGAGGGCTGGCGCTGGGTCTTCTACGTCAACCTCCCGATCGGGATCGTGTGCCTGTTCCTCGCCCGGCGGCTGCTGCCCGACACACCGGACGCCAAGCCGGTGCGGCTCTCCAGGCTCGACCCCGTCGGCGTCGTGCTCCTCGGCGCCGCCGTCCTCGCCCTGCTGCTGCCCTTCGTCCAGTCCCAGCAGTGGTCCGGGAACGGGAAGTACGGGCTCCTCCTCGCCGCCGCCGCGCTGCTCGCGGCCTTCGTGGGATGGGAGCGCCGCTGCGCGAGGTCGGGCACCGAGCCCCTCATCGACCTGGCGCTCTTCCGCCTCCGGTCCTACTGGCTCGGCTCGCTGCTGATCCTGCTGTACTTCGCGGGCTTCACCTCGATCTTCTTCGTCAGCACGCTCTACCTGCAGAACGGACTGCACTACACCGCGCTCCAGGCGGGACTCGCCATCACGCCCTTCGCCCTGGGCTCGGGGTTCGCGGCCGGAATCGGCGGCCGGCTCGTGAACCGCTTCGGCCGGCCTCTCGTGGTCGTCGGCCTGACGATGGTGACGGTCGGCTTCGTCGGGGCCGCGTTCGCGGTCCACCAGGTCCCCGGCCGGGGCGTGGGCTGGGCCCTGCTCGCCCCGCTGCTCCTCGCGGGCCTCGGCAGCGGCCTGGTGATCTCCCCGAACCAGACCCTCACCCTCTCCGAGGTGCCGGTGCACCGCGCGGGCACCGCCGGCGGCACCCTGCAGACCGGTCAGCGGGTCGGCTCGGCGATCGGCATCGCCGCAGTCGGTGCGGTCTTCTTCGACCACGTCGCCCAGGACGGCTGGGCCGCAGCCTTCGACCACGGTCTCCTCGTCTCGATCGCCTTCGTCGCGGCCGCCCTCGTCGCGGCACTCGCCGACGTGGCGGCGGGCCGCCGCGCCGCACGCCGCTGACCACCGTGGCGCGACGTACGGAGGCGACGGCGAGGACGCGCTACGGTGTCCGGAAGCCGCGGAAGGTCACGTGCTTCCGGCTGGTGAAACCGAGCCGTTCGTAGAGCGCGATCGCCCCGGTGTTCTCCTCGGCCACGTGCAGGAAGGGGCGTTCGTTCCGGTCCAGGACCCGGGCGACGAGCGTGTCCAGGAGACGGGCGGCATGCCCCTGCCCGCGCGCCTCGGGGTCGGTGCAGACGGCGCTGATCTCGGTCCAGCCGGGGGACGGAGCCGCTCGCCCGCCATGGCCACCAGTCGGCCGTCCGCGCGGATCCCGAGGTAGGTGCCGAGTTCACGGGTGCGCGGCCAGAACGGTCCCGGTCGCGTGCGCGCGGTCAGGTCGAGCATCTCGGGCACGTCGGCCGCGCCGAGTTCGACCACTTCGGTTCCGGCCGGAGCGGGGCCCGCCACGGGCCGGACACCGTCGGACCGGACCATCTGCCGGCCCCGCGGGCCCGAGCCGTGCGAGGGACTCCTCAGGGCCGTCCGGAGAGGGCCCGGGCCAGATACGGTGCGGTGCGACTGTCCGCCGCCCGCGCCACCTGGCCCGGGGGGCCGGCCGCCACCACGCGGCCCCCCTGGTCGCCACCGCCCGGCCCGAGGTCGACGACCCAGTCGGCTGTGGCGACGACGTCCATGTCGTGCTCGACGACGACCACCGAGTGCCCGGCGTCCACGAGCCCGTGGAGCTGCCGCATCAGGACCTCCACGTCGGCCGGGTGCAGCCCGGTCGTCGGCTCGTCCAGCACGTACAGGGTGTGCGCGCCACGCGGCCGCTGGAGTTCCGAGGCGAGCTTCACGCGCTGCGCCTCGCCACCCGAGAGCTCGGTGGCGGGCTGCCCGAGCCGCAGATAGCCGAGGCCCACGTCGAGGAGGGCGCGCAGGCTCCGCGCCGCGGCGGGGGTTCCGTCGAAGAAGGCGGCGGCGGACTCGACGGTCAGGTCGAGGACCTCGGCGATCGTGAGGCCGCGCAGCCGCACCCGGAGGGTCTCGGGGTTGTAGCGGGCGCCGTGGCAGTCGGGGCAGGGCGCGTACGTACTGGGGAGGAAGAGGAGCTCCACCGAGACGAAGCCCTCGCCCTGGCAGGTCTCGCAGCGGCCGCCGGGCACGTTGAAGGAGAAGCGGCCCGCCTTGTACCCGCGTGCCACGGCCTCCTCGGTCTCGGTGAACAGCTTGCGCACGACGTCGAAGAGGCCCGTGTACGTGGCGAGGTTGGAGCGCGGCGTCCGCCCGATCGGCCGCTGGTCCACCGTCACCAGGCGCCGCACGCCCGCGACGTCCTCGGTGAGCGCGTCGACGAGGGTGGACTTCCCCGAGCCCGAGACGCCGGTGACGGCGGTCAGGACGCCGACCGGGAAGGCCGCGTCCACCGCGCGCAGGTTGTGCCGGGTGACCGGGCCCGGCCGCAGCCAGCCCGCCGGCTCCCGCACGGTCCGCGCGGGCGCGGGCGGCCGGTCGAAGAGGAACCGCCGGGTCGCCGAGGCCTCGACGCCGGCCAGCTCCTCCGGGGGCCCGCTGTGCAGCACCCGGCCGCCGTGCACTCCGGCCCGCGGACCGACGTCCACGAGCCAGTCGGCGTGCCGGACGACGTCGAGGTGGTGCTCCACGACGAAGACCGAGTTGCCGGCCGCCTTGAGCCGGTCGAGGACCACGAGCAGCGCCTCGGTGTCCGCCGGGTGCAGCCCGGCGGAGGGCTCGTCGAGCACGTACACGACGCCGAAGAGGCCGGAGCGGAGCTGGGTGGCGAGCCGCAGCCGCTGGAGCTCGCCGTTGGAGAGCGTGGGAGTAGCGCGGTCCAGGCTGAGGTAGCCGAGGCCGAGTTCGGTGACCGTGGCGATCCGGGCGACGAGGTCGTCGGTGAGGACGCGCGCCGTCTCCGAGGCGTCCGGCGCCGTCGCGGCGGCCGTCGAGAGGAGCCCGGACAGGGCGGTGAGCGGCAGCGCGGCGAGCTCGGCGACGTTGCGGCCGGCGAAGGTGACCGCCAGTGCCTCGGGGCGCAGCCGCCCGCCGCCGCAGGCCGGGCAGGGCGCGCTCGTGAGGAAGCGCTCCGCCTTGGTGCGCAGGGACGCGCTCTTCGAGTCGGCGAAGGTGCGCAGGACGTAGCGGCGCGCGCTCATGTACGTGCCCTGGTAGGGGCGTTGGATGCGGCCCGCCTCGCGCACCGGGTGCACGGTGACGACCGGCTGCTCGTCCGTGAAGAGGATCCACTCCCGGTCCTCGGCGTCGAGCTCCCGCCAGGGGCGGTCGACGTCGTGACCGAGGGTGTCGAGGACGTCCCGCAGGTTCTTCCCCTGCCAGGCGCCGGGCCAGGCAGCGATGGCGCCCTGACGGATCGACAGGGCGGGATCGGGCACCAGGAGTTCCTCGCTGGTGTCGTGCACCAGCCCGAGTCCGTGGCACGAAGGACACGCGCCCGCGGCGGTGTTGGGGGAGAAGGCGTCGGAGTCGAGCCTCTCGGCGCCCTCCGGGTAGCGGCCGGCCCGCGAGAACAGCATCCGCAGGGAGTTGGAGAGTGTGGTGACCGTGCCGACGGAGGAGCGGGCGTTCGGGGAGGAACGGCGCTGCTCCAGGGAGACGGCGGGCGGCAGGCCGGTGATCTCGCCGACGGCGGGCGCCCCCACCTGGTGGATCAGCCGCCGCGCGTAGGGGGCCACCGACTCGAAGTAGCGGCGCTGGGCCTCGGCGTAGATCGTCCCGAAGGCGAGCGACGACTTGCCGGAGCCGGAGACCCCCGTGAACACGACGAGCGCGTCGCGCGGGATGTCCACGTCGACCCCGGCGAGGTTGTGCTCGCGGGCGCCTCGGACACGGACGTACGGATCGTGGGGGCTGTCGTGCATGGGCCGACCCTACCGAATGGTCCGCGTTTGCCCCGGTCGCTCCCCTCTCCGTGGACCCGGCGTCCGAGTCCGCGCCACACGCGGTCCATCATCGCTCCCCTTCCGGGGCCACCCCTCTGGGAGTGCCTCTCCGACGAGACCCGCTGCCGTCTGCTGAGCTGGGTCAGGCCCTGCTCGACGAGATCCGGCGCTCCTGGTCGGGGCGGCCCGCCCCCATGAGGGGGACGGGCCACCGGAGACGGGACGGACGGTCAGGGACGGGCCTCCACCGGGAGCTCGGTGGGTGCGTTCTCCGCGGCACCGGCGGCGCCCTTGGTGCCGGTGATGCCGGCGGCCCGGGCCACCCCCGCCAGGACGAGCGCGGTGGCGACGAGCACGGCGCTCACCACCAGGGGCGAGCGGTAGCCGAAGCCGACGCCCAGGGCGAGACCGCCCAGGGCGGGCCCGGCGGCGGCGCCGACGTTCAGGGCGGCGGTGGCGAATCCACCTGCGAGCGTGGGCGCGTCCGACGCCGTGTAGAGGGCCTGCGCGATCAGCGTGGAGCCCACGCCGAACGAGAGCGCGCCCTGGACGAAGACGAGGACGAGCGCCACGACCGGGTTCCCGGCGGTGAGGGCGAGGACCAGCCACCCGGCGAGGAGGGCGGCGCCTCCGACCGCGAGGACCTGGCCGGGACGGGTGTCCGCGAGCCGGCCGCCCACGGTGACCCCGACGAAGGACCCGATGCCGAACAGCGCGAGCGTGGCGGGCACCCAGCCGGAGCTCAGCCCGGTCACCTTGGTGATGACCGGCGCGAGGTACGTGAACGAGCAGAACGTCGCTCCGTTGACCAGCGCCCCGAGCAGGAGCGTCACGCCGACCCGGGGCGTGCGGAGCGCCCGCAGTTCGTGGCGGACGCTGGGAGCCGCGGCGTCGACGGGCGTCGCGGGCACGGACCACAGCACCGCGGCGATCGCGGGGGCGGAGATGATCGCGACCCCCCAGAACGCCGAGCGCCAGCCCCAGACCTCGCTGAGGACGGCGCCGAGCGGGACACCGGCGACGCAGGCGAGGGTGACGCCGCCGAGCAGGATCGAGGTCGCCCGGCCCTTCGCCTGGGGGCCGGCCATGCTCGCCGCGGTGGCGAGGCCGACGGCGAGGAAGCCCGCGTTGGCGAGCGCGGCGATCACCCGCGTGACGAAGAGGACGTCGAAGCTGTTGGTGAGGGCGCCGACGACATGCGCGAGGAGGAACGTGACGAGGAAGGTGAGCAGCGCCCGGCGGCGCGGCCGGCGCAGACTCAGCATCGCGACCAGCGGTGCGCCGATGATCATTCCGACGGCGAAGGCCGAGGTGAGCGAGCCGACGGCCTGGAGGGACACGCCGAAGTCGGCGGCCATGTCCTCCACGAGCCCTGAGAGCATGAATTCCGACGTTCCCTGGGCGAATACGGCCAGCCCGAGAACGTAGACGGCGAATGGCATGAAGAAGCTCCAACTACATCGCAGAAGGGGGAGACGCGACGCATGGACGAAAGGCCGTGCGTGGCGTGGGAGACGTCCAGGAGAGCTCCTGACGTGATCCCGCGATGCGGTTGATCCGTGGCGGATGCGCGACGCACTGCTCGGCGGCAGAGGCCGGGGGAAGCAGGGTCGTCAGAGGGTTACGCGATCAGCCACCGGATCACCGGTGGCTCGCTTCTTTCCGCCTCAGGACTCGACATACCTCTCAACGTAGCAACGCCCGGAGCACCGTGTCGAACGACGTGGACCCCCCGGCGCGGAGAAAGGAGCGTTCATGACGACCCACCAGACAGCCATGATCATGATGGGGCTCGCGGTGGTCCTCGCGCTGGCGCACGTGCTCGGGCGCCTCGCCCGGCGATGCGGCCAGCCGGCCGTCCTCGGCGAGATCCTCGCCGGCATCCTGCTCGGTCCGACGCTGTTCCACGGCGCGCTCTCGGACGCGGTCTTCCCCACGGACGTCCGGCCGATGCTCAGCACGCTCGGGAACCTGGGCGTCGCGCTGTTCATGTTCCTCGTCGGCCTCGAACTCGACCACCGGCTGCTGCGGGGGAACAAACGCGCGGCGGTCGGGGTGTCCGTGGGGTCGATCGTCTGCTCGTTCGGACTCGGCGCCGCGCTGGCGGTGTGGCTCTGGAACGCCCATCCGGTCGGCGACCGGCTCGCCTTCGTCCTGTTCCTCGGCGCCGCCATGTCCATCACGGCCTTCCCGGTCCTCGCCCGCATCCTCACCGACCTGGGCATCCAGCACACGCGGGTCGGCGCGCTGGCGATGGCGAGCGCGGCCGCCGGGGACGTCGTCGCCTGGCTGCTGCTCGCGGCCGTCCTGACCTTCACGGGAAGCCGGAGCTCCTGGCAGGTGCTTCTGATCCTGCCGTACGCCGTGGTCATGATCGCGGTGGTACGGCCGCTCCTCGGCAGGTTCCTGGCCGCCCGGGAGCAGGGCGGGGCGCAGGCGGGCGAGCACGGGCCGGGAGCCGGGCCGCTCGGGGTCCTGACGGTGCTGCTGCTCGTCTCCGGTGCGCTGAGCGAGTGGTTCGGGCTGCACTTCATCTTCGGCGCGTTCCTCGCGGGCGCGATCGTGCCGCGGCAGGGCACGGAGCGGCTGCGCGCGGCGGTCGCCGACCGGTTCGAGCCGGTCACCTGGATGCTGCTGCCCGCGTACTTCACGGTCGCCGGGCTGAAGGTGGACCTCAGCACGGTGGATACGGACCGACTCGGCGAGCTCGGCCTGATCCTCCTCGTCGCGATCGGCGGCAAGTTCGGCGGCGCCTACCTGGGGGCGCGGGCCACGGGCAGGCCCGGACCGTCGGCCACGACGCTTGGCATCCTCATGAACACCCGCGGTCTCACCGAACTCGTCATCCTGGGCGTCGGCCTGCAACTGGGGCTGCTCGACGCGGACCTGTACTCCCTCATGGTCGTCATGGCCCTCGTCACCACCGCCATGACCGCGCCCCTGATGCGCTGGGCCTACCCGCGCGAGATGGTCGACGCGGATCTGCGGGAGCCGGCCGCGGGCGGGGGGGGGGGGGGGGCGCGGCCCCCCCCCCCCCCGCCCCCGGGGGGGGGGCCCGGGGGGGGCCCGCCGGGGGCCCCCCCCCCCCGCCCCGCCCCCGCCCCGGAGTCGCCTG
>NZ_JBHWFF010000011.1:210340-234924 GCF_042733785.1 Streptomyces sp. NPDC059695 | reverse complement strand
CGGCTGGGCCCACCGCGGCGAGTGGGTCGCCGCGGATCTGGGGGCGCCGGCGCGGGGGGGGGGGGGGGGGGCGCCCCCCCCCCCGCCCCCCCGGCCCGTGGGCGGGGAGCCGTCGGGGGCCAAGCGGTGACGCCGACGCTCCTGACCGGGCTCGTACCGGAAGCGGCGCTGACCGCCGAGGAGTTCGGCGACGTCCCGGACGCCTGGATCTTCCCGGAGGAGGCGGCCGTGCCGAGCCGGGCGGCGGACCGCCGGCGCCGGGAGTCCGCCACCGTACGGCACTGCGCGCGGCGGGGTGACTGAAGAACCCTCGCCGGCCTCCCCGGGACGCCGGGACGATCCCCGGGCGTAGTCCCGGGAGGGAGACGGAGGGCCGGGCTCCGGGCTTCTACGCTGGGGGCGTGACTTCGGACCACCGGCCGCTGGCCGTCTTCGACCTCGACAACACCCTCGCCGCCACCGCGCACCGCCAGCACTTCCTGGAGCGCAGGCCCAAGGACTGGGAGGCCTTCTTCGCGGCGGCGCCCGCGGACCCGCCGCTGGAGGAGGGCGTCGCGCTGTGCCGCGAGGCGGGCGAGGAGTGCGACGTCGTCTACCTCACCGGGCGGCCCGAGCGCTGCCGCCGCGCGACCCTGGAGTGGCTGGCCGAGTACGGGCTGCCGGAGGGGCCCGTCCACATGCGGCGCGACCGGGACTTCCGGCCGGCCCGGGTGACCAAGGTGGAGGTCCTGCGCCGCCTCGCCGCCGACCGCACGGTCCGGATGCTGGTCGACGACGACCTGGCGGTGTGCGACGCGGCGGAGGCGGCGGGCTTCCGTGTCGTACGGGCGCGCTGGGCGGAGCCCTCCGAGACGCTGAGGGAGGCTCAGGAGACGGAGGGCCGCACCTGAGGACGGCCGGGACCGGCCCTCACTCCTCGTCCTCCAGACGGAAGCCGACCTTCAGGCCGACCTGGTAGTGCTCGATCGCGCCGTCGACGAGGTGGCCGCGCACCTGCGTCACCTCGAACCAGTCGAGTCCCCTCAGGGTCTGCGAGGCGCGCGTGATGCCGTTGCGGATGGCCGCGTCGACGCCCTCGGTGGAGGTGCCGACGATCTCGGTGACGCGGTAGGTGTGATTCGACATGGGGGCCGAACTCCTCTCGGTGCGTTCCCTCCACGGTGCCCCAGGGCGCGTCGGCGCGCGACACGACGGGGGCCGGGCGACCCGTGGGTAACTACCGACGGTAACGGCACAGATCGTCCGTCCGGGTGCGGAACGGGATCGTCAAGGACTTGACCATCTCGTTGGTCCAGACCAGAATCCAGGCCACATACCCGCGCGAACACCCCGTTCGGTCCCCCCATGCCGGGTCAGCCCCCCATGCGCACGACCCTGTGCTGAACCCGAGCAGAAGGTGACCCACGTGAAGAACCGCCATCTCGCCTGTCCTCTTGCCGCCGCCACGGCGCTCGCCCTCGCCGGCTGCGGCATGCTGCCGGGCGGCGACGGCGGGACCAGGACCGTGAACGTCTGGCTCATGCGGGACAGCGTCAGCGAGGACTTCCTCACGCGCTTCACCGAGGCGTACGAGGAGGAGCACGACGGGGTCGAGCTGAAGTTCACCATCCAGGAGTGGACCGGCATCGGGAAGAAGGTCACCGAGGCCATCCAGGGCTCCGGCGGCCCCGACGTCATCGAGGTCGGCAACACCCAGGTCGCCCAGTACGCCGACACGGACAAGCTGTTCGACCTCACCCTGGAGTCGGTCCGCGACCTCGGCCGGGAGGACTGGCTGCCCGGTCTCGCCCAGCCCGGCAGCATCTCCGGATCCCAGTACGGCATCCCCTGGTACGCGGCCAACCGCATCGTCATCTACAACAAGGACCTGTTCGACGAGGCCGGCGTCGACAAGCCGCCCGCCACCCGCGACGCGTGGCTCGACGACACCGAGAAGCTCAACAAGAACGGCTCCCAGGGCATCTACCTCGCCGGACAGGACTGGTACACCCTCGCCGGCTTCATCTGGGACGAGGGCGGCGAGCTCGCCGTCGACCGGGGCGGCCAGTGGACCGGAGCGCTCGACAGCCCGGCCGCCCGGCGCGGCATGGCCTTCTACAAGGAGCTCCAGGCCCTCGGCTCCGGCCCGAAGAACGCCGACGAGCAGACCCCGCCGCAGGCCGACGTCTTCGCCAAGGGCGACGTCGCCCAGCTCATCGCCACACCCAGCGCGGTCGCCGCCATCCTCAAGGCCAACCCGGATCTCAAGGACAAGCTCGGCTACTTCCCGATACCCGGCAAGAAGGCCGGCCAGCCCTGTGCCGTCTTCACCGGCGGCTCCGACCTCATCATCCCGGAGAACGCGCCCCAGCGCGGCGCCGCACTCGACGTCGTCAAGGCCCTCGCCGGCGAGAAGTGGCAGTCCGAACTCGCCCGCACCATGGGCTACGTGCCCAACAAGAAGAGCCTCGCCTCCGTCGTCGCCGGCCAGGAGGCCACCGCCGTCATGGCGAAGGGCGCCGCCCGCGGCCGGGCCACCCCGAACTCGCCGCAGTGGGCGAACGTCGAGGCCGACAACCCCATCAAGCCGTACATGACGGCCGTCCTCCAGGGCGAGGACCCCGCGAAGGCGGCCAAGGACGCCTCCGAAGCGATCACGGACACCCTCGCCGAATAGCATTCAGCGTTCGCACACCCGCGAGCCCCCGGACGGTCATGTCGAATCCAGCCGGTGACGGAAGAAGTAAGGAGCCGGGCCACCGCTCACGCGGCCCGGTCCCGCCCCTTCCCCTTCCGTCCGCCGGAGGAGCCCGCCATGTCCGCACCGACCCCCGCGCTCGCCGTTCCCGCACAGCCCCTGGCCGTGCCCGCACCGTCCGTCCCCGCACAGCCCCCGGCCGTCCCCGCACAGCCCCTGGCCGTCCCCGTGCAGCCCCCGGCCCCGGCCGACGAGCCCACGCCCCGGTACGTCGTCGGCCTCGCCCGGGACCAGGAGGACGTACGGGCCGCCCAGCGGCTCCGTCACCAGGTCTTCGCCGGTGAGCTGGGCGCCCTGCTCGACGGCCCCGAGCCCGGCCTCGACGGCGACGCCTTCGACGCGTACTGCGACCACCTCCTCGTACGGGAGGAGCACACCGGCGAGATCGTCGGCACCTACCGGATCCTGCCGCCCGACCGGGCCGCCCTCGCCGGACGCCTCTACTCCGAGAGCGAGTTCGACCTCGCCCGGCTCGCGCCCGTCCGGCACGACCTGGTGGAGGTCGGCCGCTCTTGCGTCCACCCCGCCCACCGCAACGGCGCCGTGATCGCCCTCATCTGGGCCGGCCTCGCCCGCTACATGACCCGAACCGGCCACAACTGGCTCGCCGGCTGCTGCTCGATCCCGCTGGCCGACGGCGGCACCCTCGCCGCCGCCACCTGGGACACCGTCAAGGCCAAGCACCTCGCCCCCGAGGAGTACTGGGTCACCCCGCACCGGCTGTGGAGCCCGGACGGCGTCACCCGCCCCCCGGGCCGCACCGAGCTCCCGCCGCTGCTCCGCGGCTACCTGCGGCTCGGCGCCTGGGTCTGCGGCGCCCCCGCGCACGACCCCGACTTCGGCGTCGCCGACCTCTACGTGCTGCTCTCGCTGCGCCGCACCAACCCCCGCTACCTCAACCACTTCCTCTCGCTCGCCCCGGCGCGGTGAACGGGTCCACGGCCCTCCCGCCGTGGCTCCCCACGGCGCCCTGCACCCCCGGCGACTGCGCCGCCCACCCGGACACCGCCCCCGGCCACCGGCCAGAACGGGCCGGGACCGTCCTCGCCGTGGCCCGGCTGGCCGCCGGGACCGGAGCCGTCCTCCTCGGCCTCCTGCTCGCCCCGGCCACGGGCCTGCTCCCGGCGGCGGCCCGGCTCGCCCTCGCACGGAGCTGGGTGCGGACGGTGCTCCGCGCCTTCGGCGTGCGCGTGCGGTACGAGGGGACCGCCGGGGCGATCCCCGGCCCGCTCCTCGTCGTCGCCAACCACGTCTCCTGGCTGGACATCCCCCTGGTCGCGGCCGTGCTCCCGGGCCGCATGGTGGCCAAGACGGAGGTCCGTCGCTGGCCCGTCCTCGGCACGATCGCCGCGCTGGGCGGCACCCTCTTCATCGACCGCGACCGGCTCCGGGCCCTGCCCGGCACCGTGCGCGCGATGTCCGGGGTCCTCGGCGCCGGGGGGCGGGTGGTGGTGTTCCCCGAGGGGTCGACGTGGTGCGGACGGGCCGGGGGACGCTTCCGCCCGGCCGCGTTCCAGGCGGCCCTGGACAGCGGGTGCCCGGTGCTGCCCGTACGGATCGACTACCGGCCCACCGGGGCCGCCGCGTATGTCGGGGACGATCCGCTCGGCGCGTCCCTGTGGCGGGTCGTCAGCACCCGGCGGCTGACCGCCGACCTCCGCGTCATGGACCCGATCCCCGGTTCCCGGCACCCGGACCGCCGCGCCCTGGCGGCGGCGGCTCAGCGGGCGGTCGCCAGGGACAGCGCGAACCTGCCCTCGCCGTCCGTCCACCAGCGGGACAGTTCGAGGTCGGCCGCCGCCAGCTCCTTGCGCACACCGGCCTGACGGAACTTCGCCGACACCTCCGTCCGCATCTCCTCGCCCGCCGCGAACGGCACGACCAGATCCAGCTCCGGGATCTTCACGGTCAGCGCGCGGCGGGCGCGCAGCCGCATCTCGATCCACTCCCGCTCGTCGTCCCAGACCGCCACGTGCTCGAAGGCGGCCGGATCGGCGTCCGCGCCCAGCTCACGGTCGATCACGGACAGCACGTTCTTGTTGAACTCGGCCGTCACCCCGGCCGCGTCGTCATAGGCCGCCACCAGCGTGGCCTCGTCCTTCACCAGGTCCGTGCCGAGCAGCAGCGCGTCGCCCGGCGCGAGCATGGCGCGGACCGACTTCAGGAAGGTGTGCCGCTCGGCGGGCAGCAGATTGCCGATCGTGCCGCCGAGGAAGGCCACCAGGCGCGGCCCCGGCGTCCCCGGCAGCGCGAGCCCCCGGGTGAAGTCGGCGACCAGCGCGTGCACCCACAGGTCGGGCCGGTCCGCGAGCAGCGACTCCGCCGCCCCGACCAGCGCGGACTCGCTCACGTCCACCGGCACGTACGCGTCCAGACCCGGCAGCAGCGCGTCGATCAGGAACCGGGTCTTCTCGGAGGAGCCGGACCCCAGCTCCACCAGGGTCCGGGCCCCGGTCGCGGCCGCGATCTCCGGCGCCCGCTCGACCAGGATCTCCCGCTCCGCGCGCGTGGGGTAGTACTCGGGCAGCCGGGTGATCTCCTCGAAGAGCACGCTGCCCCGGGCGTCGTAGAACCACTTGGGCGGCAGCTCCTTCGGGGTGCGGGTCAGACCGTGGCGGACGTCGGCGCGCAGATCGGCGCCGGCGGCGTCCGCGGCGAGGGTACGGGTCAGCTGGAACGGGCTCACGCGGACGGCTCCTTGAGCGGGGTGAGGGTGACGTCGGCGCGGTCGGCGGTGACGAGCGTGTACTCGGGCACCTCCCGCCAGCGCGGATCGTCGTCGTACGGTTCGGAGGCCACGACCACCCGGCCGGGGCCCGACAGGTACCAGAGGCTGTTGCGCCAGGCCGTCGCGGCGATCCGCTCGCCGTCGGTGACCAGCAGGTTCAGCCGGGAGCCGGGGGCCGCCTCCGCGGCCTCCCGGACGGTGTCGGCGAGCGCCGCCCCCGGTGCGTCCCCGGCCCGCAGCCGGTGCAGGACCAGCGCCCACAGCAGTGCCGAGTCGGTGCGCGCCTCCAGACGCAGCAGCTCCCCGGCCGGCAGCGCCCCGGCGAGCGGCGCGAGCGAGTCCGGCCAGCCCCCGACCGCGCCGTTGTGGCTGAACAGCCAGGGCCCGGCGGCGAACGGCGCCGCCGCGGCCTCCCCGTCGGCGCCGGGCAGCGTGGCCCCCCGTACCGCCCCGAGGAACGCCCCGGCCCGCACCACGCGCGCGAGGTCGGCGAAGGACAGGTCGCCCCAGATCGGGGCGGCCCGCCGGTACCGCGCCGGCACCGGATCGCCCTCGGCGTACCAGCCCACGCCGAACCCGTCCGCGTTCACCACGCCGCTGTCCTGCGTCCGGGGCTCCCAGGACTGGCGCAGCAGGGCGTGCGGCGGCCGGACCAGGAGCTCTCCCAGCGCCACCGGCCCGCCCACATAGGCGAGATGACGGCACATCAGTCGAGCTCCGCGGTCCGCGCCGTCCGGAAGCCGGAGAAGATCTGGCGCCGCACCGGAAGGTCCCAGTTGCGGAAGGTCCCCCGGCAGGCGACCGGGTCCACCGCGAAGGAACCGCCCCGCAGCACCTTGTGCTCCGGACCGAAGAACACCTCCGAGTACTCCTTGTACGGGAAGGCCGTGAAGCCCGGATACGGCAGGAAGTCGCTCGCCGTCCACTCCCACACGTCACCGATCAACTGCCGTACGCCCAGCGGCGAGGCGCCCGCCGGATAGCTCCCCGCCGCCGCGGGCCGCAGGTGGCGCTGCCCGAGGTTCGCGTGCTCCGGACCGGGATCCGCGTCCCCCCACGGATAGCGGCGGGAGCGCCCCGAGACCGGGTCGTGGCGGGCCGCCTTCTCCCACTCCTCCTCGGTCGGCAGCCGGCGCCCCGCCCAGCGCGCGTAGGCGTCCGCCTCGTACCAGCTGACGTGCAGGACCGGCTCCTCTTCGGGCACCGGCTCCGTCACGCCGAACCGGCGGCGCAGCCACTGCGCGCCCTCCCGGCGCCAGAACAACGGAGCGCCGATGCCGTGCTCCCGGATCTGGGCCCAGCCCTCCGGCCGCCACCAGCGGCGGTCCGTGTAGCCGCCGTCCGCGACGAAGGCGAGGTAGGCGCCGTTCGTGACGGGCGTGGTGTCGATGTGGAAGGCGGGGACGATCCTGGGGTGCGCCGGACGTTCGTTGTCCAGGGCCCACGGCTCGTCCGAGGTCCCCATGGTGAACGGGCCGCCGGGCACCAGGACTTCGGGGGGCAGCGGGCCGGAGCGCAGGACCGGCGGCGGGGGAGCCGTCAGCGCCGCGGGGCCCTTCCGCAGCTGATGGGTGATCAGCATCGTCTCGTCGTGCTGCTGTTCGTGCTGGGCGATCATGCCGAAGGCGAAGCCCGCGTCGAGCAGCGGCAGACCCTCCAGCGGGGTCCGTTCGAGCACGTCGAGGACCCGGAGCCGGACGTCCGCCGCGTAGACCCGGGCCTCGCCCGGCGAGAGCAGCGGCAGCGACGGCCGGGAGGCGCGCGGATGTTGGAAGGCGTCGTACAGCGAGTCGATCTCGGGCCGCAGCGCCTCGCGCCCCGCGACGGCCCGCCACAGCCACTGCTCCTCCTGGTTGCCGATGTGCGCGAGGTCCCAGACCAGCGGGGACATCAGAGGAGAGTGCTGCGCGATGAGCTCTCCGTCCTCCACGCAGGAGGTGAGGAGCGCGGTCCGCTCCCGCGCGGTCGTCAGGGCGTCGAGGGCCCGCCGCCGCAGGGCCTCGGGACCCGCTCCCGTTCCGGTCGCGGTCATGACGTCACCACCTGGAGTCCGTCGGCCGGGCAGTTCCCGGGGATCACGTACCGTTCGTGGAAGGCGGCGACCGCCCGCCGCACCTCCTCGCTCGCCCCGATCCGGGGCAGCGCGTCGAGCGCGGCGGAGAACACCGCGCGCGCGGCGCCGTGCAGCCCGGGATCGGCGAGACCGTCACGGGCCGCCGCCTCCCACAGCGGATTGCGCGGGGCGGGACCGGCCCCCGCCTGCTCCGCGAGGGGCTTCACCGCCCGGTACACGGTCTCCGCCGCCTCCGGGTCGTCGAACACGGCCGTCGTCACCGCCACCGGCACCATCCAGCCGTCCCTGCCCGGCTGCGCGTCGACCATCCGCAGCTCCAGATGACCGCGCGGCCGCACCGGCGGGAACAGCGTCGTCATGTGATAGCGCAGGTCGTCGGCGTCGGCCGGACGGGGGACGCCCGTCCGCAGCCACTCCCGGAAGGTCAGCCCCTCCGGCACCGCCCACGGACCCTCCTCGGCCCGCACGCACATCACCGGCGTGTCCAGGACGTGCGCCGCCCACTCGGCGCGCGGCTCCCCGTCCGGCGGCGGCGCCAGCGCCCGCCGGGGATCGAGATCCGCCCACAGCGCCTGCCGCGTCGAGCGCCAGCCGGTGCGGCGCCCGCCGTGCACGGGCGAGTTGGCGAAGGCGGCGACCAGCACCGCGCCCAGGAGGTGGGCCAGCTGCCAGCGCCGGTGGTATCCCAGCGGGCCCGGCTCCTCCAGGCCGGCGTCCAGGCAGATCTGCACCGACGCCGAGTCGCACATCATCGCCCGCCCGGACGGACCCGTCCGGTCGAGCGCCGTCTCCATCGCGTCGTACCGCGGCTCGTGGAGCACCCGGCCGCGCGGCGCGTGCCAGGGGTCCACGCCGTATCCGCTGAGGGTCAGACCGAGCGGCCCGAGCGCCCCGCGCACCGCGGCCAGGTCGGCGCCGAGCGAGTCGAGGCACTCCATCAGGGAGCCGGCCGGGCGCGAGCTGAGCTCCAGCTGCCCGCCGGGTTCGAACGTCAGAGCCGACACCAGGGGCAGCGCCCGTACGGTGTCCAGCGCGGCCGCGAGCCTCGGCGGCCGTACGGGAACCCGGGGGTCCCGCAGCTCGTGCACGAGCCACTCCAGCTCCACCCCCACCGTGCGGGGCGGGCCGGTCTTGAAGCAGATACATCGCAGCAGGTCCTCCGCCTCCGCCTCGGTGAGAGGGGGGCCGCCACGCGGTATGCCGCCAGGCGACATCCGTGCACCTCCTGGTCCTCGGGTGAACCGCTGCTTCCACCTAAAGCCACCATCGGGCGGCGTGCAAGAGCGCCCCGGAAGACCCGCACGCGCCCCCTGTGCCCCCGGAGGTCCGAAATTCCCCGCAGTCCCGGAAAACCCGTTGTCCCCACCGAGCTGGAACGATCACCCTGGGATCCATGAGTGCACGACTGCGCGAGATCGCGCGGCGGACCGAGGAGATCGTCGCGGCGGGCCGCTACCGCGCCCCCGACGGCCGGACCGTCTCCCTGGCCGAGGACCTGGCCGCGGCCCTGGCCGGAACCCGCCTCCACGGCCCCGAACCCGTCCCGGTCACCCCCGACACCGACCGGACGCCCACCCTCACCGTCACCCCCGAGAGCAGCCTGGCGGCGGCCCGCCGGATGACCGGGGCCGACACCACCCGCCCGGTCGCCGTCCTGAACTTCGCCTCGGCCCGCAACCCGGGCGGCGGCTACCTCAACGGCGCCCAGGCCCAGGAGGAGGCCCTCTGCCGGGCCTCCGCCCTCCACTCCACCCTGCTGCGCGCCCCCGGCTACTACGCACACCACCGCGCGGAGAGGGACGCCTTCTACACCGACCGGGTCATCCACTCGCCCCGGGTCCCGGTCTTCCGCGACGACCGGGGCGTCCTGCTCGCCGAGCCGTTCACGGTCGGATTCCTCACCTCGCCCGCCCCCAACGCGGGCGTCGTCCGCCGCGGCACCCCCGAGCTCGCCGACCGCCTCCCCGCCGCGCTCGCCTCACGCGCCGAACGCGTCCTGGAGACGGCCGCCGCGGCCGGATACCGCCGGCTCGTCCTCGGCGCCTGGGGCTGCGGAGTCTTCCGGAACGACCCGGCGGAGGTCGCGCGGACCTTCCGGACCCTCCTCACCGGCGAAGGCCGCTTCGCCGGCCACTTCGAGGAGATCACCTTCGCGATCCTGGACCGGGCCACCGGCACCCCGACCCTCGCCGCCTTCCGGCGGGTCGTCGGCGGGGAGCACTGACCGGCCGGATCAGGACCAGCCGTACCGCTCCACGAGCCGCCCCACCACCAGGTCGAACGTCGACCGGTCCAGGGCGCAGGCCTCGCGCCGCATCCCCGACTCGGACACGCGCAGCACACGGTCCAGGTCCACCCAGGACTCGCGCCGCTCGCTGTCCCAGGACCCCGTCCCGATGGCCACCCACTCCCGGTCGTGGTCGTGCCGCCTGCTGGACAGCTGCACGGCCAGCAGGGTGCCGGAGTCCTCCCGGGCCACCACGAGCACCGGCCGGTCCTTGCCCCGGCCGTCGTTCTCCTCGAAGGGCACCCAGGTCCAGACGATCTCACCGGGGTCGGGCGCGCCGTCGCAGTCCGGGGCGTACGAGGTGCGGACGGGCCCCATCAGGTGCGGATCGGCCTCGGTCGTGGAGTGCGGATGCGTCGTCATGGGGGCCACCGTAGGGCCTCGCGGCACCCGCTCCGGCTCCGCGTACCGCCTGACGTGCGGGTCAGGTACCCCCGTGCCAGGCTGAGGGGATACGGACCACCGTCCGACACCCGTCACGGGAGGCACGATCGTGGGCAAGAAACAGACCCGGACGAACCGGGGAGCCCGTACCGGCGGCCATGAGCACCGCGCCGAAGCGGCCGCGAAGGAGAAGAGCGCGCCGGCCCCCACGAGAGAGGTGTCCATGCCCCTCGTCGAGCACGCGTCCCACCGCAAGGAACGCAAGTTCGGCCACAACTGAGGCCGCCTCGATCACACGAAGGGCCCGGTGCCGCGAGGGCACCGGGCCTTCTGCGTTCCGTGGTCACTCCCCGTCGCGGACCGGGATCTCCACGCGCTCCTCCGTCCGCGACGCGGGCAGGACCGCCCCGCCCGCCTTCTCCTGGGCGGCCGGGCTCATCGTGGCGAGGAGCTGGCGGGCGAGCCCGAGGCCCGTGCCGCCCATGGTCAGCGCCTTGGCGAAGACGTCCGCCATGCCGTCGGCGCCGTTCAGCAGCACCATCTGGTCGACGTTCCCGAAGGCCGAGGCCCCCGCCGACACGATCTCCGGCCACTTCTCCGCCAGCTGCTGGGCGACCACGGCCTCCTGGTTCTCCGCGAGCGCCGCCGCCCGCGCCTTGATCGCCTCGGCCTCCGCCAGACCCTTCGCGCGCGTCGCCTCGGCGACCGCGAGGCCCTGGGCGTGCTGGGCGGCCGCCTCCGCCTCACCGGTGAGCCGGGTCGCCGTCGCCCTGGCCGCGCTCGCCAGTTCCGTCTCCTTCGCCTCGGCCTCGGCGGCCGAGATCCGGGCGTCGCGCTCGGCCGCGGCCAGCGTCCGGGTCTCGTACGCCATCGCGTCGGCCGGCTTGCGGACCTCCGCCTGGAGCTGCTGCTCCTTGCGGTGACCCTCCAGCTCCGCGACCCGGGTCTCCTGGACGACGACCTCCTGGCGCGAGGCGGCGTCGGCCAGCGGGCCGGCCTGCCGGGCCCGCGCGGACGCCTGGTCCCGCTCGGCCTGGTAGCCCGCCTGGAGGATCTCGCTGTCGCGGGTCGCCTCCGACATGCGCGCCGCGGCCTGCTGCTCGGCCTCGGTCGCCCGCCGGTTCGCCTCCGCCTGCGCGATCCGCGCGTCCCGCTGGACGGCGGCCGCGTGCGGGGCGGCCAGGTTCTTGATGTACCCGGTCGGGTCCTCGATCTCGTGGATCTGCAGCGAGTCGACGATCAGACCCAGCTTCTCCATCTCCGTGCCACAGGCCGACCGCGCCTGCCCGGTCAGCTTCTCCCGGTCACGGATCATGTCCTCCACGGTCAACCCGCCGACGATGGCGCGGAGATGACCGGCGAAGACGATGTGCACCCGCTCCGACATCAGCTTCTGCTGATCCAGGAAGCGGCGGGCGGCGTTGGCGATCGACACGAAGTCGTCGCCGACCTTGAAGATCACCACACCGCGGACCTTGAGCGGAATGCCCTGGTGGGTGACGCACTCGACGGACAGCTGCGTCTCGTTGAGGTCCAGCGAGAGCTTCCGTACCGCCTGGACGCCGGGAAGCACGAGGGTGCCGCGACCGGTGACGATGCGGAACCCCATGCCCGCGCCGAGACCCTCGTTCTTGTGGTTGGAACCGGAGATGATCAGCGCCTCGTTGGGTTCCGCGACGCGCCACATCATCTTGAACACACCGATCAGAACGGCGAGCGCGCCGACGACGACGCCCGCCAGAATGCCGATGCCCATGGACAAGGTCCCCCTTCACCGGAGCCGAGCGGACCCGGTGAAGGGAGTGTGCGCCCGTGACGGGCGCCACTCAACGGTTCGGTCAACTGTCGTACGCGGCTGTGACATAGACGGTGCGTGGAGGGAGATGTTCCATGACCATCACGACCGTCCCGACCTCGATCCGCTCCTTCGGCGTGGCGGGATGGGCCAGGAAGTGCTCCGCGCCGCCGCGGATCCGGACGATCACCTCGCCGACGAGGCCGGGCCCGACGGTGCCGGTCACCCGGCCGAGCAGTCCCATCATCGAGCTGTCCATCGACGCGTCGTCCATGCCTGAACGGTACGTCAGATCCACCCGTCCAGGGCCGACATGAACCCCTCGAAGTCGTCCCGGTGGATCGTGTGCCCCGCCCCCTCCACCGTACGGAGCTCGAATCCCCGCTCCGCCAGCATCCGGGCCTGCTCCGGCCGCACCAGCGTGCTCGGATCGGCGAGGGTGACGAGGGACGGCACCACGGGCCGGGCCGGCCACAGGTCGGCTCCCACGAACGGGGTGAGACCGTGGGCCGTCCGCTCGTCCCAGTCCCGTACCGACGCCATCTCGCTGTCGACGTCCTCGGCCGGCCAGTGCGGGTTGAACCCCCTGATCTGCTCCCTGGTCATCGACTTGCCCCGGACGAACAGCTCGGCCCGGTAGCCGCAGGGGCCGGCCGCCAGATGCCAGGCGGGGTCGGAGTACACCGCGCGGGCCGGCGCCAGGCGCTCCACCGCCCGGGCGAGGACGAGCCCGCCGAGCGAATGGCCGATCGCCAGATCCGCACCGGAGGGGAGGGTCTCGACGAGATCGTCGGCGTGCTCCTGCGGCCCGTACTCCTCGGGGCCCGCGGCCCGGCCGCTCGCCCCGTGCCCCCGCAGGTCCACGGCGATCACCCGGTAGCCGCGGCCGGCGAGCGCGGGTCCGACCCGGCGCCAGGTGCGGTGGTCGGCCATGATGCCGTGGACGAGCAGGGCCGTCCGGTCGCCGGACCCCCACGTGGTCGTGTGCAGGCGCACGGTGCCGCCTCTCCTGAGGTGTTCGGCGGCGACGGTGGAGACCGGCGCGCGCCGCGGACGGGTCGCGGCGGGCACCGGCCGGAGCCGGCGCACGCCGCTTCTGGACCGCGGCCCGCGCCGACGCCGTCAGCGCACGCTGCGGATGGGGCGCACGGCCAGCGCGCCGAGCACCGACAGTACGGCCGCGATCAGGAAGAGCGCCGTGTATCCGCCACTCAGCGACACGATGAGCGAGGCCACGAAGGGGGCGACGATCTGCGGTCCGGCGTTGGCGACGTTGAGGACGCCCATGTCCCGGGCCGCGTCCTCGGCCTTCGGCAGCACCATGGTCACCAGCGCGGTGTCCACGGCCATGTAGCAGCCGAAGCCCAGGCCGTTGACGACGGAGAAGGCCAGCATCGCGGTCCAGCTCGCCGAGACGGCCGGGATGACCAGCGCGACGGCGGCGAGCGCGGCGGAGGCGCCGACGAACAGCTTGCGGCGGTCGAAGCGGTCCGAGAGCCAGCCGCCGAGGACGGTGGAGACCACCATGGCGACCGAGTTGACCGGCATGAGGATCGCCACGGCCTCCTCGGCGCTCAGTCCGGCGGGCAGGTCGGTGTGGTCCTTGAGGATGTACAGCTGGAAGCCGGCCACGGCGAAGTAGCCGAGGACGAGCAGGGCGCGTCCGATGAAGGCCCAGCGGAAGTCGTGGTCCTTGAGGGCGCTGCCGAAGGCCGCGAGCTGCTCCTTGACCGGAAGCGCCGCCTTCGGGGGCATCCGCTCCTCGCGGGCGCAGGTGGTGAAGAGCACGGCGGTGGCGGCGACGATCGCGCCGAGGACGAGGTAGCCGGTGCGGTAGTGCTCGGAGAAGGCCGCGCCGAGGAGGGCGCCGATCGTGGAGCCGATGGGGAGGCCGAGGCCGACGGCGGCGGAGGCCTTGCCGCGCGCGGCCAGGGGCACCCGGTCGGGGACCACGGAGGTGAGGGCGGCCTGGTAGATGTTCATGACGGCCTGCCCGAGGCACCAGGCGATGGTGACCACCAGGATCGTGTGGACGCTGCCGAGGAGCAGCATCACGGGGAGGGCGAGCAGGCCGCCGGCGAGGATCCACGGGTTGCGGCGGCCGGAGCGGTCCGAGAGGGCGCCCGCGACCGGGTTGAAGACGGTGGCGAAGATCGCGGATATGCCGGAGACGAGGCCGAAGTTCGCCACCTTGTCGGCGGGGTCGATGGCCTCGATCTGGAGGGCGAGGAGCATGCCGGGGACGCCGATGTACAGGGCGTACATCGCGGTGTTGCCGGCGAGCAGCAGGGGCAGCAGGCCGCGCGTCGGCCGGGGGGCCGTGGGGGAGCCGGGGACGGTGGCGGGGTCGGGGGCGCCCGTGTCGGAGCCGGTCCCGGGGGAGGAAAGGGCCACTTTGCCCTCCTGAGGAGATCGCCCGATGCGGGGGCGAGGAACGGATGGAACGAGGGAGGTGACACGTGTCAGTGACACGTGTGAGCATTGTGTAGCACCCGTTTCCGGCCATCCGCCAGACCCTGCGCCGGATTGTTCTGGAAAGATGCCGGATCGATGACTCAGCCAACCGAACAGTCCCCCGAACGCCCCTCCGGGCGCGCGGTCCCGACCAGCGCCGATGTCGCGCGGCTCGCGGGCGTCTCCCGGGCCACCGTCTCGTACGTCCTGAACAACACCTCGGCCGTCCGCATCAGCGAGCCGACCCGGCAGCGCGTGCGCGAGGCGGCCGAGGAGCTCGGCTACGTGCCGCACGCCGCCGCCCGCAGCCTGCGCGCGGGCCACAGCCGCATGGTGCTCCTTCCGACCGCCCACGTCCCCGTCGGGCCGCTGTACAGCCGGTTCTTCAACGACTTCCAGTGGGCCCTGCGCCGCCTCGACTACACGGTCGTGCAGTACGGCAGCGTCGGCCTGGGGGCGGAGGAGGCCGCCCGCGCCTGGGCCGAGCTGCGGCCGGTCGCCGTGGTCTCCCTCGGCGAGGTCGAGCTCACCGGGCAGGCCGTCGAGATCCTCAAGCGGTCCGGGGCCCGCGCCGTGATCACCCTCGGCACCCAGCGCGTCGAGGGCACCCACGCGCTCGTCATGGACCAGGGGCGGGTCGGCGAGGTCGCCGCCCGGCACCTCGTGGAGACCGGCCGGCGCCGGATCGGTGTCGTCGTGCCCGAGGAGCCCGGCCTCACGATGTTCTCCGGGCCCCGCCTCGACGGCGCCCGCCGTGCGGCCGAGGGCACCGGCGCGACCGTCGTGCCCCTGCCGCTGCGGTACGAGGAGGAGTCGGCCGACGCGCTCGCCGGCCGGTGGCGCGAACTCGCGCTCGACGGCGTCTTCGCCTACAACGACGAGTACGCGATGCTCCTGGCACGGGCGCTCCAGGACGCCGGGATCTCCGTACCGGAGGAGACCGCCGTCGTCGGCGCCGACGACCTGCTCCTCGGCCGGCTGCTGCGGCCCCGGCTCAGCACCGTGCGGGTCGACATGGTGGTCGGCCGCGAGCTGGCGGAGCTGGTCGACCGCGCCGTGCGGGAACCGGACGCCGCGCCCCTCTCCCGCGACCTGCTCGACTCGCGGGTCGTGCGGCGCGAGTCCAGCTGAGGCCGAGCGGTCCGCGCGGCCGGGCGCCGGTGTGCGAGGCCTGCGTCCGGCGGGAACCCGTGCCCGGGCGTCGGGTGTGTGCCGGGCTGTGGCCCGGCCGTGGCCCGCGGCCGGCGTAGGTGTGTGCGGGGGCCGTTGTCCGGCGGGAGCCCGGGCCGGGCGTAGGTGTGTGCGGGGCTGTCGTCCGGCAGGAGCCCGTGCCCGGGCGTCGGTTGCGTGCGGAGCCGTCGTCCGGCGGGAGCCTCCGGCGTCAGGGCGGGCGGTGCTCCGGCGCAGCGCTTAGCTTCGGTGCATGAGCACAGTTCCGAAGCGGTTCGAGATCCTGCTGGTGCCCGCGCACGTCGAGGACCGCGGCGACGCGTCCGTCGTGGACAGCGCCGTCCGCACGGCCGTCGTCGGGGCCACCGGGCGCCACGGCGAGTCGGGCTACCCGATCTACGAGGGACACGGCATCCGGGCCGACATCGACCCCGAGACGCGCACGGTCGAGGCGCTGCTCGTCGACGGCCGCGAGCTCGACTACGGACTGACGGCCCTGGTCCGCCCCGTCGCGCGGAGCTGACGGCCCTGGTCCGCCCCGTCATGCGGAGCTGACCCCGCCCGGCCGTCCCCAGGTGTCCGGAAGCGGCGGAACGTCCCGGAACGGCCCGTTGACAGGGCGGGCCGTCCGGCAGAGACTCTCCGCGCCCCACCGGGCGAAGATTGTTTCACCAGGCGAACAGAGTCGTTCCGCAGGTCACGTGGGAGAGAACCGATGAGCATCCGCGACGTCTACATCGTCGACGCCGTCCGCACCCCGATCGGGAAGTTCGGCGGCGCCCTCGCCTCCGTCCGCCCCGACGACCTCGCGGCCCACGTCGTCCGCGCGCTCGTCGACCGCTCGCCCGCGCTCGACCCCGCGCGCGTGGACGACGTCTACTTCGGCGACGCCAACGGCGCGGGCGAGGACAACCGCGATGTCGCGCGGATGGCGGTCCTCCTCGCCGGGCTGCCCGTCACCGTCCCCGGCGTCACCGTCAACCGGCTCTGCGGCTCCGGTCTTGAGGCCGTCATCCAGGCGGCCCGCGCCATCGCCCTCGGCGACGCCTCCGTGGCGATCGCCGGCGGCGTCGAGTCCATGTCCCGCGCCCCCTGGGTGATGCAGAAGCCCGAGCGGGCCTTCCCCGCAGGACACCAGCAGCTCCACTCCACGACCCTCGGCTGGCGCATGACGAACCCGCGCATGCCCGCCGCGTGGACGGTCTCGCTGGGCGAGGGCGCGGAGCTCGTCGCCGACCGGCACGGCATCACCCGCGAGCAGCAGGACGCGTTCGCCCTCGCCAGCCACCGGAAGGCCGCCGAGGCCTGGGCGAAGGGGCTGTACGACGACGAGGTCGTCCCGTACGCGGGCGTGGACCTGACCCGCGACGAGTGCATCCGCGACACCACCTCCATGGAGGCGCTCGCCAAGCTGAAGCCCGCCTTCCGGCCCGAGGGCGGCACCGTCACCCCGGGCAACTCCTCGCCGCTCAACGACGGCGCGGCGGCCCTGCTCCTCGTCGACGAGGAGGGGCTGCGCGAGACCGGCCGCGAGCCGCTCGCCCGGATCCGCGCCTCCGCCGTCACCGGCATCGAGCCCCAGCTCTTCGGCCTCGGCCCGGTCGAGGCGGTCCGCCGGGCCCTGGGCAAGGCCGGACGCTCCTTCGCCGACCTGACGACCTTCGAGCTCAACGAGGCCTTCGCGGCCCAGTCGCTCGGCTGCCTCGCCGAATGGCCGGAACTCGACCCCGAGATCGTGAACCCTCGCGGTGGAGCCGTCGCGATCGGACATCCGCTCGGCGCGTCCGGCGCCCGACTGGCCGGCTCGGTGGCGCACCAGCTCGCCGCGGCCGGCTCCGGAACGGGCCTCGCGGCGCTCTGCATCGGCGTCGGCCAGGGCCTCGCGCTGGTCCTGGAGCGATGAGCGCGACGAGGGCGGCGCGCCCGCGGACATGACGCGAGGGGGGTACGGGAGGTTCTCCCGTACCCCCCTCGCGGTGGGTCACTTCGCCTGGGCCTCGGCGATGGACTTGCGGACCTCGTCCATGTCGAGCTTGCGCGCCTGGCCGATGACGTCCTCCAGGGCGGCCTCAGGGAGCGCACCGGGCTGCGCGAACACGGCCACGTTGTCCCGGACGATCATCAGGGTCGGGATCGAGCGGATCTCGAACGCCGCCGCCAGCTCCTGCTGCGCCTCGGTGTCCACCTTCGCGAAGACGAGGTCCTGGTGGCGCTCGGACGCCGCCTCGAAGACGGGGGCGAACTGACGGCAGGGACCGCACCAGGAAGCCCAGAAGTCGATCAGGACGAAATCGCCCCCGCTCACGATCTCGTCGAAGTTGTCCTTGGTGAGCTCTACGGTGCTCATGCTGCCTGCCTTTCGGGTCTCCTGGCGTGATCCTCACGGTCCCCTGGGGACTCGCCCGGCACAACGGCGTATCGAGCCGCGCTATTCCGCACCGCTGCCACCAGACTGGGAGCCATGACACGAACGGTGGAAGACGAGCACACCTACGACGTGGTCGTGATCGGCGCGGGCCCGGTCGGCGAGAACGTCGTCGACCGGGTGCGGGCGGGCGGTCTGACCGCGGCGATCGTCGAGAGCGAGCTGATCGGCGGCGAATGCTCGTACTGGGCGTGCATGCCCAGCAAGGCCCTGCTCCGCCCCGCGATCGCCCGCTCCGACGCCCGCAGGGTCGCGGGCCTGCGCGAGTCGGTCTACGGTCCCCTGGACGCGATGGAGGTCTTCGCCCACCGGGACGAGGTCGTCGGGCACTGGAAGGACGACGGCCAGGTCGACTGGCTGGACTCGATCGGCGTCCGGGTCTTCCGGGGCCACGGCCGGCTCCAGGGGCCTCGCCGCGTCGAGGTGGCGAGCCCGGAGGGCGAGCACCACGTGCTCACCGCCCGGCACGCCGTCGTCGTCTCCACCGGCACCCGCGCCCTCCTACCGGACCTGCCGGGACTGCCCGACGCGCATCCCTGGACCAGCCGCGAGGCGACCAGCGCCGACCGCGTGCCCGAGCGGCTCGTCGTGGTCGGCGGGGGAGTGGTGGGCGTGGAGATGGCCACCGCCTGGCAGGCCCTCGGCGCGAAGGTGACCCTGCTCGTACGGGGTGGAGGACTGCTGCCGCGCATGGAGCCGTTCCTCGGCGAGCACGTGGCCGAGGCGCTCGTCACGCGCGGCGCCGACATCCGTACCGGCGCGGCGGTGAGCGCGGTGGTGCGCGACGGGGGCACCGGACCCGTCACCGTGGTCCTGGAGGGCGGCGACCACGTCGAGGGCGACGAGGTGCTCTTCGCCACCGGCCGCAGGCCGCGGACCGAGGACATCGGTCTGGAGACGGTCGGTCTGGCCCCGGGCTCCTGGCTCGACGTCGACGACAGCCTGCGGGTCACCGGCAGCGACTGGCTCTACGCCGTGGGCGACGTCAACCACCGTGCGCTCATGACCCACCAGGGCAAGTACCAGGCCCGGATCGCGGGCGCCGCGATCGCCGCCCGCGCGCACGGCGGTGACGCCCTGGACACCGGGAGGTGGGGCGCGCACGCGGCCACCGCCGACCACGCCGCCGTCCCGCAGGTCGTCTTCAGCGACCCCGAGGCCGCCTCCGTCGGACTGACCCTCGCCGAGGCGGAGCGCGCCGGGTTCCGGGCGCGGGCCGTGGACCTCGACATGCGGCAGGTCGCCGGGGCCGGCCTGTACGCCCAGGGGTACCGGGGGCACGCCCGGATGGTCGTGGACCTGGACCGGGAGGTGGTCCTCGGTGCCGCCTTCGTCGGGCCCGGCATCGGGGAGCTGCTCCACTCGGCGACGGTCGCCGTCGCCGGCGAGGTGCCGATCGCCCGCCTGTGGCACGCCGTCCCCGCGTATCCGACGCTGAGCGAGGCCTGGCTGCGTCTGCTGGAGGCCTACCGGGGCTGACGCGTCGTCCACCGCTCCGGTGTGCCCCGGACGCCGGGTGATCCCTCCGGGCGTCCCCGGAGGCCGGTGAGGACGGACGAGCCGTCAACTGCCTGAGACGGTCGGGGAGTACGGAGGGATCAGGGCGCGCGCCGCGGAGCGCGCGACCTCCAGGGCGGGCCGGGTGTCCCGGCCCGTCTCCTCGCCGAGGACCACCCGGGTGCTCAATCCGTCCAGGAGGGCGAGGAGTTCGGAGGCGCGGGCGCCGGAGTCCAGCGGGGCGAACCGCCCGCGCGCCGCGCCCGCCGCGAGCAGGGCCTCCAGGTCCTCCTGCCAGCCCGCGTCCAGTTCGGCCTGCGCCTCGCGGAGCGCGCTGTTGCCCGGGGTGCGGGCCCAGAGCTCGATCCAGAGGGTCCAGCGCGGATCGCGCGGGCCGCGGGGCAGGTAGAGCCGCAGGAAGAGGTCGAGCTTGCGCTCGGCCGTGAGCCGCCGGTCGAGCAGCGCGCGCCGCTCCTCGGCGAGCGCGGCCTCGCTCCACCGGAGGGCGGCGAGCAGCAGCAGGTCCTTGCTGCCGAAGTAGTACAGGATGTGGCCGCCGCTGGTGCCGAGCCGCTCGGCGAGCGCCGACATGGTGAGGGTGGCGAGGCCGTCCTCGGCGATCGCCGCCATGGCCTCCTCCAGCATCCGCTCCTGGGTGACGTGTCCGTCCCGCCGTCGTGCCGCGCCTGCCACCGCCGCCGTCCCCGTCCTGTTCGTCGCGGGTCCCCGCGCCCTGTGTCTGAGAGATCGACCTTAACCGGAACCCCCGAAGGTCTTGACGTGGCCTGAATGTATCGCACATCTTGAATGCCGTTCTAAAACTTAGAACAGCATTCAAGATCGATCCGCGACAGGAGTGCGATGTGCTCGACCACGAGACGGCGCCCGTGACCACGGGCCGGACAGCGACCGACGAGGTGTTCCAGGTCGAGGAGCACGGGATCGACCCCATCCCCGACGCCGAACGGCACGGCGGGGCCAAGGACGTCTTCTGGCTCTGGTTCGGCTCGAACCTCACCTTCACCTACGTCATCAACGGCGCCCTCGCCGTCGCCTTCGGGCTCTCCTTCTGGCAGGCGACCGCCGTCGTCGTGCTCGGCGGGCTCGCCTTCGTCGCCATCGGCGCGGCCGGACTCAGCGGCGTGCGCACCGGCACCGCCACCCTCGTCATCTCCCGCGCGGCCTTCGGCCGCCGCGGCAACTGGCCCGCCGGCCTGCTGAACTGGATCGTCAGCATCGGCTACACCATCGTCAACACCGTCGTGGGCACCCTCGCCCTCGAAGCGTTCTTCACCGACCTCGGCTGGCACGGCGGACAGGCCGCCCGCGCCCTCGCGCTCGCCGTCACCCTCGCGCTGACCTTCGTCGTCGCCCTCTGGGGCCACGCCACCGTCCAGTTCGCCGAACGCTGGATGGCGTACGTCCTCGCCGTCGGCTTCGCCGTCCTGATCGTCCTCGTCCTGCCCGGCGCCGACACCTCCGCCCCCTCCACCGCGCCCGGCGCCTCCGGCTGGAGCCTCGCCTTCGTCGTCATGCTGGCCGGCCCCTTCTCGTACCTCCCCATGCCCGCCGACTACACCCGCTACCTGCCCCGTACCACCACGCTCCGGGCCGTGACCTGGAGCGGCGCGCTCGGCGGCTTCGTCTCCTCCGTCGCCCTCGGCGTCGCCGGGGTGGCCGCCGCGACCCAGGTCGACATGACCGACGCCGTCGCCGGCACCGAGAGCCTCCTCCCCGGCTGGTTCCAGTCCCTCTTCCTGGCCCTCGTCCTCGGCGGCTCCGTCACCAACTCGATCATCACGCTCTACTCGTCCAGCCTGAACCTCCAGGTCCTCGGCATCCCCTGGACCCGGGCCCGCGCCATCGTCATCAGCGCCGGCGTCACCGCCGCCGGCTCCCTCGGGGCCCTGTTCCTCACCGACTTCACCACCTCCCTCCTCTCCTTCCTCTCCCTCCTGATCATCGTCTTCGCGCCCTGGGGCGGGGTCTTCCTCGCCGACATGGTGCTCCGACGCTGCACCTACGACTCCGCCGGCCTGCACGCGGACACCGGCGGCGCCTACTGGTACCGCGCGGGCTGGCACCCGGCCGGCCTCACCGCGCTCCTCGCCGGGCTCCTCTTCTCCGCGCTCACCTGCGACTCGGAACTGTGGACCGGCCCCCTCGTGGCCCCGCTGGGCGGCGCGGACCTCACCCTCCTCGGCGCTGCCGTCTCCGCCCTCGTGTACGTGCTCCTCGCCCGCGGCCACGTCACACCGATCCGCGCCCCCCGTCCCTGAACGACACCGCCCCACCCCCGTACGACACCGGAGTCCCACCCCATGAACCGCACCGCACCCGCCGACCTCGTCCTCACCGGGGCCCGCATCCACACCGTCGACCCGGCGCTCCCGGAGGCCCAGGCCCTCGCCGTCCGCGCCGGACGCGTCGTCTGGGTCGGCCCCGACGCCGAAGCGGCCGACTGGACCGGCCCCGACACCCGGATCCTCGACGCCGGCGGGCGGCTCGTCCTGCCCGGCTTCATCGACGCCCACAACCACGTCCGCCTCGGCTCCGACGACGCCTGCGTCCAGCTCGCCGGGGCCCGCACCCTCGACGAGATCCACGCACGCGTCCGCACCTGGCACGAGGCCCACCCGGAGGCGCAGTGGATCGAGGCCGAGGCCTTCGACTACTCCGCGATCCCCGACGGGCGGATGCCCACCGCCGCCGACCTCGACCCGGCCACCGGAGACACCCCCGCCCTCGTTCTCAGCTACGACGTCCACACCGCCTGGCTGAACACCGCCGCCCTCCGCCTGCTCGGCGTCGACCGCGACCACACCGAGCTGCCCTTCGGCCGGGCCGTCACCGACCCCGCGACCGGCGAGCCCACCGGCTTCGTCAAGGACTTCGCCATCAAGGGCCTCTCCCGCGAGGGCCACCGCGCCCTGCGCGAGCTCGGCCTCCCCTGGGCCTCGGCCGACCGGCAGTACGGACGCCTCGCCAAGAGCCTGGACGACGCCATCGGCTACGGCATCACCACCGTCGTCGAACCGCAGAACTCCCTCGACGACCTCGCCCTCTTCGAGCGCGCCCGCGCCGAGGGCCGGCTGCGCTCCCGGATCGTCGCCGCGCTCTTCCACCCGCGCGGCACCACGGAGGAGGACCTCGACGCCTTCGAGACGGCGGCCCGGGAGTACGCCGACGACCGGCTGCGGGTCGGCCCGCTCAAGCTGTACATCGACGACGTCGTCGAGCCCCGCACCGCCGCCCTCCTGGAGCCGTACGCCGGCTGCTCCCACCACCGCGGCGACACCTTCTACCCGCCCGAGGAGTTCGCCGAGCTGCTCACCCGGCTCGACGCGCGCGGCTTCCAGTGCTTCGTCCACGCCACCGGCGACCGCGGCATCCGTACCGTCCTCGACGCCGTCGAGCGGGCCCGCGCCGCCAACGGGCCGCGCGACGCCCGCCACCAGGTCGTCCACGTCGAGTGCCTCGACCCGGCCGACACCCCGCGCTTCGCCGAGCTCGGCGTCGTCGCCTGCATGCAGCCCCGGCACGCCGCCCCTGACATCGCGGGCCCCGGCCAGGACTGGGCCGAGAACGTCGGCCCCGAGCGCTGGCACAAGGCCTGGCCGCTGCGCAGCCTGCACGCGGCCGGGGCCGTCCTCGCCCTCTCCAGCGACTGGAACGTCGCCGAGATGGACCCCATGGTCGGCATCCACGCCGCCGTCACCCGCCGCGCGCCCGGCGGCGGCGAGGCCTGGACGGCGGGCGAGACGATCGACGTCGTCACCGCCGTGGAGGGCTACACGATGGGTTCGGCCCACGCGAACTTCCTGGAGCACGAGCGGGGCTCCCTGACGGTGGGCAAGCTGGCCGACTTCGTCGTGCTCTCCCGCGACATCCTGCGCATCGCCCCGGAGGAGATCCCGGGCACGGTGGCGGAGACGGTCGTGGTCGGCGGCGAGGTGGTCGTCGACCGGCGGCCGGAGGCGTAACCGCCGGTCGAGACCCGACGGCTGCGCTCAGTGGCCGGCGCCGCCCGGCTCCACCGCCATGCGCCGCGCGAAGCTGCGGCCCCCGTCACCCGACTCGTACACCCCCTCCCCGGTGGCGACGAGCAGGCGGCGGGCGTCGACGGCGGTGAGGGCCTGCGGGGCGCCGCCGGGCACACCGGCGATCCGGGTCCAGGAGGTGCCCCCGTCCGTCCCCCGGAAGAGGACGCCGTCCGGATCGACGCCGTAGAGCGCGTCGGGGGCGGCCCAGGAGACGTACGCGAGGACCCGCCCGGAGGCCGGGGCGAAGCTCCGGCCCCCGTCCGTGGAGCGGACCACGCCGGTCTCGGTCGTGGCGAGGACGGTGCCCGCGGCGGTGGGGGAGACGGCGAGGTCGAGGGCACGCAGCGCGGCGCGGTCGTCCCACGTGACGCCGTCCGGGCTGACCCTCAGCAGCCCGGCGGCGCTGTCGTAGCCGTAGACGGTGCCGTCGCGCGCGGTGTCCAGCGCGTGGAAGTCGACCTTCCCGCCGAGGGACCTCTCCCGCCAGGTGCGGCCGGAGTCCGCCGAGGCGACGAGCCCGAGGTCGGCGGGTCCGTCGCTGCCGGGCGCCGGGTGGCCGCTGGCGAGGAAGACGCCCTCGGCGGTGATCGTGAAGCCCATGAAGTCGTCGCGGCGGTCCCCGACGAGGACCGGCCGGCCGTCGGCGTCCGGGCTGTGGACGCCCTGGTGGGTGGCGACGTAGAGCGTGTCGCCGCGCAGCCCGAGGCCGTGGATGTGGCTCAGGGCCGATCCGGAGCCGGCGTCGTCCGCGGCCGGGTCCTCGGAGGAACAGGCGGTCAGGGTCAGGGCGAGGGCGGCGGCGGTCAGGGCGGCGCCGAAGGGGGCGGCCGGGCGGCCGGAGAAGTACGTCGTCATGGTTCTTTCGCCAGGGGTGCGGAGGGCGGGGGGGGGGGGGCGGCCGGGGGGGGGGGGGCCCCCGGGTGAACGGTGAATAGGGGGGGTTACAGGGCGGGTCAGTGAAGAAGGGAGTGGGGGGGGCAACCGAGAAGT
>NZ_JBHWFF010000011.1:204262-210330 GCF_042733785.1 Streptomyces sp. NPDC059695 | reverse complement strand
GCGCGCGCGCGCGCGCGCGCGGGGCGCGCGGGGCTCGGAGCCCGCGACGCGTTTGGCGCGGCGCTCGGGGGGGGGGGGGGGGGGGGCGCGCCGCCCCGCGCGGCCCCCCCCCCCGCCCGGGATGCCGTGTCGATCGGGCCGGATCAGAGCCGGTCGAGGATCTTCCGCAGCTGGGCGACCTCCGCGGACTGGGTCCGCACGACGTCGTCGGCGAGCTTCACGGCCGTGGCGTTGCGGCCGTCCCGCTGCTCGTCCCCCGCCATGGAGACGGCGCCGTCGTGGTGGGCGATCATCAGCTCGGCGAACTTCCGGTCGAAGGCCTTCCCCTTGACGGCGGCGAGGTCCTTCATGTCCTGGTCGGACATCATTCCGGACATGGTGTGTCCCGCGCCGTGACCCTCGGCGGACTCCGGCCGGCCCCAGCCCTTCAGCCAGGCCCTCATCTTCCGGATCTCCGGGTCCTGGGCCCGCTCGATCGCGGCGACCAGCTTCTTGACCTCGGGGTCCTCGGCCCGGCCGTCGGCGAGCTCCGCCATCTCCAGGGCCTGCTCGTGGTGGGGGATCATCATCTGCGCGAACGTCACGTCCGCGTCGTTGAAGGCGCCGGGCGCTCCGGCCTCGGCGCCGGCGCCCGGCGCGGTGGCGGACGCGGAGGCGCCGCCGTGGTCCATGCCGCTCGTGCCGTCCTCGGTGCCGCAGGCGGCGAGCAGGAGACCGGTCGCGGCGACGGCGGCGGCGAGGGCGAACTTCCGGGTGGTGCGAGAGGTGAAGGCACGCATGTGGGTGATTCCTCGGGTGCTGTTCGTCCGTACGGAGTACGGGTACGGAAAGGGGTGGGCCGAAGCGTTCACGGGCAGCACGAGGCGCCCGGGGTGGCGGGGTACGGCCTAGATCCGCAGGACGGACAGCTGGGCGAGGTCGGGTGGCCGGCGCGGCGGGGCGTGCGGGCCGAGCGCGGGCGTGAGCCGCGCGAGGAGGAGCGTGAGCCAGTCGGGGCGGCGACCGAGCGCGGCCCGGACGAGTCCCGCGAGCAGCCAGGCGCCGAGGACGGCCACGCACAGGGTGGTCATGTCCGTCGCCGCGCCCGGCTCGTGCCGGGCGGCGGCGTCCCCGCCGTCGTGCGGGGAAGGGGCCTGCGCGAGGGCGCCGTGGTGTGCGGTGGAGACGGTGGCCGTGCCGCCGCCGGAGCCCTCGGGGTGGCCCACGGCGTGCATCAGGAACACCCCGAGCGCGAGCACGCCGACGAGCAGGAGGTGCGTCACGGCACCTCCCGCCGGCCCACCGCGTTCCGCTCGGTGTGTACGCACAGCCAGGACCTCCTGGCCGCGAATATACCGTGCGGGGGTATCGGCCACGCGTCGGCCGGGCCGGGCCCGCACCCCGAGGGGCCAGGGAAATACCCCGGACGGGCCCGACGCGCGCCCCGAGGGGCCGGGGAAAGTCTCCGAAGGGCCCGGAAGCTGCCCAGGACGGGCCCGACGCGCGCCCCCGACGGGCCCGGGAAACGCCCCCCCCGTTCGGGTCCGGGGGAAAGCCCCGTACGGGCCCGGGGGAAAGCCCCGTACGGCCTGGGGGAAAGCCCCGTACGGGCCCCGGGACGAGCTCCGGGTGGAGCTCGTCCCCGCGGTCAGGACAGCGTCTCGCCCGACATGGCGGCGGCCATCCGCAGGTGCGGCGCGGCCTCGTCCGGGCGGCCCTGGCGCTCCAGGGTGCGCCCCAGCATCAGCCGGGCGTAGTGCTCGACCGGGTCGCGCTCCAGGACGGCGCGCAGCTCCGTCTCGGCGTGCCCGAGCTGCGCGGAGTGGTAGTAGGCGCGGGCGAGGAGGAGCCGCTGGGCCGTCTGGTCCGGGTGCTCGGCGACGAGGCCGCGCAGGATGCGGACGGCGGTTCCGTACTCCTTGGCGTCGAAGAACAGGCGCGCCCGGTCCCAGCGTTCCCCGGCCGTTCCGAACTCGTAGTACGTGTCGCTCACTTGCTCTCCCTTTCCAGAGCTCCGGATCTGCCACCCTGGGGGGTGGTCGACCAGCACAACACCGCCGGTTAGTTGAACATTCCACCAAGGATGGGTTGAGTGCCATGAGCAATCTCGATCGCCAGGCCGCGCTGACCGTGTGCGGCGGTCGCGGCTTCGTCGTCGCCGAACCGGTACGGGAGCTCCTCAGCCCCCGCCGCGTCCAGCTCGGCGAGTCGACCGAGGTCCGGCGACTGCTCCCGAACCTGGGCCGTCGCATGATCGGCGCGTGGGCCTTCGTCGACCACTACGGCCCCGACGACATCGCCGACGAGCCCGGGATGCAGGTCCCGCCGCACCCGCACATGGGTCTGCAGACCGTCAGCTGGCTCCACGAGGGCGAGGTGCTGCACCGCGACTCCACCGGCAGCCTCCAGACCGTCCGCCCGCGCGAGCTGGGCCTCATGACCTCCGGCCGGGCGATCTCCCACTCGGAGGAGAGCCCCCGGCCGCACGCCCGCTTCCTGCACGGCGCGCAGCTCTGGGTCGCCCTGCCCGACGCCCACCGGCACGTCGAGCCGCACTTCGAGCACCACGCGGAGCTGCCCCGGGTCACCGCGCGGGGCCTCACCGCCACGGTGATCCTCGGCGCGCTCGACGGCGCCGCCTCGCCCGGCACCACGTACACCCCGCTCGTCGGCGCGGACCTCGCCCTCGCGGCCGGGACCACGACGAGCCTGCCGCTGGAGCCGGACTTCGAGTACGCGGTGCTCGCCATGTCCGGGGAGGCGCACGTCGACGGCGTCCCCGTCCTGCCCGGCTCCATGCTCTACCTCGGCTGCGGCCGTACCGAACTCCCGCTCCGGGCCGTCTCGGACGCGGGCCTGATGCTCCTCGGCGGCGAGCCCTTCGAGGAGGAGATCGTCATGTGGTGGAACTTCGTGGGCCGCACGGACGAGGAGATCCGGGAAGCGAGAGAGGCCTGGACGAAGGGCGACCGCTTCGGCGAGGTGAAGGGCTACGACGGCGACCGCCTCGACGCGCCGGAGGTCCCGCCGACCCCCCTCAAGGCCCGGGGACGGGTGCGCTGACGGGCCTCGTGCCCGTCGCGCACCCGCCCGGTCAGCCCCGGACGTTCAGGGCGGGACGCAGCATCAGGTGATGGGCCGGCCGGGCGGGGTCGTCGAGCCGTCTGACGAGCAGCTCGACGGCCTCGGCGCCCACCGCGCGCCTGGGGGGCGCGACGGCGGTGAGCGGGGGGTCGGCGAGGGCGGCCAGCTCGTCGTCGTACGTGACGACGGCCAGGTCGTCGGGGACGCGGACGCCCGCCGCCTGGAGCCGGCTCACCAGCGGCAGGGCGATCGAGTCGTTGTGGACGAGGACCGCGTCGACCAGGCCCTCCTTCACACAGCGCACCAGCCGCGCGCACTGCTCGTCGAGGTCGGCGGGGTCGTTCTCCGACAGGGCGCCCGGGACCTCCGGCGGGCAGGGCTCCAGGTCCAGCGCGGCCAGTGCCTGCCGGTAGCCGGTCTCCAGCATCGGGGAGGTCAGCGTGGGGAACTGCATCAGCGCGATGCGGCCGCGGCCCAGCGCGGTCAGATGGCGCAGGGCGAGCAGGGCGCCGTACTCGTGATGGGTGGCGACGTGCTCGACCGTGCCGCTGTCGAGTCCGGTCCGGCGCTCGGCGAGGACCACGGGGACGGGCAGTCCCCTGAGCCAGGCCTCGGTGTCCGGCGAGGTGCGCGGGTCGTCGGCCGTCGTCAGGACCAGCCCGTCGACGCCCGCCCGGAGCATCCTGGCCACCAGGGCCTTCTCGGCGAAGGCGTTCTGCGACACCTCCACGGTGAGCGTCGCGCCGAAGGACGCCGCGGCGGCCTTCGCGCCTCCGACGACCTCCGGGTAGTAGTACGACGAGTGCGGGACGACCATGCCCAGGCCGTACGTCCGCGCGGCCCCGCGGGCAGGGAGCCCCGCTGTCGCCTCCTCGTCCCGCGCGGCCTCTCCGCCGGCCGCAGGTGCCGAGGGGAGCTCCCGCGTCCGCCCGGAGGGCCGGGCGACCCCGCCGTGCACGCGCGTGACCTCGCCCCGCCGAGCCAGTTCGCGCACGTCGCCGCGCACGGTGACGGCGGCCACGTTCAGCTCCTCGGCGAGTTCGCTGATCCTGACCGATCCCCGCTCCCGCACCGCGTCGACGATCGCGCGCTGGCGGTCCTCCGCAAGCATCCCGTGCTCCCTTCACCCCTCGGACGTCAAACGATATCGAACATCATCTGACATCGACTCGGGGGAGTGAAGGGTGACCCGCGCCCGGTCGTGGGGTCGTTCATGGTCCCGGTCCCGGTCCCGGTCGCGGGGGAAGGGTGCGGGGTGACAGGGAAGGGGGCCGGGCGGGGGGTGCTCAGGCCTTGGCGCGGCGGATGTCGATGTTGCCCCAGTTGCTCCTGGCGCGGACCTTGACGGTCTCCTCGGCCGGCTCGGGGGCGTCGGAGGCGGCGAGGGTGTTCCGCACGTGCCCGCGGTGGGAGCTGACGTCCAGCCAGGCGGCGGTGCCCGAGCGGATGCCGACCTCGATGGAGCCGTTGGAGGTCTCGAGCTGGACCTCGCCGCGGGACACCTCGGCGATGCGCAGGGCGCCGTTGGTGGTGGTGCCGGTGACCGACGACTCGGCGCGTGCGATGTCGATGCTGCCGTTGGCGCCGCTGACGCGCAGTTCGCCGGTCACGGTGCCGACGGTCGTGGCGCCGTGCGAGTTCTTCAGGACGGCGTGCCCGTCGATGAGGCCGACGCGGAGGTTTCCGCTGCTGCTGGTGATCTCGGCGGCGCCCTCGACCCGTTCCACGGTGCTCTGGCCGTGCGACGCGGTCAGGTGGAGGGGTCCGGTGGTGTCGAGGCGGACGTCGCCGGCCGAGGTCTTCACGCGGACCTCGCCGAGCCGGCCCTCGCCGATCAGGCCGGCTCCCGTGCCGGTCATGTCGACGTGCGATCCGGCGGGCAGCTCCACCGTCACGTCGACGGTGCCGCCGCGGCCGAGCAGACTGGCCTTGGGCGTGGTGATGGTGAGGACGCCGCCGGCGTAGGTGACCTCGGTCTGGTCGGCCGCCCGGACGTCCAGGTCCTTCCTGGGCGCGCGGGGCCGGACCTCGACGACGGTGTCGGGACGGTCGCTCGCGGTGAACTGGAGGGAGCCGGCGTAGACGTAGGCGGTGACCGAGATCGGTTCGGGCGTGTCGAAGGAAGGCATGGCTGTCCCGTCCTCTTGGGTCTTCGGATCGTCCCCGCAGGGGGGACGTGATGACGTGGGGTGGTGCCGGTGGGGTGCGGTCAGCGCACCCAGCCGGTGATGCTCTGTCCGGCGCTCGGGGACTTCTCCGGCGTACGCGGCCGGGTGTTGCCGCCGACCGCCGCCGACACGGCCCGCACCAGCCAGGCGTTCACCGACAGGCCCTCGCGGGCCGCGGCCTCCTCGGCGCGGGTCTTCAGGTGGGCCGGCAGGCGCAGGTTCACGCGGGCGGTGCCGCCCTCGTCGCCCTCGGTGGGAGCCGGGGCCGGGAGTGGTTCGCCGGCGGCGCCCGGTTCCACGGGGGCGCTGTCGGCGGGCGGGAGCGTCACCAGGAAGTCGGGGTCGAGACCCCGGAGCCGTACGTCGACCGACCCGGGCGCGAGTTCGCGGGTGATCTCGTCCGTCGCGGCGGAGAGCACGTTGAGCATGGTCAGCCGGGCCGCCGACTCCAGCGGTGCGGTGAGCCGCTCCGCCAGCTCGCGGGCCTCGTCGCCGCCGGCCTCGGCGGCCACCGCGAGTTCGCGGCGGAGGTTGTCGACATACGGGGTGAGGTCCATGACGTCATGATGGCACCACTGTGGCGCCAATCGCAAGGGTGGGGGTGGGGTCAGGGTGACGCCCTGGCAGGATGGCTGCCCTGACCTGCGGGAATGTCGAGCGATCGGTTCGTGGTGCGGGAGAGTCGCAGGGATTCGGGTGGCTCCTGGAACACGAAATGGGGGGCGGGGGGGCCCCGGGGGGGGCACGGCGGCCGCGAGCCGCGGGGGGCCCCCCCCGGCGAAAAGCCCCCGCCCCCCCCCCCCCCCGCTCACACGCCGCACGGACCGGGGCCCCCCG
>NZ_JBHWFF010000011.1:159429-204252 GCF_042733785.1 Streptomyces sp. NPDC059695 | reverse complement strand
GCTCTCAGAGGGTCAGTGTGGTGGCCAGCGCCCCCCGTCTGGCTGCTCTCCCCCCCCCACCGCTCCAGACCCGACCCCCACCCCCCCGCCCCCCCCCGCCCCCCATACGGAGGGGCGGTCCTACCGGCTCGTCAGGCCGCGTCCCTCACCCGGCCCGTGAACTCCGGCCCCAGGACCGGCTCCCAGGACTCGTCGTACGTGTACGGAGCGCCCCGGAGGGACTCCGTGGGCTCCGCCTCCGCGTCCCGCACGGTGGGGACGGTCAGCTGCGCGGCCGTCTCGCCCGCGGGGACGGAGAGCCACAGGTGCGTCCCGTCCTCCATGACCCCGGACAGCGGCCGGGCGGGCTGCGGAACCTCGCCGAACCGCGCCTCCACCCAGGCCGGGTCGAGGTCCGCCGTGGAGAGCTCCGGGCCGTCGGTCACCGGCTTCAGGAGGATGCCGCCCGCGATCTCGACGTCGGCCGGCGCGGAGAGCGTCAACCGCCAGCTCAGGGTCGCGCCCTCGGTCACGTCGTCCGCGACGGGCGCCAGGCGCACGGTGGGCATGGCGTCGTCGTTGCGCGCGGTCACGCCGCCCCGGTGCGCGCCGACCACGGTGCCGCGGACCGCCTTGACGAACGCGTCGTGGCGCACGTCGTAGCCGAAGCGCGTGTTGCCCCGGACCTGGACCGGCACGTCGATGTCATGGCGTCCCGGACGCACCGTCACGGTGCGGGAGGTGACCCGGTCGCCGTCCGGCTCGGGGACGAACAGGCGGACCTGTCCGCTGCCCCGCCCGGAGACCGTCACGGGCACCCGGTAGGTCCGGACCCCGGAGTCGCCCTCCTTGACGGTCAGGCGGCCGATGTCGACGCGCGTGAGGGGCGCGGGGTTCGCCGCGGGGGTGCCGGGGCGCCAGCCCCAGGCGTCCATCAGCCAGGCGCTCCCCGTGCCGCCGCGCGGGGTCAGTTCGAGGGTGCCGATCCGCTTCAGGTCGAGGCCCGCCCGAGCCGCGGCGGCCAGCGGGACGCGGACCTCGCGGCCCCAGTGGGCGGCGGTGCGCGGGCTGCCCGGCAGTCCGTCGACGCGGGTGCGGCCCAGGGCGGCGCGCCGCCCGGAGGCGTCGGTCACGGTGACGTCCAGCTCGGTGCCGGTGCTGTTGGGCGGGACGATCACGCGCAGTGCCAGGGACTCGGCGCCTGCGAGGGAGACGGTCCGGGACGGGCGAAGCGTGACCCGGCTTCCCGTGCCCGTCCACGTCATCGCGACGGCGTCGCGGCCCGGCTCGGGAGACGCCTCCCAGTACGCGAAGTGCGGCGACGGCGACCAGCCCAGCTCGGGCGACAGGCAGGCCTTGGCCGCGTCCGGGGTGACCTGGGCGCACAGCCGGCCGGCGCCGGTGACGGTGAGCGAGGAGCCCGGCAGGAAGGCCGCGGTGCGGTTCCCGCCGACGGCGTGCGTGAGGACCCGCGCCGGTCCGGCCGAGGGGGCGCGGCGGCCGGTGCCGTCGAGCAGCGGCCGGACCGCGTCGTCGCCCCCGACGAACAGCCGGGCGGAGGCCGCGATGTAGGTGGCGCCCGCGGCCTGCTGCTGGGTCGCCGTCAGGCGGGTCGCCGTGCCGGGTGAGCAGACGGGGTCGGCGCCGTCCTCGGAGGAGAAGTCGTCGAAGGCCGGTGCCTTGGCCTGGCCCGGAGTCCACTCGCTGTTGAAGAAGTTGTGGTTGGCGCCGACCACGTAGGCCGCGCTGTGCAGGGCGGTGCCGCGGCTGACGCCGCGCGTTCCGTCCACGTAGATCTGGCCCTGGAGGTCGGACACGTCGCCGTCGCAGCCGGGCAGGAGGGTCGTGGAGGGCACGTCGGGGGCCGGGTTCTGGCCGAAGACCGTGGGCCCGATCAGGACGGTGCCGCGGATCTTCCACCGTACGGGGCCCCGGTATCCGTCCTGGGCGGCCGGCGGCGGGTTCAGGCTGTCGACGGCGGCCCGGTTGACGCCCTCGCCCCCTCGGGAGTGTCCGACGAGGAGGACGCGCGAGAGGTCGGCCGGTGCGGTCCTCCGCACGGCGGCGGGGGCCGAGGCCGGGTGCGCGGCCCAGTCCGCCCAGCGGGCGAGGTGCAGCCGGACCAGGGAGGAGCGGGCCTGGGCGCCGGCGTCCTCGGCGTTCTCGTCCTGCCCGTTGACGCCGTTGGCGGCGACGGACACCGTCACGTACCCCTGCGAGGCGAGGAGGCGCTGGGCCCGCAGGTATCCCTGCTCGCTGGGTATCGGCCGGGTGCCCGCCGGGCACGGCCAGGTCATCCGGACGTCCTCCGTGCCCGGGGTGTAGCAGGTGGCGTGGCGGCCGTGCAGGAACAGGGCCACCGGGCGCCTGCCCGGCGCACCGGCCGGTCCGACGACCGTGGCGCGCATCTCCACGGGCTGCGGGTAGCCCGGCAGCCGTACGGACGGCAGGGCGTACTCGCCGCCCACCGTCCGGTACGGGCCGGTCACTCCCGGGTCGACCCGGTTCGCGGGCAGCGGGGCCGGGGGTACGGGGGCGGGGGCCAGGGGGCGTTCGGCGGCGGCGTCCGCGCGTCCCGGGGCGTCGAGGCGTCGTCCGCCGGCCGTGACCCGCAGCTGCGTGCCCTCTTCGAGCCGGGCGTCGCCGAGGGGCAGGGCGAAGGACCGCCCGTCCGGCCCGGCGAGCGGACGGCCGAGGAGCCGGTCGCCGGCGTGGAACTCGACCCGGGCGTCGCCCATGGGTATGCGCTCGGGCGAGGTCCAGACGAGCCGCGCGTCCGGACCGGTCCCCGTGATCCGCCAGCCCTCCGGGAGGGTGAGGCCACCGGACCGGGCCCCCGGGGTCGTGCTCGACGGTGATCCGGGTGCCGGCTGTGCGGCGGCCGGCCAGGGGGACGCCGCCGTCAGGGCGAGTAACGCCACGGCGGTGGTCACGCCGCGTGTGACACGTATCAAAGCGGTCTTCCTCACGATCGGTCTCGTCGGGGCACGGGGGAGGCCGGTCGTCCGGCCCGCTCCCGGTGCCCCTCTCGTCTCGTGAGGACGGTGACGGAGGTCCGTCGGTTGTCTCATGCGGCGTCAGAAAGAAGACGGGGCGGGGGTGTCGGTACGCGAAGGGCCGGGGGGGGGGGGGGGGGGGGGGGGCGGGGGCCGCCCCCCGGGGGGGGGGGGTGTGGTCGTGGGGTGTGGCCCCCGCGGGGATCTGATGATACGCCCCCCCCCGCTGGGGGGGCGGGCCCCCCCCCCGCCCCGGCCCCGGTGCGCGGTGAGGATCAGGCGATGTCGAACCGGTCCGCGTTCATGACCTTGTCCCACGCCGACACGAAGTCCTTCACGAACTTCGCCTTGGCGTCGTCGCTCGCGTAGACCTCGGCCAGCGCGCGCAGCTCGCTGTTGGAGCCGAAGACGAGGTCGGCGCGGCTGCCCGTCCACTTGACCGCGCCGGTGGCCGTGTCACGGCCCTCGAACGTGGTCTGGTCGTCGGAGACGGACGTCCACTCCGTGCCCAGGTCGAGCAGGTTGGCGAAGAAGTCGTTCGTCAGACGTCCGGGCGTCTCGGTGAGGACACCGAGCGAGGACTGCGGCTGCGTGACGCCGAGGACGCGCAGGCCGCCGACGAGGACCGTCAGCTCGGGCGCGCTCAGGCCGAGCAGGTTCGCCCGGTCGATGAGCAGGTACTCGGCGGGGAGGCGGTTGCCCTTGCCGAGGTAGTTGCGGAAGCCGTCCGCGGCCGGCTCCAGGGCGGCGAAGGACTCGACGTCCGTCTGCTCCTGGGCGGCGTCCACGCGGCCCGCGGTGAACGGGACCTCGACGTCGTGGCCGGCGTCCGCGGCCGCCTTCTCGACCGCCGCGACGCCCGCGAGGACGACGAGGTCGGCGAGGGAGACCTGCTTGCCGCCGCTCTGGGCCGCGTTGAAGGACTCCTGGACGCCCTCCAGGACGCGCAGCACCTGCGCCAGCTCGTCCGGGTTGTTGACCTCCCAGTTGCGCTGCGGCTCCAGGCGGATGCGGCCGCCGTTGGCGCCACCGCGCTTGTCGCTGGAGCGGAAGGAGGCGGCGGAGGCCCAGGCGGCGGAGACCAGCTGGGTGACCGTGAGGTCCGAGCCGAGGATCTTCTCCTTGAGGGAGGCGATGTCCGCGGCGTCGACCAGCTCGCCGGTGCGGGCCGGCAGCGGGTCCTGCCAGAGGAGCTCCTCCGCCGGGACCTCGGAGCCGAGGTAGCGCACGACCGGGCCCATGTCGCGGTGGGTGAGCTTGTACCAGGCGCGGGCGAAGGCGTCCGCGAACTCGGCCGGGTTCTCGTAGAAGCGGCGCGAGATCTGCTCGTAGACCGGGTCGAAGCGCAGCGACAGGTCGGTCGTGAGCATCGTCGGGAGGTGCTTCTTCTCCGGGTCGTACGCGTCCGGGATGATCGCCTCGGCGTTCTTGGCGACCCACTGGTGGGCGCCCGCCGGGCTCTTCGTCAGCTCGTACTCGTACTCGAAGAGGTTCTTGAAGAAGCCGTTGCCCCACTGGGTCGGCGTGGTGGTCCAGGTGACCTCCAGACCGCTGGTGATGGCGTCCGGGCCCTTGCCGGTGCGGAAGGTGCTCTTCCAGCCGAAGCCCTGCTCCTCCAGGGAGGCGGCCTCCGGGTCCGCGCCCACGTGGTCGGCCGGGCCGGCGCCGTGGGTCTTGCCGAAGGTGTGGCCGCCGGCGATGAGGGCGACGGTCTCCTCGTCGTTCATCGCCATCCGGCGGAAGGTCTCGCGGATGTCGCGGGCCGCGGCGATCGGGTCCGGGTTGGCGTTCGGGCCCTCCGGGTTGACGTAGATGAGACCCATCTGCACCGCGCCGAGCGGGTTCTCCAGCTCGCGGTCGCCGGTGTAGCGCTCGTCGCCGAGCCAGGTGGTCTCGGGGCCCCAGTAGACGTCCTCGTCGGGCTCCCACACGTCGGCGCGGCCACCGGCGAAGCCGAAGGTCTCGAAGCCCATCGACTCCAGGGCGACGTTGCCCGCGAGGATCATGAGGTCGGCCCAGGAGATGCTCTGGCCGTACTTCTTCTTCACCGGCCACAGCAGACGGCGGGCCTTGTCCAGGTTGCCGTTGTCCGGCCAGCTGTTCAGCGGCGCGAAGCGCTGCTGGCCGGCGCCGGCGCCGCCGCGGCCGTCGCTGATGCGGTAGGTGCCGGCGCTGTGCCAGGCCATGCGGATCATGAACGGGCCGTAGTGGCCGAAGTCGGCGGGCCACCAGTCCTGCGAGGTGGTCAGGACCTCGGCGATGTCCTGCTTCACGGCGGACAGGTCGAGGCCCTCGAAGGCCTGCGCGTAGTCGAAGTCCTCACCGAGCGGGTTGGCCACCGCCGGGTTCTTGGCGAGGATCTTCAGGTTCAGCCGGTTCGGCCACCACTGGCTGTTGCCACCGCTCTGGGTGGGGTGGGCGGCGCGCCCGTGCGCGACGGGACAGCCGCCCCCCTCGGCCTTCGCGTCGGTGACGGTTGCTTCGTGGTTCTCAGACATCGGAATCCCTCCGGACCTGGCGGATCACAGTGCTCAGGAAGTGCGTTCGGCGGACGGGCCTGGCGCGGATCTCACGTGTGTGGTTCTCCCGCCGTGCTGGAATCTTCCTGTCCCTTGGCCATCTTCGAAACCGATCCTACGATGGACCTAGTCCAAGTCAAGAACCACGCCAAGTTTGCCGATGCTGAAGAGGTGAGACATGAGTGACCTGCTGGAGCGCCTGCGCGCGCGTGGCTGGCGGATGACGTCCCAGCGCCGGGTGGTCGCGGAGGTCCTGGCCGGGGACCACGTGCACCTCACGGCGGACGAGGTCCACGCGCGCGCGGTGGAGCGGCTTCCGGAGATCGCGCGGGCGACGGTCTACAACACCCTGGGCGAGCTGGTCGCCCTGGGGGAGGTCGTGGAGCTCTCCACGGACGGGCGGGCCAAGCGCTACGACCCGAACGCGCACCACCCGCACCAGCACCTGGTCTGCTCGAACTGCGGGATCATCCGCGACGTCCGCCCGGCGGGGGACCCGCTCGCCGTCCTGCCGCCGGAGGAGCGGTTCGGGTTCACGGTGTCCAAGGCGGACGTGACGTACCGGGGGCTCTGTCCCGGCTGCGCCTGAGCGCGGGAGACGCGAAGGAGCCCTCCACCGGTCCCGGTGGAGGGCTCCTCGGCTGTGTCCCGCCGCGGTGAGGACTACTTCAGGACGGCGAGCGCCTCGTCGTAGCCCGGCTCGTCGGCGATCTCGCCCACGAGCTGCGCGTGCAGCACCGTGTCGTTCTCGTCGAGGACGACGACGGCGCGGGCGGTCAGACCGGCCAGCGGGCCGTCCGCGATCTCCACGCCGTAGTTGGTGTGGAACTCGCGGCCGCGGAGCGTCGAGAGGTTCTTGACGTTCTCGAGGCCCTCGGCGCCGCAGAAGCGGGCCTGGGCGAAGGGCAGGTCGGCGGAGATGCAGAGGACGACCGTGTTGTCCAGCTGCCCGGCCTTCTCGTTGAAGGCGCGGACCGAGGAGGCGCACGTCGGCGTGTCGACGCTCGGGAAGATGTTGAGGACCTTGCGCTGACCGGCGAAGTCCTTGAGCGTCTTGTCCGCCAGCCCCTCGGCGACGAGCGTGAAGTCGGGGGCCTGGCTACCGGGGGTCGGCAGAGCGCCGTTGACCTGCACGGGGCTGCCCTTCAGCGTGACCTGGGCCATGGGGATCTCCTTCAGACGTATGAGTGTCAACGGGGGGAATCGTACGGAAGCCGGGCCCGCTCCCACGACACGGGCCGCCGCCGCCGTTTCTCCTCGATTCATGAACGTGAACGCGCGGCTCTCGCGCGTGGCCGACGAGAGCCCCGGTTCGGCCGTGTTTGAACTGAACCGGCGCTCCTGGCGGCACTGGCTCGGGCCTTCGGCTTCCCCTGTCGGCAACCCTCGTGCGTTCACATCCGTGGAGAAGGGGTAACTCCATGACTCGATGGTTCACCGTCCCTCCTGCCCCTCGCCGGGCTCCTGGCCGGCTCGGTCGCCGTCCCCGGGAGGCCGCCTCCACGCGCTCACTGGCCTCTTCACGGCCTGGGAGACCCTCGCCCACGCGGACAACACCCGCTGAACCGCGCGGAGTCGAAGGGGCGTCGCACCTCTTGACGCCCCCTTCCCTCACTCCTTAAATCATGGAGGCGGTGAAGTGTGCCGTCCCGCCGCGACCCCCCCCCACAGCCGACGGAAGAGACAGTCATGACCTCCTCCCGCTCACGCGTGCGCGCCCTGTCCACCGCCCTGGCGGCCCTCGCCCTCGCGCTCGCCGTCGCGGCGCCCGGTCCGGCCGCCGGACCCGCGGAAGCGCTCCGCCCCGCCGCCGCCACGGCCGCCGTCACCTTCTCCGACGACTTCGACGGAGCCGCGGGGGCCGCCGTGGACGGCACGCGCTGGCAGACCGAGACCGGCGACAACGTCAGCAACCACGAGCGCCAGTACTACACGGCCGGCACCGGCAACGCCGCGCTCGACGGACAGGGCCACCTGGTGATCACCGCCCGCAAGGAGAACCCGGGCAACTACTCCTGCTGGTACGGACGCTGCGAGTACACCTCCGCCCGGCTCAACACCGCCGGAAGGTTCACCACCCGCTACGGGCACGCCGAGGCCCGCATGAAGGTGCCGCGCGGCCAGGGCATGTGGCCCGCGTTCTGGATGCTCGGCGACGACATCGGCCAGGTCGGCTGGCCCAACTCCGGCGAGATCGACGTCATGGAGAACGTCGGCTTCGAACCCTCCACCGTCCACGGCACCCTGCACGGCCCCGGCTACTCCGGCTCCGGAGGCATCGGCGCCGGCTACACCCTGCCCGGCGGACAGGCCTTCGCCGACGCCTTCCACACCTTCGCCGTCGACTGGTCTCCCAACCGGATCACCTGGTCCGTGGACGGCACGGTCTACCAGACCCGCACGCCCGCCGACCTCGGCGGCCGGACCTGGGTCTTCGACAAGCCCTTCTTCCTCATCCTCAACCTCGCCGTCGGCGGCTACTGGCCCGGCGACCCGGACGGCTCCACCGCCTTCCCGAACCAGCTCGTCGTGGACCACGTCCGCGTCACGACCGCCGACGGCCCCGCCGGCGCGGGCCCCCTCACGGGCATCGGCGGCAAGTGCGCCGACGTGGCCGGCGCGAACCCCGCGAACGGCACCCCCGTCCAGCTCTACGACTGCAACGGCACCGCCGCCCAGCAGTGGACGCTGGCGGCCGACGGCACCGTCCGCGCGCTCGGCAAGTGCCTCGACGTCACCTCCGCGGGCACGGCCGACGGCACCCCCGTCCAGCTGTGGGACTGCAACGGCACGGGAGCCCAGCGCTGGACCGCCAACTCCGCGCGGGACATCGTGAACCCGGCGTCCGGCAAGTGCCTCGACGCCACCGGCAACAGCTCCGCCAACGGCACCCGGCTGCAGATCTGGAGCTGCTCCGGCGGCGCCAACCAGAAGTGGACCGTGACGCGCTGAGCGGCTGAGGGTCCGGCCGGGGCGTTCAGCCCCGGCCCGCGGCGAACCGTGACGGCGGCAGACCGAAGACGCGCGTGAAGGCCGCCGTGAACGCGGCCGGGGAGGCGTACCCCAGCCGTCCCGACACCGCGCTCACCGACGCGGTACGCAGCAAGGGCACGGCCGCCAGGAGTCGCGCGCGGGACCGCCAGACGGCGGGGCTCTCGCCCGTCTCCGCCCGGAAGCGCCGGGTGAACGCCCGCTCGCTCAGGGCGGTCCCGGCCGCCCAGTCCGTGTTCGTGACCGTGGCGTCCGGGGCCGCCAGGTACTCCCGGCACAGCGCCGCGAGGTCACCGGAGGCGGGGATGGCGACGTGGAAGGGGAGCGGGGAGCGCGCGGCGATCTCGTGGAGCAGCAGCGTCGCGATCGCCCCCTCACGCCCCGACAGGCTGTACTCGGGCTCGAACTCGACGGCGGCGAGCAGCAGTTCCCGCAGCAGTGGGGGCACGTCCACGACCGTGCAGCGCGCCGGCCACCACGGGACGGCGCCCGGCTCCACGTACAGGCTGCACGTGCTCACGCCCAGCATCCGGACCCGGTGCGGGATCGTGGCCGGGATCAGGACGGCCCGCTCCGGCGGGACCGTCCAGGTGCCGTCGGCGGTGTCCACGACCATCACGCCGGTCGCCCCGTAGAGGAACTGGGCGCGCCGGTGCCGGTGCCACTCCAGGACGTGCCCCTCGGGATAGTCGGTGCCGATCGGCAGGACGGCCCGGTCGAGAGGGTCGACGTCGTCCAGCGGGATGTTCCTCACGGGGCCACCGTACTGGCCGAGACGCGAAGGAATGCTGCCGACCATCGCATGCGGGAACCCGGGCCGGCCTGATGGTCTTGACCCATGGACGTGATGACGTTGACGGCGATCGGGCTCCTCACCGGAGCGACGACGGTGCTGTTCGGGTTCGGCGGCGGTTTCGTGGCCGTTCCGATTGTGGTGTGGGCGGACGCCGCCCTCGGCCCGGCGGCCCTTCCGGTGGCCACCGCCACCTCGGCCCTCGTGATGGTCGTGAGCGCCGCCTTCGCCACCGCCGTCACCCCACGGCCCGTGCTCCTCGCCCTGCGCGGCACCGGCGCCCTGCTGCCGCTCCTCGCGGCGGGCGCCTGCGCCGGGGCGTACGCGACCCGCTTCGCCCCGCCGGAGCCGGTCCGCTGGGCGTTCGTCGGGTACGTCGCCCTGACCGCCCTCGACCTGCTGCTCCGGCCCGGCTTCCTCCGCACGACCCGGCCTGGCACGGAGTCCTCGCCGCTCCCGAGGCCCCTGCCGGCCACCGCCGGGGCCCCGATCGGAGCGGTCGCCGCGTTCCTCGGCGTCGGCGGCAGCGTCATGACCGTCCCCGCCCTGCGTCGGGCCGGTCACCCCATGCGGGTGGCCACCGCGCTGGCCAACCCCCTCACCCTCGCCGTCGCCCTCCCGGCCGCCGTGGTCTCCCTCGCCGGCTCCGCGCCGCCCGCCGCCACGGCGGCCGGCACCGGGCTCGTCGGCCTGGTCGACCCGTACGCGGCGGGCGCCCTGCTCCTCGGAGCCCTGCCGGTCATCGCCGTACTGCGCCGCCGCCCGCCCCGCATCCCGGACCGCGTGCACGCGTGCGCGTACCTCGGGCTGCTCGGGGTGGTGGCCCTGGCGATGGCGCTCACCCCTGCCTGAGACGCCCCTCGGCCCCCTCCGGGGCCCGGCGCAGGGCGCGGACCGCGGGCACCGCGAGCATGACGGCGATCAGCACCAGGCCCATGACCGACGAGAAGAGCAGCACCCGGTCGGCGCCCACGCTCTCGGCGGCCGGCCCGGACAGCGCGCGGCCCAGCGGAATGACCATGATCGAACCGGCCACGTCGTAGGCGGAGACGCGGCTCAGCACGGCCAGCGGGATGTGCGACTGCACGCTCGTCGCCCACATGACGCCCCAGAACGCGAACCCGCAGCCGGCCACGACACCGGTGAGCGCCGTGATGGTGAACGACCACCCGAGGGCGGGCGCCAGGGGGTTGAGGGAGAAGAAGAACATCGCGCACGCGCCCGCGACGAGGGGGCGGCTCGGGCGGACCCGCATGCCGAGCAGTCCGCCGACGATCGTCCCGGCGCCGTCGGCCGAGGCGATCCAGCCGTACCCGCTCGCGCCGTGCTGCTCGGTCAGCAGCGCCGCGCCGAGCGGCAGCGCCGGACCGAAGACGAACAGGCCGTAGACCGCCCACACGGCGATGACGCCCCAGAGCCACGAGCGGGACCGGAACTCGTGCCATCCGGTGGCCAGGCGGCGCAGGATCGGCTCGTCGCTCTCGTCCCGGGCCGTTCCGAGCTTCCGCAGCGGGGCCAGGCCGAGCGCGCTGCACGCGTAGAAGGCCGCGATGACCACGAAGGACCCGGCGACGTCCCAGTACGCCACGAGCAGGCCGGACAGCCCCGGACCCAGCAGGGTGCAGATCGACTCGGAGATGCGCAGCAGCGCGTTGGCCCGCTGGATGTCCTCGGCCACCCGGGGCACCAGGCTCGCCAGACCCGGCTGGAACATGGCGGTCGCGGCGCCGCTGAGCGCGAGGAGCGCCATCATGTGCCACAGCCGCATGTCGCCGGCGGCGAGGAGCACCGCGAGCGCCAGCATGGCCACCATCCGCACCACGTCGGCTCCGACCATCATCACCTGAGGGGTGAAGCGGTCGGCGAGCACGCCGCCGAACAGCACCAGCAGGACGATCGGTGCCATCCAGGCGGCCAGCGCGTAGCCCACGCCCGCCGCCCCGTACCCCGCGCCGAGCACGGCGGTGGTCAGCGAGACCATCAGCATGCCGTCGGCGAGCAGCGAGGTGCTGCGGGCGGCGAAGAACAGCCGGAAGCGATGCGAACGCCACGGGCTCGGAAGGGAGTTCTTCTCCCGTTCCACGGTCACGTCATTCGTCGTCATGTCACCTGTGCCGGTCCCGGCCGGCCCCTTCCCTGAGAATCGGCTGCCGGAGCCACGCACCGGCCGGGTCCGCCTCCGCCGGCGCGTCCCGCACGATCACGTACCGGCGGGGTGCCAGCACTCCCGGACGGCCCGGGAGGGCCTCCATCAGCGCCGTGTGCGCCTCCTCCGGGGTGAGCGGGGAGTCGCCGCACGCGAGGAAGGCCGTGAGACCCTCCCCCTCCGACGTGCCCTCCACGACGTGCGCGGGTACGCCTCCCAGCGCCCCGCTCAGCACCTCCGCCACCTCGGCCGTCGACACCCACGAACCGTCCACCCGGATCCACCCGGTGCCGCGCTCGACCGGACGGACCCCCGTCACCCCGGTGAGCGCCGACAGCGGCACGTCCTCGGTCGCGGCCGCCTCCAGGAGCCGTACGAGACCCGTGAGGAAGCCCTCCGCCTCGTCCGGCGCGAACAGCGCGGGATCGACCCACATCCCGATCCGGAGCAGCGGCGCCGTCTCGTGGACGAAGGTCAGCACGCGGGTCGGCAGCACCTGCGCCGGCCCCCGGACCACGTCGAGTGCGGGCCCGTCCGCCGCGTCGGCGGGCCGCGGGCCCGGGACGGTGCTGACGTCGTTGAAGACGACGTCGCGGGCGAAGCGGCTGCCCCGCTCGTGGGTGACGGCGTCGATCATGTCCCAGAGGCGGACCGCGTCGAACTGGCTGTGCCGGTAGGCGTTGAGTGCCGCTCCCCACGCCTTGCGCAGCAGCGCGTCGAAGGACGGCACCCGCACGTCGAGGGAGAGCAGCGCGTCCTGGGACACGGTGTTCACCGAGCGGGCGAGCCGGGGCAGGAAGCGGTTGGAGGTCGGGACGGCGGCGACGCACGAGGACTGGCCCGTGCGGTGGGCGACGAGCGCGCACCAGGCCGTCAGCAGCACCGTGGAGGGCAGGCCGCCGGTGCGCTCCGCCACGCGGGCGAGCGCCCGCGCCCCGCGCTGCGAGCGGAGCGTCAGCTGTTCCGCCTCGACCTCGGCGCCCACGGCGCCCGGCTCCGCGAACATCGCCTGGGGGCCGGTGCGGATGATCCGCTCCCAGTGCCGCAGGGACGCCTCCGACCTCCGCAGCCCACCCGGCGTCGCCTCCTCGGCGGCCAGGTCGAGCGGGGTGAAGGCCGTGACGGCGGGGAGCGTCCGGCCGGCGAGCAGGGCGAGCCAGTCCTCCTCCAGGACGGAGAGGGCGCTGATGTCGGTCACGGCGTGGCTCGCCGCGAGGGCGACGAAGACGGGTGCCCCGGCCACGGCGACGAGCGAGATCCGGAGCCCGAAGTCCCGGTCGAGGCGGAAGCGCTCGACGCGGTTCCGGCGGGCGATCGCGTCGGCGTGGCGGCCGGCGTCGCGGGGGAGGGTCCCGTGGTCGAGGACCGTGACCGTGAACGAGCCCCCGGCCGCGACGACCTGCTCGCGCGGCGCTTCGCCCGGTGCGTGCGGGAAGGTCGTGCGCAGCGCCTCGTGCCGCACCACCAGGGCGCGCAGCGCGTCGATCGCGGACTCGGTCCGTGTTCCCCCGGGCACCGGCCACACGGCGTGGATGTTGATGTGCTCGGGCTCGTCCCGCAGCATGCAGCGGATCATGTTGGCCTGGCCCATCGTGACGGGGCCCCGGCGCTCCTCGCCGCCCGCGTAGCGCACGGTGACCGTGGACGGCCTCGGCTCCGCCGTCATGCGACGTCCTTCGAGGTCATCCCGTGGTCCGCGCCCGCGCGGACCACGTCCGCCCAGGCGTCGATCAGGACGGCGAACTCCGCCATGTCCTGGCGGACCTCGTCGATGAGCCGCTCCCGGTGGGCGGCGAGGAAGTCGGCCGCCTCGGCGTAGCGGCCGCCGAGCCTGCGGTAGGAGCGGTCGACGACGTCGAGGCGTTCGGCCTTCTCCAGGGGGTCGAGCCGGGTGCTCTCCCGGACCAGTCCGGCGACGACGGAGGCCCGGAGGCCGCCGCCGGTGTCGAGCAGCGAGGCGCCGGCCGCCGCCGTCCCGGCGTACACGGAGTGGAGGTGCGGGGCCGACAGCAGGAACTTCGCGAACCGCAGCTGGTAGGCGAGGAATCCCCGGTCCGAACGCCGCTCCCGGGTGTGGAAGTTGACGATGTGGCGGTTGTGCAGCACGCCGGGCAGCCGGGCGTCGTGGACCAGGTGGAGGAGGAAGTAGTCGCTGCCGATGGTGTCCGTGGCGGGCGGCAGCGGCACCCGGCCGTACACCTCGCGCGCCAGCGCGATGTTGCACATGTCGACGCGCGAGGGGCTGACGGTGGTCAGCGTCGTCAGGTCACCGGTGAACGCGGCGGTACCGGCGCCGCGGAACGCCTCGGCGATCAGGTTCGCGCGCCAGATCTCCGGATAGCCGTCGGGTACGGACAGGCCGATGACGTCGTCGTAGACGAGGGGGTCGAGCCGGTGGATCTCCGCCACGTCCACGGACATCTCGCCAACGAACGAGCCGCCGACCAGGGCCACCGGCCGGTGGGCGGACGCGGGGTCGAGCCGGCTGCGGGAGACGAGCCCCGCGACCTCGGCGGCCGGACGGCCGAGCGCCGCCAGCTCGTGGTGGAGCGGGAAGACGGGCTCGCCGTCCAGTCGCTGGTAGCGGCTGTCGGAGTCCCGGCGGTGCACGGAAGCGCAGCCGAGCGCCTCCGCGAACAGGAAGGCGCGGTTGGTGCAGGCGCCGTAGGAGACGCGGGACGGCAGCATGAGGTCCAGCAGGCGCTCCGGTTCGGCGGCGCCGGACCGGGCGAGCACCTCGCGCAGGAAGGCCCGCTGCGCGGGCTCGTCGAGGTGGTGGACGACCACGCCGGGCACCGGGGGCAGCGCGGCCACCGTGCGCCGGTGCTCGGCGAGGACCGGGGCCTCGGAGGAGTCCAGGACCAGGAGGTGGACCTCGGCGCCGAAGTGGCGGGCCCCGTGGGCGGCTTCCGCGGCCACGGCCCGGATCGTGTCGGGGCAGGCGCGGTGGGTGGGGAGGGTCAGACAGACACGGCGCACGCCGACTCCTCGTCCGCGCCCGGTGCCGTGTCCGTGTGCGGGCCCGCGCCCGCGGCGGCGTCCGCTCCCGTGTCCGCGCCCGGTCCCGCGGCGGCGTCCGTCTCCGGGGCGTGCCAGGAGCTGAGCCCGAGGAGCCGGCTGCCGAGCTCGTTCAGGGTGGCCGTGGGATAGCGCTTGGACTCGTGCAGGACGGGGTCGCCGACCAGGGTGCGGTTCCAGCGCGGGGTGCGCAGGTGCCGCCAGGACTCGACCCGGGACTTCCGCAGCTTCGCGTGCTCCTCCAGGGCCGGCATCATCGACAGGTACTGCACCGCCCGCACCTGGTCGGCCGAGGTGTTGCGGGCCACGCCGTGGGCGAGGAGGCCGTTCCAGATCAGCAGGTCGCCGGGGCGCAGATCGGGACGGACGACCGGGAACTCCGTGCGGTCCACGGCGGGCCGGATGGGGTCGCGTCCGGCCGGCTGGCCGAGCTTCCACTCCTCGAACCGCCGGAAGAGCTCGGGGCAGCACTGGAAGCCGCCGGACTCCGGGCGCGTGTCGTTGAGCGCGATGATCCCCTGCACCCGCTGCGGCGGCACGCCGAGCGTGGTGTCGATGTCCCAGTGCAGCTCGATGTCGAAGCCCCGGTCGGTGGGCTCGATCAGGGCGCGGTCGCGGTTGCGCACGTTGGGCGGGTTGAGGTTGAGGCGGTCCTGGGTGACCCACAGCTCCTCGCAGTCCCACACGTCCACGAAGGCGTCGTAGACCCGCTGGGCCTGGCGGCTGTCCCAGAGCAGCTGGTGGTGGTACGCCTCCACGAAGCCGTAGACGTGCAGCTGCTGGTCCAGTTCGGAGCGGAACGGCCGGTCCTCGTACCAGCTGTCCGGCCGCGCGGGGTCGAGACCCTGGAAGTCCCAGGTGAAGTCGAGCAGGCGCCGTGCGGCCTCGGCGGGGATCGCCTCGCGGACGACGACGTAGCCGTACGTCTGCCAGTGGGCGAAGTCCTCCTCGGACAGCACCCGCAGCGGCCGCGACTTCTCCAGCTCCCGGAGGGTGGTCTGGGCGAGGTACGACTCGCCGTCCGCGCTGAAGTACGGCCGGTCCGACGCCGCCCGGTGCAGACGGGGGCGGCGAGCGGGTCGGGTGGGAGCGGGTGTCGTCATGGGTCCCTCCAGAGGCGGTGGCCGGAGGTCAGGCGGCCACGTCGTTGAGAAGAATTGGTTTAGACCAGCTCTTCTGTCAAGTGCCCCCTCGATATGGGGAGTCAAGGGCCCCGATGGCCGGATTGCGCCCCTTTGGCGCGACAGCTTTGGTCTAGACAACCGTCGACGAGCTGGCTTAGGGTCCCCATGCGCAGTCCGGTCCCTGATGGAGCATCAGGCGGCTTCTCCGCCGTGCCGTGGTCGACGAGGACCCCACGCCCTGACTGTTCGCCCACGCCCAGAGGGAGCGTTTCCATGACCACACCCGGCACCACGATCACACCCGGCGCCACCGTCCTGCCGGACGGCGGCCTGAAGAGCCCCGGACCGGGCCTGATCACCCTCGACCCGGTCCACGCCGCCCTGCTCCACGGCCTGGACGCGCTCCTCACCGGCCTGGCCGCGCGGCTCTCCGCCCCCGAGGTGGTCGGCCCGCCGCTGCTCTCCGTGGAGAGCCTCGCGCGCCTCGACTTCTTCCGGAACTTCCCCCATCTCGGCGTCTCCGCCGGACGGTTCGCACCCGACGCCCTCGACGGACTCGCCGCCGGGGAGACGCCGGGCGAACTGCCGCTGCGGCCGACCGGCTACCTCCTGCCGTCCGCCACCTGCTACGGCCTGCTGCTCTCCCTGGAGGGCCGGGACGTCGGCGAGGGCGGACTGCGCCTCTCGGCGGCCGGCCGCTGCTTCCGCAACGAGACCCACTACGACGGGCTGCGCCGTCTGTGGGGCTTCCACATGCGTGAGGTCCTCTACCTCGGTACGAAGCAGGGCGCGCTCGACCACCTGGAGCAGGGCGCCGCGTTCGTCCAGGAGCTGGCCGGACGCCTCGGCCTCGACCTGTCCCGGGCCGTGGCCGACGACCCCTTCTACGACAAGGGCGGCTCCCGGGCCCGCCTGATGGCACTCGACCCCGTCAAGCACGAGTTCAGCGCCCCCGACGGCACGGCCATCGCCTCCGTCAACCGGCACCGGAACTTCTTCGGCGAGCGCCTCGGCATCCGCGCCGGCTCCGAAGGCCCCGCGTACAGCGCGTGCGTCGCCTTCGGCGTCGAGCGCTGGGTGCACGCGATGATCCTCGCCCACGGCACCCCCGAGCAGGCCCTCGACCGGCTCCGCGACACCCTCACCCAGGCCTGACCCGTACCACCGCACCCGACCCGGCAAGGAGCGTCACCACCCCATGGATCCCATCGCCGCGTGGCTCCACGAGAAGAACCCCGGTCTCGACGGGCCGATCGACGCCGACGAGGACCTCATCGAGGCCCGGCTCATCGACTCCATGGACTTCCTGGAGTTCATCGATCTCCTGGAGGAGCTCTCCGGCAGCTCCATCGACCTCCAGGAGGTCACGATCGACGACTTCCGCACCATCGGCCGCGTCCAGGAGCGCTTCCTGAGTGCCGCCGCGTGATCCCGCACCGCCGGTGACGGCGGCCCTGGCCGCCGTGGCGACCACCGGCGAGGTCCTGGACCACCCCGCCCTCCACGAGGGCCTGCTCGCGCCCTGGGAACGGCGGCGGCTCGACCGGATCCGCGTGCCGGGCCGCCGCGACGACGTGGCGGCGGCCCGCCTCCTCCTGCGGCTCTGCGTCTCCCGGTTCACCGGACTCCCGCCGGAGGACTCCGGGCCGGAGCAGTTCTGCGACGACTGCCGGCGGCACGGGCACGGCCGCCCCTACCTGAGCCGCCGGCCCGGCCTCGGCGTCAGCCTCAGCCACGCCGACGGCCTCGCGGCGGCGGCCGTCGGTCCCGGCCCCCTCGGCGTCGACGTGGAGCCCGCCACGCGCCGACCCGGCCCCCTCCCCGTACTGCGCCGGCTCCTGCCCGGGGCCGAGCTGCGGGAGGCGGCGGCCGGGCCGGACCCGGACGCGGCGCTGCTCCGCCTCTGGGTGCGCGCCGAGGCCCGGTTCAAGGCGGGCGGCCGGCCGGGGCTGCGGCTCCTGGCGTGCACCGACCCCGCCCGCCCCGCCGCCGCCGCGGCCGCGCCCCCCGGACCCGTCACCGTCATCGCATGCGGGGACCCAGCGTCCGTACCACCTCGGTGAGGACCTTCTCGCTCCAGTTCCGCTTCGACGCCGGGTACTCCCCGACGCCGTCCGCGGTGGACAGGCCGCTCACCTCGAACTGGTAGGGGCCCTGGTGGCAGGTGGGTCCGTCGGCGACGTCCGGCAGGAAGCAGCCGTCGGTGCCGAGCGAGGTGCCCAGGTCCCGGAACTCCTTCTTGTACGTGCCCTCGCCCGCCCGCTTGCGCGCGTCCTGGAGGTCCTCGGCGTAGTTCCGCTCGACGAGTGCCGCGTCGGCGATGGCCGTGAAGGTGACCTTGACGCTGCTGTTGTGCTCGCTCTCGTACGCGGACGGCAGCCCGAACCTGAACTCGCAGCCGCCCGCCGGGACGTCGCCGGTGGTCCCGGGCGCGGACTCGGACAGGGGATCGAAGTTGATGATCGTGACCTTCACCGGGTCCCGTTCGAAACCGGTCGCCTGCGGGAGTATCGCCCGGATCTCGTCGTCGCTCAGCACCTCGCAGGCGTTCGGCCACTGATCGAGCGTCAGCGAGCCGTGCGCGGCGGGCCGTGCCGCCAGCTTCGGGCCCGAGGGCTTCGCCGCGCCGAACTCCAGCGGCGGAGGCGCGCTGTCGCAGCCCGCGAGCGCGAGCGGGGCGGCCACGGCAAGGGCGAGGTACCACCGGTTCAGTCTGGACACGTCACGTTCCCCCGAAAGTGAAGACGCCGGAATCGGGTCCATTCTGCACACCGGACGGCCGAATGACGGTCCCGGGTCGGGCGAATACCGGCCCTCGGGCGTGGCCCGGCCGGTCCGCGGTGGTACGTCGATGGCCATGCAGCCAGCCACGCCCCCGACGGTCAGCCCCTTCCTCCGTACGGCCGCCGCCTACGCCTGGCGACTGCTCGCCGTCGGCCTCCTCGTCTACAGCCTGTTCGCGGTGCTCGGCCGCTTCCACGAGATCGGCGTCGCCCTCTTCCTCGGCCTGGTGATCACCGCACTGCTGCGGCCCGTGGCCGACCTGGTCGCCCGCCGGCTGCCCCGCGGCCCGGCCGTCGCCGTCACCCTGCTCGGCGGCATCGTCCTCGTCCTCGGGGTGCTCACGCTGGTCGGCGAGGCGGTCGCGGGGCAGCGGACCACGCTCGTGCACGAGTTCCGGGACGGCGTCGGGCGGATCGAGCGCTGGCTCCAGCGGCCGCCGTTCCGCCTCGCCCCGGACGCGCTCTCCGGCCTGCAGTCCAAGGTCGGCGACTACCTCTCCAGCCACCGGTCGGACCTCCTCAGCACGGCGGTGAGCGGAGCCGGCCAGGTCGTCGCCGTCCTCGCCGGGCTGGCCCTCGCCCTGTTCTCGGCGGTCTTCTTCATCCACTCCGGCGACCGGCACTGGGCGTGGTTCCAGGAGCAGCTGCCGCGGTCGGTGCGCGGCCGGGTGGGCATCGGCGGACGCGCGGCCTGGAGCACCTTCACCGGCTACACGCACGGCATCGTCCTGGTGGCCGCGGTGAACGCGGTGCTCGTCGGCATCGCCCTCTGGGCCCTCGGCGTCCCGCTCGCCGTGCCGCTCGCCCTGCTCGAGTTCGTCGCCGCCTTCATCCCGCTGATCGGCTCGCCGATCGCCCTCGCGGTCGCCGCCGTCGTGGCGCTCGCCTCACAGGGGCCGCTGGTGGCGGGCATCGTCGTCGCCCTGATCGTGGTCATCGGCCAGATCGAGGGGCACCTGCTGCACCCGCTCGTCATGAGCTGGGCGGTGCGGCTGCACCCGCTGGTGGTGGCCGTCTCGGTGATCGCGGGCTCGATCGCCGCGGGCGTCGTGGGCGCGGTGGTGGCGGTGCCGCTGGTCTCGGTCGTCTGGTCGGTCCACACGGCGCTGCGGGCGGCGAGGACCTGACGCCCCCGTGCGCGGGGTCTTGCGCCGGGCGGGCGGCCTCTCTACTCTCCCGGCCAATGGTTAGGAATATTTCCTAACCATTGGCCCTGGAGGGAAAGGGAGTTGACATGCGTCGACGAAGCGTCACGCTTCTCGGAATCGCGGGTCTGCTGGCGGTGCCCCTGACGGTCCTGCCGCAGGCGCAGGCCGCCGACGGCCTGGTGTCCGGAGGGAAACAGGTGACGGCCTCGTCCGTCGAGACCTCGGCCTTCGGGGCGGGACTCGCGGTGGACGGCAGCGCCGCCACCCGCTGGGCGAGCGCCGAGGGAGTGGATCCGCAGTGGATACGGATCGACCTCGGCACCCGCCACACGATCTCCCGCGTGAAGCTCGACTGGGAGGACGCGTACGGCAAGGCCTACCGCATTCAGACCTCCGACGACGGGTCGACCTGGACCGACGTCTACTCCACCACCGCCGGTGACGGGGCCACCGACGACCTCACGGTCTCCGGCAGCGGACGGTACGTCAGGATGTACGGCACCGGCCGCGGCACGGCGTACGGCTACTCCCTCTGGGAGTTCCAGGTGTACGGCGCGCCCGGAGGCACCGGCGGCGGAGGCGGCACCGGGCCGGCCGTCCCCTTCGGCAGCCACCTCAGGCCGTACGCCGCCGGGACCCTGAAGCCCACCGGCACGCAGTCCGCCCTCGACCAGAAGGTCGTCGACTACTACAACAAGTGGAAGACCGCCTTCGTCCGGCAGAACTGCGGCAACGGCTGGTACCAGGTCATCTCGCCCGACGCCGACCACCCGTACGTCGCCGAGGCGCAGGGGTACGGCATGGTCGTCACCGCGACCATGGCGGGCGCCGACCCGGACGCCAAGAAGATCTTCGACGGTCTCGTCAAGTGGAAGATCGACCACCCGTCCTCGGTCAACCCGAACCTCCTCGCCGCCGAACAGGACACCGCCTGCAAGAGCGTCAACGGCGGGGACGGCGCCACGGACGGCGACATGGACGTGGCCTACGGACTGCTCCTCGCCGACAAGCAGTGGGGCAGCACCGGCACGTACAACTACAAGGACCTCGCGCTCAAGCACATCGCCGCCATCAAGAAGGACGAGGTCAACCCGACGACCAAGCTCCTGAAGCTGGGCGACTGGAGCGGCTCGGGCGACCAGTACTACTACATCACCCGCACCTCGGACTGGATGGTCGACCACTTCCGCGCCTTCCGCGCGGCCTCCGGCGACACCACCTGGGACTCCGTGCGCAGCGCGCACCAGACCCAGATCTCCCGCCTCCAGTCCACGTACGCCTCCGGCACCGGACTCCTGCCCGACTTCGTCGTCGACACCAACACCACGCCCAAGCCCGCCCCGGGGCAGGTCCTGGAGGACCCCAACGACGGCGCCTACTGGTGGAACGCCTGCCGTACGCCGTGGCGCATCGGCGACGACGCCGTGACCAGCGGCGACGCCGGCTCCCTCGCCGCCGCCCGGAAGCTCAACGGCTGGATCAAGACCAAGACCGGCGGCGACCCGAACAAGATCGCCGTCGGCTACAAGCTCAACGGCACCCAGATCTCCTCGGGCAGCGAGGCCGCCTTCTTCGCCCCGTTCGCGGTCGCGGCCATGACCGACCCGGGCAGCCAGGCCTGGCTCGACGCCCTGTGGAACAAGATGGTGGCCACCCCGGTCGACACCAGCAGCTACTTCTCGGCCAGCATCCAGCTCCAGGTCATGATCACGGCCTCAGGGAACCACTGGGTCCCCTAGCCGGCCGTCCCGCCGCACGGACAGGGCCCTGAGACAGCCGCTCAGGGCGGCGGCGGTACCCGCCAGCGGGAAACGGGCGCCCAGCTGCCCGTCGGGACGCACGAGGAAACCGGTGGCGCCGTCGGGGAGGTACAGCCGTGCGAACTCCCCGGCGGCGTCGCGGTACACGGGCAGGGACGGATCCACGCGCCCGTCGGCTCCGTCGGCCCCACCCGGGGTGCCGGTTCCGGCGGGCCGGTCGGTGCCGCCCGTCCCGGCCGCGAGGACCGCCACGGCCGGGAGACCGGCGACCTCCCGCGCCGCCGCGGCGGCTCCCGCCAGCTCACGCCCGTCCGAGCCGTACAGCAGCACCACGTGCCCCGGGCGCCCCCGCAGCACGTCGAGGAGCCGCAGCGGGAACGCGGCCACCGGAGTGGTCAGACCCGCGCAGTCCGGGGCGCGGTCGCCCGGCTGGGGAGCGCCCTCCGGGCCGTACGGGGCACCGGAGAGCGGACCGCCCCGGTAGCCGACGAGCAGCTGCGCCTCGCGCAGGAGCAGCGTCCGGCGGTCCTCGGGGTCGGCCTCGATGCCCCGCACGGCGTGCCGCACGGTCCGTCCGACCACCTCCTCACCGACCGGACGGCGCTCCGCGTCGTACGTGGCGAGCAGCTCGGGACCCGCCCCGCCGCGCACCACGAGGGCGAGCTTCCAGGCCAGGTTGCAGGCGTCCTGCACACCCGTGTTCATCCCCTGGGCGCCCGTCGGCGGATGGATGTGGGCCGCGTCGCCCGCCACGAAGACCCGGCCCCGGCCGTACCGGTCGACGATGCGGTGGCTGATGCGGAACACCGACGACCAGCGCAGCCCCGACAGGCGGGCCGGGCGCGGCGCGAGCCGGTCGACGACGGCCTGGAGGTCGGCGAGACCGGGGCCCCCGCCGCCCTGGAGACCGTGCGCCACACCGTCCGGCGCTCCCGTGCCGGGGGCCGTGCCGGCGTCCGGGGAGCCGGCGAGCCCCGGCGGGAGCTTCATCGACATCCGGTAGCGCCCCTCGCCCGGCAGCGGGATGCACACCAGCACGTCGGTCGAACCGTCGGCGGCCCTCCGGCTGGAGCGGATGCCGTACTCATGGGGCAGGTCCCAGTCGGCGACCACGTCGCCGAGCATGTACGCCTCCTGGAACGCCCCGCCCTCGTAGGACAGGCCCAGGGTCTTGCGGACCACGCTGTGCGCGCCGTCGCAGCCGATCAGGTACGGAACCCGCAGCTCCTCGTCGGCACCGGACGCCGTGCGCAGCCGCGCGGTGACCCCGTCCCGGTCCTGGGTGAAGGACACCAGCTCGGTGCCGCGCTCGATCACCGTCCCCAGCCGGGCCACGTACTCCTCCAGGAGCCGCTCCGTCTCGTACTGCGGAAGCGCGGCGAACCCGTACGGCACCTCGGGCGGCAGGGTGAGCTCGATGCGGCCCGACTCGCGCCCCTCGTCGTAGGTCATCTGCCCGCGCAGCGGCACGGCGGCCTCCAGGACGGCCCTGATCAGGCCCATCCGGTCCCACAGCTCCAGGGTGCGCGGCTGGATGCCGACCGCCTTGGCGTACAGGAGCCGGGCGGGAAGCCGGTCGACGAGACGGCAGTGCACACCGTGCCGGCGCAGCTCGGCGGCGGCGCTCAGGCCGACCGGGCCCGCGCCCACGATCAGGACGTCGGTGGTGGTGCGGTGGTGCGCCACGGGTGCCTCCAGCACTGGCTCGCCCCCGACGGGTCCCGTAGGCCATCGTCACCCGCCGCCGCCGGGTCGGCGAGCGGGGCCGACCGGGGGAGTGGCGGTCACGGCCGGTACTGTCGCGGACATGCTCGAACCGATCACTCCCACCGTGCGGCCGCACCGCTCCCGGTGGGAGGCGAACGCCGAACGGCCCGTCGGCGCACGGCCACCGACGGCCCCCCGGCTGCCGGTCATGAGCCGCCCCGGTGGGCTGGACACCCGTGAACTCCGCGCGTGGGGACGGGCGCAGGGCATCGAGGTACCGGATCGCGGGAGACTGCCCGGCGAGCTCCTGCGCGCCTGGGAGCGGGCCACCGAAGAGGCCGGGAGGAGCGCCGGATGATCGCGGACCTGCTGCCGGCCCCCGTCGCCTCCGCCTGGCGCCGCGACGACACGGAGCCCGTCGCCCTCTACCCCGAGGAGGCCGCCGCCGTCGCCCGCGCCGTCCCCAGACGGCAGCGCGAGTTCGCCACCGTACGGCTCTGCGCCCGGCTCGCGCTGCGCCGCCTCGGCCTGCCGCAGGCCCCCCTCGCGCCGGGCGTCCGCGGCGCGCCCCGCTGGCCGCACGGCGTGGCGGGCAGCATGACGCACTGCGCGGGCTACCGGGCCGCCGCGCTGGCCAGGACCACGGACGTCCTGTCGCTCGGCATCGACGCGGAACCCGCCGAACCCCTTCCCGAGGGGGTCCTGGACGGCGTGTCGCTGCCCGGCGAGCGCGGCCACCTGGACGAGCTGGCCGCCCGCCTCCCGGGGGTCCCCTGGGACCGGCTGCTCTTCAGCGCCAAGGAGAGCGTCTTCAAGACCTGGTACCCGCTGACCGGGCGAGAGCTCGGCTTCGACGAGGCGTCCCTGGTGTTCGAACCGGCCCCGGACCCGCGCGGCCACACCGGCACGTTCACCGCCCGGCTGCTCGTCCCCGGCCCGGTGACCGGCGGCGTCCGGCGCGACCGCTTCACCGGCCGCTGGCTCGTGCGCGAGGGACTGGTGCTCACGGCCATCGTCCTGACCCGGTAGCCGTACGGCGGTGGGGACGGACAGGCGGTGCGGACGGACGGACGGGCGGGCGGGCGGTGCCGACGCGGCGGTGCGGGCGGACGCGGGCCGTGCGGACGCCCGCAAGGCGCGGGTGCGCGGAACCGGGCGGCGCCTCCCGGCGTCCGTCCCGGGCATGAGCGAGAACCCGTCACAGGAATCGCGGGACCGGGCGGAGAGCGCCGTCGGCTGCCTGCTCGCCGTCATCGGGGTCGCGGTCGCGGGCGCCTTCGCGCTGCCCCGGGCCGCGTACAGCATCGACGGCGGCTTCGAGGCGCACGCCCGCGACTGGGGCGTGATCCTCGTCGACGTGCCGCTCATCCTCTTCGCCGGTCTCGTCGTCCCTCCGCTGACCTGGGCGGCCGCCGTCCGGCGGTTCCGGCCCTGGGTGGCGGCGCTCGTGTGCGTCGCCGTCGCGGGACTCGCGCTCTGGGGTCTCGCGGCCTGGTGGCATCCGCGCCAGGGCCCGGACCCGGGCTACGGGCCCGGCATCTGACGACCACTTCGACCGGGTGAGCCCCGACCGACCCCGGGCCCGCTCTCCGGTGGTGAACGGGCGTACGGAACCCGAACTAGGGTTGCCCCGTGCGTGTACTCCTGGTGGAAGACGACGAGCCGGTCGCGGAGTCCCTGCGACGCGGGCTGCTGCGCTACGGGTTCGAGGTGGAGTGGGTCACCACGGGGGCGGCGGGACTCGCCGTCACCACCCCGTACGACCTCGTCCTGCTCGATCTCGGCCTCCCCGACACCGACGGGCTCGACGTCTGCCGGGCGCTCCGCCGGCGCGGCGACGTGCCGATCATCGTGATCAGCGCCCGCAGCGACGAGACCGACCGGGTCGTCGGCCTGGAGATCGGCGCGGACGACTACGTCTCCAAGCCCTTCGGGGTGCGCGAGGTCATTGCTTGGATCAGGGCCGTGATGCGCAGGGTGCGGCCGGCGGAGCAGCCCGCCGGACCCCAGCGGTACGGCGCCCGGCTGAGCGTCGACCGCAAGGCCGCGCGGGTGTGGCTGGACGAGGCCGAAGTGGCGCTCACGCCCAAGGAGTACGACCTGCTCGCGTTCCTCACGGAGGAGCCGGGCGCGCTGATGTCCCGCGAGCAGATCATGGAAGCCGTCTGGGACGCCAACTGGTTCGGGCCGACCAAGACGCTCGACGTCCACGTGGCGGCGCTGCGGCGCAAGCTGGCCGGAGCGGTCACCGTCGAGGCGGTGCGCGGCGTGGGCTTCCGCCTGGTCGTGGAGTCCCGGGACCACCCGTGATCAGGCGCCTCATCCTCAGCTACGTCGCCCTGGTCGCGGTGGCGCTCGCCGCCTTCACCGTGCCCGTCGCGTTCACCCTCACCGCCCAACTGCGCGGCGACACCGAGGAGTCCGTACGCCGCGAGGCCACCACCATGGCGCTGCTGCTCGGGGACGGCGACGCGCCCGCCCGGCAGGCGCTGGCCCGGATGGCCCGGGCCTACGCGGACGAGACGCCCGGGACCGTGGAGGGGGTGGCCGCCGACGGCCGCGGCGAGCTGGAGCCGCTGTCCCCGCCCGCGCGCCCCGGCGATCCGGCGTTCGACGAGGCGCTGCGCCACGGCAGGACCACCGTCGACTGGGGGTCCCGGCTCGTCTGGGGACCGGAACTGGTCGTCACCGTGCCCGTGTTCGCCCGGCAGGACACGGCGGTGGGGGAGCGGGGCGCCGCGGCGGAACGGATCGTCGGCGCCGTGCGCGTCCGGTACGCGACCGCCGACCTGACCGACCGGCTGTGGCGGATCTGGGGCTTCCGCGCGATCCTCGCGGTCGGTGTCCTCGCGGTCGCCGCCGGTCTCGGCGCGATCGTCGCCCGGCTGCTGACCAAGCCGCTGCGCCAGCTCAACGACATGGCCAGCCGGTTCGGCGACGGCGACCTGACCGCCCGCTCGCCCGTCACCGGGCCGCAGGAGACGCAGACCCTGGCCCGCACGCTCAATCAGGGCGCCGAACGCCTCGACACCCTCGTCGCCTCCCAGCGCATCTTCGTCGCGGACGCCTCCCACCAGCTGCGGACCCCGCTGACCGCGCTGCGCCTCTCCCTCGACAACATCGCGGACGGCGTCGACGACGAGTTCGTCCGCGAGGACGTCGACCAGGCCACCGCCGAGGTCGTACGGATGAGCCGGCTGGTCAGCGGTCTGCTCGTGCTCGCCCGTGCCGAGGCCAAGGTGTCCGCGCCCGAACCGCTGGCGCTGCGCGAGCTGGTGGAGGAGCGGCTGAAGGTCTGGCGCCCGGCCGCCGACGAACGCGGCGTGACCATCGTGCTCACCGGCGAGGCCGACGACCTGCCGCGGGTGCTCGCCGGACCGGGCAATCTCGACCAGGTCCTCGACAACGTGCTCTCCAACGCCCTGGAGGTCTCCCCGGACCGGGGGACGATCACCGTACGGATGGAGACGGGCGGCCCGGAGGAGGTGGTCCTCGAGGTCCTCGACCAGGGCCCCGGCATGTCCGCCGCCGAACAGGCCCGGGCCTTCGACCGGTTCTGGCGCGGTCAGGGGCTGACCGGGCGCTCGGGCTCCGGCCTGGGGCTCGCCATCGTCAGGCAGCTGGTCACCGACGACGGCGGCGGAGTGGCCCTGCGGGACGCGCCCGGCGGCGGACTGTGCGTCAGGATCCTGCTGAGGACCGGGGCCGAAGGGCCCCGGTGGATCAGCCCTCGGCCGGGAGCACCGAGGAGTGGTGGTTGACGATCAGCCACCTGCCGTCCCGCTTCTCGTACACGTAGGTGTAGCGCGCCTCGACCGGCTGGGTGACGCCGGTCTTCGGGTCGGTCAGGTGGAAGCGGTACAGGCCGGCGTCGATCGCCGAGTCGGAGTCGAGGACCTCGATCTCCGTACGGATCTTCTCGCCCCGCGGCTTCTTCCGCAGGAAGTGCGCGAAGTAGTCGGCTATCTCCGCGTGGTCCGTGCGGATCCGCGGCGAGGCCGTCGGCAGCAGGACGGCGTCCTCGGCGTACAGGCGGGTGACCCGCTCCGGGTCGCCGGAGCGCAGGGCCGCGTTCCAGCGGTCGAAGAGACCGGCGATCTCCCGCTCGGTCGTCTTCGCCCGCCGGTCGTGCTTCTCGTCGGCCTGCGCCACACCGACCCCGGCGACGAGGGTGCCGAGGGCGGCCGCGGCGAGACCGCCGGCGAGGACGGCCCGGGTACGGGGCTTGCGCTTCATCAGAGGCTCCTGGATCGAGTGAACGGGCCCCGAACACCGCTGCGTTCGGGTGCTGCCACTCTCGCCGCGCGCCGTACAGCCCCCGTACAGCGGACGTACAGCGGGCGTGCAGCGCGCGACCAAGACTCGCCGGGCTCAGCGGCGGGACGCCGCCGTGCGGGCCACGACGAGCAGGAAGAGCCCGCACGCCGCCACGACCAGCCAGCCCGGACGGGTCGCCGCCGCGAGACCGGCCGGGGCCGCGCCCGAGACCAGTCCGCCCGCGACGGCGATGCCGACCGCCACGCCGACCTGGCGCGAGGTGGACGTGATCGCCCCCGCCACCCCGGCCCGGGACGGCGGCAGACCGGCGACCGCGGTGTTCGTCAGGGGAGCGTTGGCGAAGCCGAACCCGATCCCGGCCAGGAGGAAGGCGAGCAGGATCAGCGGCAGGCCCGTGTCCCCGTCCAGGCCCACCAGGCTCAGGCCGCCCGCCGCCGTGAACCCGCCCGCGAGGAGCAGCGGACGCCGGGGTCCGACGCGGCCCACCAGGACGCCGGACCACGGCGCGCACAGCGTGGCCCCGAGGGCCATCGGCAGCGTGGCCGCGCCGCTCGCGAGCGGGGTCCAGCCACGGGCCTGCTGGAGGTAGAGGGTGCTGAGCAGCAGGGTCACGTTGAGGGCGACGAAGACCGCCGTGGCGCCGAGCACCGCCATGACGAACGGCGGCCGGCGGAACAGGCCGAGGTCCATCAGGGGCTCGTCGCGCCGGAGTTCGACCCGGACGAAGCCGGCCGCGGCCGCCGCCGTCAGCACGTATCCGGCGAGGGCCGCGGGCGACGTCCAGCCGATGCGGGGGCCCTCGATGAGCAGGCCGACGGTCAGGAGGAGCGCCGCCGTGAGCAGCACCTGACCCGGCAGGTCGAGACGCCGGGCCCGCTCCCCTCGGGACTCCGGCACGAACACCGCGACCAGGACGAGGGCGAGGACCACCACCGGCACGTTGATCCAGAACACCGCACGCCAGCCGAACGCGGCGATGAGCGCCCCGCCGGTGACCGGGCCCGCCGCCATGCTCAGCCCGAACACCGAGGCCCAGACGCCGATCGCGCGGGCCCGTTCCCGGGGGTCGGGCATCGCGTTCACCACGATCGCCAGGGCCACCGGACTCAGCATCGAGGCCCCGATCCCCTGCACGGCCCGGGCGGCCACGAGGACGCCGGGCGACGGCGCGAAGGCGCACGCGAGGGAGGCCAGACCGAAGACGACCAGCCCGTACCGGAAGACCCGGCGGCGGCCGAGCCGGTCGGCGAGGGCGCCGGCCACCATGAGCAGACTGGCCATGGCCACGGTGTAGGCGTCGACGACCCATTCGAGGCCTCGGGTGCCCACGTCGAGGCCCCGCCCGATCTCGGGCAGCCCGACGTTGACGATGGTGGCGTCGACACCGACCAGGAACATGCTGAGCGCGCAGACCGCGAGCACCGTCCAGCGACGGCGCGCGCTCAGCGGGGCGGGCGGTGGGGCCGCCTGGGACGTCGTGAGCACGTGAGTTCCCCCTTCGACGAGTGCGGACGGTGTCCAGACTCGGACCGAAGGAGGAGGACTGGCAAAGAACGTTGCGGAAACCGCAAAGCAGTGCTGCGGGAGAGGAAGGTCAGAGGAAGGTCAGAGGAAGGTCAGAGGGAGACGAACAGGTCCCCGGGGGCGTCGTCCAGCGCGAAGCCGTTGTCGAAGCGCACGCGGACGGTCAGGCGCAGCTTCCGTTCCCGGTACGCGGTCCACTCGGGCTCGAGCGCGGCGACCTGCTCCTCCAGCTGCCGCCTGCTGCCCGGGGGCATCTGGTGGCCGAAGTCGTCGAGCAGCGACTTGAGCCGCTCGTACTCGCGGACCTCGTGGCTCTGCGGCCGGTCCTCGTCCACCCGCTCGACCGTGCCCTCGACTCCGGCCGCCAGGACCAGGAAGCCCGCTCCCGGGCCCGTCCCGGCCTCACCGGGCGGTTCGTCGGCCGGAACCACCTGTCCCGCCAGCCGGAGATCGGCTGTCAGCTTCACCCGCAGGCCCACTGTCGGTGTCATCGGTCCTTCGTCTCCAGGTGTAGGGGTCGGCCGTCATTATCCGACGTCCGGCGGCCGGGGCCGGAGGCCGTCCCGGCTTCCCGCGTGGTCCCGTACGCGTGGCCCCGTACGGGTGGACTCGCCGGACGGGCGCCGGGGCGGAACGTCGCCGTGCCGGCCCCCGGTGGTGATGTGGCCGTCCCGAAGCTCTCCTGATCCGGAAGAGGCGCCCCCCACATGAGACGCACCCCCTCCCGCCGGCTGTTCGCCGCGACGCTGCTCGTGGCGTCCGTGCTGGCCCCGATGACGGCGACGCCCGCCGCCGCAGTCCACGCCGTGAGCGCCGTCGGCGCCGACCGGCACGGCGAGGACGACTGCCCGCCGGGCGGGCTCGGGCCCGAGCTCACCGCCCGGCTCGACCGGGCGATCGAGGACGTCCGCGCGCAGGCCGGCATCCCCGGCGTCGCCGTCGGCCTCTGGATGCCGGGGCGGGGCAGCTACGTCCGCGCGACCGGGGTCGCCGACCGGGCCACCGGCCGGCCGATGTCCACCGACGGCTACGTCCGCATCGGCAGCGAGACGAAGACCTTCACCGTCACCGCGCTCCTGAAGCTCGTCGACGACCACCGGATCGGCCTCGACGACCCCATCTCCCGCTACGTCCACGGCGTGCCGAACGGCCACCGGATCACCCTGCGCCACCTCGCCGAGATGCGCAGCGGCCTCTTCCCGTACACGTCCGACCCGGACTTCGTCCACGACCTGCTCAGCGACCCGCAGCGCTCCTTCACCCCGGAGGAGTCGCTCGCGTACGGCTTCAAGCACAAGAACACGTTCAGGCCGGGCGCCAGGTTCGAGTACTCGAACTCCAACCTGGTCCTCCTCGGCCTGGTGGTCGAGAAGGTGACCGGGCAGCCGCTCGCCGGCTTCCTCCGCAACCGGGTGCTCCGGCCGGCCCAGCTGCGCCACACGCTCCTGCCGAGCGGAACCGAGTTCCCCGAGCCCCACCCCCGGGGCTACACGAACCAGACCCTCGGCGGCGCGGTCGCCGACAGCACGGACTGGAATCCCAGCTGGGCCTGGGCGGCCGGAGCGATGATCTCCGACCTGCACGACCTGCGCCGCTGGGCGAAGATCCTCGCGACGGGGGAGCTGCTCCGCCCCGGGACGCAGGAGCAGCGCCTGAAGACCCTCCCCACGGGGGTCCCGGGGCTGAGCTACGGCCTCGGCATCTTCGACGCGAACGGCTGGATCGGGCACAACGGCTCGATCCCGGGGTACGAGACGGTGACGGTGTACCTGCCGGAGCGGGACGCCACGCTCGTCATCATGATCAACACGGACATCACCAGCCAGGGCCAGGAGCCGTCGACGCTGCTCGCCCGGGCGATCACGGCGATCGTGACACCGGACCACGTCTACGACGGCGCGGTCCAGCCCCGCTAGCGGGCGGTCCCTCCGCCGGGCCGTCCCGCCCCGCGGAGGTCATGTGCGGCCACCTGTCCGAAACTGGGTAGGGGAGAGACGTCGCCGAACGGTACGAGGAGGTGGGTGGTGTCCACGGACGCCGACGAGGGCGGCGAGGAGCGGTTCGCCGTCAGGGTCCCGGCCGCGGCCGGAACGTCCGACGACGTGGTGGTCCTCGCCCTGCGCGGGGAGCTCGACCACGACACGGTCGGACCGCTGAGCACGGCGCTCGACGCCCACCCCCGGGCCCGGCGGGTCGTCGTCGACTGCTCGGGCCTGACCTTCTGCGACTCGACCGGCCTGAACGAACTCCTGCGGGCGCGGCTGCGGCTGCGGGAGACCGGAGGGCGCCTGGACCTCGCCGGAATCCGCCCGCCGGTGGACCGGATGTTCGAGATCACCGGGGCGGAGCGGGTCTTCCGCGTGTACGGGGACCTGGCCGCGGCGCTCGCCGACGAGCAGGCCGCCCCGGGGGACGGCGAGGAGGCCCGTGGCTGACGGCGCGGCCGGGCCGCCCCCGGAGCAGGTCCGCAGGCTCGTGCTGCACGGGTCGCGCGGGGTCGTCTCGCGCTGCCGGGACTTCACGGCACGGGCGCTGGCCGACTGGGGCTGGACCCCGGCGGACGGCGAGGAGGCGGAGCAACGGGTCGAGGACGTCCTGCTGCTGGTGTCGGAGGTCGTCACCAACGCGTGCCTGCACGCGGGAGGCCCCGAGGAACTGGTCCTGAGGCACGGGGACGGCCGGCTGCGCGTGGAGGTGTCCGACGCCAGCCCGGAGCACCCGCACGCGCGGGTCCCCCGGTCGCCGGCCCTGCCCGGCGGGCACGGCCTGATGGTGCTGAACCGTCTCGCCGGAGCCTGGGGCAGCCAGGACAAGGCGCCGGGGGCTGTGGGCAAGGTGGTGTGGCTGGAGGTCGGCGCGCCACCGGGACGGGACGGGGGCCGCGCGGACTGACGTGGTCCGGGCGCCCGTGCGGGCGAGCCCGGCGTCAGCGGGCGCCGTCCCCGGCCTCGGCGCGCAGGGCCCGTGCCACCCGCTCCTCGACGACGCGGGCGAGGGCCCAGCAGAGCGCGCCGTCGAGCCGCTTGTACGTGTCCTCGGGACGCGCCTCCACGACGACGGCCGTCTCCTCCGGTCCGGTCGTGACGCGGACCCGGACGAGGACCGCCGTGTCCGACGGTCCGCGCAGGGTCAGGTCCAGGACGCCGTGCCCGAACGCGGTGACCTCGCGCACCCGCAGGACGGGGTCGTTCTCGACCTCGTACCGCACGCTGTCCGTCAGCTGGTGGGCGGTCCTGCCCGCCACGGCCGGCATCCGCACCTCGCGGACGGCGGGCAGGGCCACGGCGTCGGCGCTCAGCGTGAAACCGTACCGGTGAGCCGTGCGGGCGGCGCCCAGCACGGTGGTGACGGTCAGTACGGCGGCGAAGGCGAGGGCGACCACCGCACCCACCGCCACGGCCTCCGGAGCGGCCCCGCTCCACGGCGCGCCGTCGCCGAGGACCAGCGCGGCGGTCACGGCCGCCGCGCACACCACGCCGACCGCCAGCGCGGTCGGGGCCAGTCGGCGGACGACCGCCAGGCAGTAGCCGAGCATCGCTCTCGTTCCTCTCACGGGCGGTCCGGCCACACGGCGGACGGCTCTGCCGCCCCGGGCTCCGGCCGCCGTCGCCCCGGTGGTGAACCGGTGTCGTGATCCGCCCGTCCGCCCGTCCGCACGCGTCGGACGCCCGAAGCCGCGGAACACACGGTTGTCGATTTTCATGATGATCCTACGCGCCGCCGTGCCCCCCGGTGCGGGCACCGGAGCCGTCCGTCAGCGGTCCCTCGGGTCCGCCCGGTCCACCACTCCCCGCACCACCCCCAGGGCCACCAGGTCCTCGGGCCGCAGACGGAGCCGGTCCGCCGTGGCCGGCGCGTCCTCGGGAGGGCGCTTCAGGATCGCGGTGGCCAGTTCGGGGGCGATGACGGAGAAGTAACTGTCCGGTGTGGCCCAGGTGTTGCCCGGAGCAGCCAGGGCCAGGGCGCCGCCCGAACCGCCCTCGCCGACGAGCAGCGACGTCAGGGGCGTGCGGGCGGAGGCGACCGCCGCGAAGAGATCGGCGATCGCGGTCCCCGCGCCCGCGCGCTCCGCCTCCGGGTCGTTCGCGGCCCCCGGGGTGTCGACGAGGGTCAGCACCGGGATCCCGAGGCGGCCGGCGAGCCGCACCAGCCGGGCCGCCGTGCGGAAGCCGGCCGGACGGGTCGCGGTGCCGCACTGCGCCGCGTAGGCGACGGTGCGCCCGTCCGGGAGCCGGCCGAAGCCGCACCGCACGCCCGGGTCGACGCCCCCGCAGCGGTCGCCCGAGATCTCCTCGCGTAGCGTGAAGTGGGCGTCGAGGTACGCGGCGGCCCGGGGCCGGTCCGGGTGCCGGGCGCGCGCCACGGCCTCCCGCCCGCTCGGAGCGGGCGGCGCCCCCGCGTCGCCGAGCGCGTGCGGCGGCGGCACCGGGCCCTCGGCGGGGCGGGCCAGCAGCGAGAGCCACCGCCCGAGGGTCCCGCGCAGCTCGGAGGGCGGCACGATCGCGTCGATGTGACCGTGGGCGAACTGCGCCTCGGCCGTGTACGCGGCGGGGTCCGCGTCCGGCGGCCGCACCCGGGAGCCGGCGAAGCCGACCTGGGCACCGGGCAGGGCGAGCACGACGTCGGACCCGGCGCCGAGGGTGGCCCAGCCGCCGCCCGTCGTCGGATCCCGCAGGACCGCGACCTGAGGCAGTCCGGCGGCCCGGGTGAGCTCCGACTCGCGCGCCAGGAGCTGGAGTTGGAGGAGGGCGCGCATGCCCTCGTGCATCCGGCTGCCCCCCGTGGCCGGCAGGACGACCACGGGCAGCCGGCGCTCCCGCGCCAGGGCGTGGGCGGCGGAGGCCCGCGCGCCGGTCCGCTCCCCGAGGGACCCGCCGAGGAACCGGAACTCGAAGGAGACCAGCACCGCCGTCACCCCGCCCACCACGGCCGTGCCGCAGACCACCGACTCGGTCTCGCCCGCACGCGCGGCGGCCCGCGCGTGCGCGGCCGAGTAGCCGGGCCACCCGATCGGCCCGTCGTCCGGCAAGGGCCCCTCGTCGAAGCGGAGTTCGGTGAAGTCGTCGGTGACGAGGGCGATCGCCTCGCGTGCCGTCCTCGGGTCGCTCATGCGGGCCTCACCGCTCCTCGCCGGAGTGCGCGTACGGGGTCTCGTACGGGGGTGCGCGGTGCGCCCTGCCCACCGTACCGCCGCCCGGGGCCCGTACCGCGGGGGGGGGGGGTCAGGCCATGATGCCGCTCCCGTGCGGCGCGTACAGGTCGAGGAGACGGACCCGGGTCACATGGAGACGGTGGGCGAGGATCGACCCCACCCAGAACACGACCGCGGCGCCGAACTCCGTGTCCGAGTGGCACATCGACCGGACGGCGTGGGCGTCGAACTCGTACGCCCGCACCGGCGTCATGGCCTCGGCCCCCGACTGGCACAGGTACGGCGGGAAGAGCCAGGACAGCCCGACCAGTTCCCCGTGGCGCAGGGTCTCGATCACGGGCGACCCCCGGCCCGGCACCTTCGCGTCGAGGGTCACCGCGCCCGTCTTGACGATCCAGAACCGGTCGGCGTGCTGCTGCTCCTCGAACAGACGGTGGCCGGACTCGAAGTACACGTCCTCGGCGAAGGCCATCAGACGTTCCCGGTGCTCCGGCGGCAACGTGCTGACCTTGGGCGCGACTCTGCTCATGGCGGACCCTCCTCGCACACTCGGCTCCCACCCCCAGTGTGGGCCCGGCCGCCCCCGCGCGCAGGGTCCGGGTCGCCGACCGGGTGCCGGCGCGCGCGGAGCCCGCCCGGCGCGCACCCTCCGTGCACCCTGCGCACCCTCCGCACGCGCCGCTCACCCTCCGTACACCCCGCCTCCGGAGTGCGCGCGCCGGGCCGAGGGCGGAGCATGAACCTGAGGAGGGAGCGGCAAGCGGGGGCGTGACCCTGGAGGGTGCCATGCCCGTCCCGGACGGTGGCGACGCACTCGTCGTCCTGCGCGGGGTCGACAAGCACTTCGGCCCCCTCCACGTCCTCCGGTCCATCGACCTCACGGTCCACCGCGGCGAGGTCGTCGTCGTCATCGGGCCGTCGGGCTCGGGGAAGTCGACGCTGTGCCGGGCGATCAACCGCCTGGAGACCATCGACGCGGGCGACATCGTCGTCGACGGGCGGCCGCTGCCCGCAGAGGGACGTGAGCTGGCGGCCCTGCGGGCCGACGTGGGCATGGTCTTCCAGTCCTTCAACCTCTTCGCCCACAAGACCGTGCTCGGCAACGTGACCCTCGGGCAGATCAAGGTCCGCAAGAAGGAGCGGAAGGAGGCCGAGGAGCGGGCCCGCGCCCTCCTCGACCGGGTCGGGGTCGCCTCCCAGGCCGACAAGTACCCCGCCCAGCTCTCCGGGGGACAGCAGCAGCGGGTGGCGATCGCCCGCGCCCTCGCGATGGATCCGAAGGTGATGCTCTTCGACGAGCCGACCTCTGCGCTGGACCCCGAGATGATCAACGAGGTCCTGGAGGTCATGCGGCAACTGGCCAGGGACGGCATGACGATGGTGGTCGTGACCCACGAGATGGGCTTCGCGCGCTCCGCCGCGAACCGCGTCGTCTTCATGGCCGACGGGAAGATCGTCGAGGAGACGACCCCGGACGAGTTCTTCGGCAACCCGCGCAGCGAGCGCGCCAAGGACTTCCTCTCCAAGATCCTCCACCACTGACCCGCCCGAGACCGCACCACCGGGCCCGCGGCCGCCCCCCGGTCGCCCGAACCGCAGCCCCCAGGGGTGATCCGCATGAACCCGCTCAGCACCCACAGGGCCGCCGTCGCCGTCGCGGCGGCCGTCGTCCTCTCCTTCACCTCCGCCGGCCTCGCGCACGGCGCGGCCGGCGCGGTCCACCGCGACGACAACGGCAAGATCACCGTCGGCATCAAGTTCGATCAGCCCGGCATCGGCCTGAAGACCCCCGACGGCACCTATACGGGCTTCGACGTGGACGTGGCGAAGTACGTCGCCAAGCAGCTCGGCCACGACCCGTCCGACATCGTGTGGAAGGAGGCGAAGAGCGCCGACCGCGAGACGCTGCTCCAGCGCGGGGACGTGGACTTCATCGCCGCCTCGTACTCGATCACCCCCAAGCGGGCCGAGAAGGTCGACTTCGCGGGCCCGTACCTCCTCGCGCACCAGGACGTCCTGATCCGGGCCGACGACGACTCCATCAAGAAGCCGTCGGACCTCAACAACAAGAAGCTCTGCTCGGTCACCGGCTCCACCTCCGCGCAGAACGTCAAGGACAAGATCGCCCCCGACGCCCAGCTCCAGGAGTACGGCGGCTACTCCGAGTGCCTGACCGGCCTGGAGAACGGGGTCATCGACGCCGTCACCACCGACGACTCGATCCTCGCCGGATACGCCGCGCAGCCCGAGTTCAAGGGGAAGTTCAAGCTCGGCGGCTTCAAGATGAGCAACGAGAACTACGGCATCGGCGTCCAGAAGGGCAGCGACCTCAAGGCCAAGATCAACACGGCCCTGGAGAAGATGGTCGCCGACGGTTCCTGGCAGGCCGCGGTCACGAAGAACTTCGGCCCCGCCGGCTACAAGAACGAGCCCGCCCCGAAGATCGGCGTCGTCGTCCAGTGAGCAGGCCGCCGTGTTCGACTTCCTCCAGGGGTACGACCTGCTCGGAGCCTTCTGGGTGACGGTGCAGCTCACCGTCTACTCCGCGATCGGCTCCCTCGTCTGGGGGACGCTGCTGGCCGCGATGCGCGTCAGCCCCGTCCCCCTCATGCGGGGCTTCGGCACCGTCTACGTCAACATCGTCCGCAACATCCCCCTCACCGTCATCATCGTCTTCACCTCGCTCGGCCTCTTCCAGACCCTCGGAGTCACCCTCGGCGCCGACCGGTTCACCACCATCAACTTCCGGCTCGCGCTCCTCGGACTCACCGCCTACACCAGCGCCTTCGTCTGCGAGGCCCTCCGCTCCGGCATCAACACCGTCCCCCTCGGACAGGTCGAGGCCGCCCGCGCCATCGGCCTCGGCTTCCCCCAGATCCTCCGCCTGATCGTGCTCCCGCAGGCCTTCCGCTCGGTCGTCGGCCCCCTCGCCAACGTCCTCATCGCCCTCACCAAGAACACCACCGTGGCCGCCGCCATCGGCGTCGCCGAAGCGGCCCTGCTGATGCGGGAGATGATCGAGAACGAGGCCCAGCTCCTGCTCATCTCCGCGATCTTCGCGGTCGGCTTCCTCTGCCTCACCCTGCCCACCGGCCTCTTCCTCGGCTGGGTGGCCAAGAAGGTCGCGGTGAAGCGGTGAAGGACTCACCCACCGTCCTCTACGACGCCCCCGGGCCGCGCGCCCGGCGGCGCAACCTGCTCTGGACCCTGCTCTTCCTGATCGGCCTCGCCGCCGTCGTGTGGTGGGTCGTGGCGAGCCTCGCCGACAAGAACCAGCTCGCCTGGGACAAGTGGGCGCCCTTCTTCACCGACCCCCGGGTCTGGGAGACGTACCTCCTGCCCGCCCTGAAGAACACCGTGATCGCCGCCGCGCTCTCCATGGTCATCGCCCTGCCCCTGGGCGCGCTCCTCGGCATCCTCAGGCTCTCCGACCACCGCGCCGTCCGCGGCGCGGCCGGGACCGTCGTCGAGTTCTTCCGGGCCATCCCCGTCCTGATCCTGATGCTCTTCGCGAACGCCGCCTACTCCCAGTTCACCGACATCAGCCCCGACGTCCGGCCCCTGTACGCCGTCGTCACCGGCCTCGTCCTCTACAACGCCTCCGTGCTCGCCGAGGTCGTCCGCGCCGGCATCCTCGCCCTCCCCGCGGGCCAGACCGACGCGGCCCTGGCCATCGGGATGCGCAAGGGCCAGACGATGGCGTACGTCCTCCTGCCGCAGGCCGTCACCGCCATGCTCCCCGCCCTCGTCAGCCAGCTCGTCGTCATCGTCAAGGACACCGCCCTCGGCGGCGCCATGCTCGGCTTCTCCGAACTCCTCGCCTCCGTCCGCCCGATGAGCGCCAACTACGGCGCCAACACGATCGCCTGCTTCACCGTCGTCGCCGTCCTGTTCGTCGTCCTGAACTTCGCCCTCACCAGCTTCGCCTCGTGGCTCGAACGCAGGCTCCGCCGAGGCAGGAGGACCACCGGGGCGGTCGTCGGCGCACGGGCCGTGGACGACCTGGCGACGCCGGGCGACCCGTAGCGGCCCTCCCCGGCATCGCCCACCCGGGTGAACACACCCAACCGGGCGCCCCGGCGTGCCGAAACTCCCCCCATGAACGCCATCAGGACCGCGCCCGGGCCACACCCCGCACCCACCCGCACCGACCGACTCCTCGCCGCGCTCGGCGGCCTCGTCTCGGCCTGTGTCTCCCTGGCCGTCGCGGACCTCGCCTCCTTCTGGGTGCGCCCCGAGGCCGGCCCCGTCGTCGCCGTCGGAGGCACCGTCGTCGACCGGACCCCCGCGGCCCTCAAGGAAGGGGCGATCCGCGCCTTCGGCGAGAACGACAAGACGGTCCTCCAGCTCGGCATCCTGCTCCTCCTCGCCGTCCTCGCCCTCGGCGTCGGGCTGCTCGCGCTCCGCCACCGCGCGCTCGGCGCGGCGGCCGTCGCCGCCTTCGGCGTCCTCGGAGCCGTCGCCGCCGTCACCCGCCCCGACTCCGACTCGGCCCTGGACGCCGTGCCCTCCCTCGTCGGCGGCGCCGCCGGAGCCCTCCTGCTGTACGTCCTGACCGGCCGGCTCCTCACACCGGTGCCCGGCACCGCGCGGGCGGACCGGCGCGGCTTCCTGATCGTCGCCGCCTCCACCGGGCTCGCCGCGACCGGGGCCGCCGCCATCGCCCGCGCCATCGGCAGTCCCGTACAGGAGAACGCCGTCGCCTCCCGTGAGGCCCTGCGCCTGCCCCGGCCCGCCTCCCCCGCCCCGGCCGTGCCCGCCGGAGCACAGCTCCCCGTCCCCGGCATCAGCCCCTTCGTCACCCCGAACCGCGACTTCTACCGGGTCGACACCGCGCTCGTCGTCCCCAGGGTCGACGCCGACCACTGGCGGCTGCGCATCCACGGCAGCGGCGTCCGCGAGGAACGCACCGTCACCCTGCGCGAGCTCATGGCCCGCCCCGTGGTGGAGCGGGACATCACCCTGTGCTGCGTCTCCAACCCGGTCGGCGGCCCCTACGTCGGCAACGCCCGCTGGCTCGGCGTCCGCCTCGCCGACCTCCTCCGCGAGGCAGGCGTCCGGCCGCCCTCCGCGGGCGGCCCCGCAGACCAGCTGGTCGCCCGCTCCGTCGACGGCATGACCATCGGCACCCCCGTCGAAACCGTCATGGACGGCCGCGACGCCCTCCTCGTCTTCGGGATGAACGGCGAACCCCTGCCCTTCACCCACGGATTCCCCGTCCGCATGATCGTCCCCGGCCTGTACGGCTACGTCTCCGCCTGCAAGTGGATCGAGTCGATCGAACTCACCACCTTCGACGCCTACGACGCCTACTGGGTCCCGCGCGGCTGGGCGGCCCAGGCACCCGTCAAGACCCAGTCCCGCATCGACACCCCGCGCCCCTTCGCCCGCCCCGCCGCCGGGACCGTCATGGTCGCCGGGGTCGCCTGGGCCCAGCACCGCGGCATCCGCCGGGTCCAGGTACGGATCGACGACGGCCCCTGGCAGGACGCCCGGCTCGCCGCCGAGGACAGCGCCGACACCTGGCGCCAGTGGGTCCACCCCTGGGCCGCCACCCCCGGCCGCCACACCCTCACCGTCCGCGCCACCGACGGCACGGGCGCCACCCAGCCGGAGGAGCGCACCGACACCATGCCCGACGGGGCCCAGGGGTGGTACTCCGTGGACGTGACGGTCGAAGGACCGTGAAGCCGCCCCGCCGCGGTCAGAACCAGTGCAGGCAGTGCGGGTCCCGCTCGCCCCGGAAGAGGGCGTCGGCGCGCGCGGCCGCGTCCGGCCGGTGCGCCGTCACGTGCCCGGCCCGCACCAGGGTGCTCGGGGCGGTGCCGCCCAGGTACACCGCACCCAGGTCCCGCACGTCCAGGGACAGGTCCGGCTCCCGGTCCGTCGGGACGCACTCGGCCCTGCCGTCCCGGACGGTCAGCAGATGGCGGCCGTGCTCGCCGAGGAACGGATCCTCGACGTCGAGGACGAGCTCACCGTCCGCGAACCAGCCGCGCGCGGTCAGCGCCCCCGGCACGTCCAGCAGCCGCACCCACAGCCAGTCGGTGTCGCCGCCCACCTCGCCCGCGCGGAAGTCCGCGAGCTGCCAGCGCAGCGGGTGCCCGGGCGGCACGTGCTTGAACACGACCGTGCCGACCGGATCGTGCCCGAGCACGAACCGGGCCAGGGCCGTGAAGGCGGCGTCGTCGACGGCGACGGTCTCGTCGACGGTCAGGGTGCCGCTCTCCACCGAGTAGCTCGCGTATCCGTCCGGGACGCCGTCGGCGTCCCGGTGCACGGCGACGTGGCGCGGCGCCGAGGAGACCGGCGGCTGTCGGTCCTGGTCGGTCGTGGAACGGATCTCCATCGGTGCGTCTGCCTCCCGAACACCGGCACCACCCGCCGCGGTGCCCCGCACAGTGCAGCCCCGTCCCGCGGCCCGGTCAAACGAATTGCCGCAGGTCGCGGCGGAGCGCGGTCCGCCCACGCGTAACGAACCGGTTCCACCGGTCCGTTCGGGACGCGCATGAGGGACACTGCTCCCGTGCGTGGACATCTGCCGGACGAGAACCCCGGTTTCGTGGGACGCCGCACGGAACTGGAGCGCGTCTCCGCCGCGTTGGCGGAGCGGCGCCTCGTCACCGTGACCGGCGTCGGGGGAGTCGGCAAGACCCGGCTCGCGCTGCGCGCCGCGCACCACGCCGCCGACGGCTTCCCGGACGGCGCCTGGTGGACCGACCTCGACCAGCTCGACGGCGAGCGGCTCCTCGTCCCGCTCGTCGCCGACTCCGTCGACCTCGCCGACCACACCCCCGGCGCGGCCACCACCGGACTCCGCCGCCGGCTGGCCGACGACCGCCTGCTGCTCGTCCTCGACTCCTGCGAACACCTCGCCGAGCCGTGCGCGCGACTCGTCACCGAACTCCTCGCCGCCGCCCCCGGACTCACCGTCCTCGCCACCAGCCGCCGCCCCCTCGGCGTCGCGGGCGAGCACGTCGTCCCCCTCGACCCGCTGCCGCCCGCCGGCGGCGACGCCCTGCAGCTGCTGCGCGGCGCCGCCGGACAGGACTTCCCGGCCGCCGGACCCGCCGGCGAGATCTGCGTACGTCTGGAGGGCATCCCGCTGGCCCTGGAGCTCGCCGCCGCACAGATCCGCCTCCAGGGCGCCGAAGCCGTCCGCGACCAGCTCGGCACCCGCCTCGACGCCCCGCCGGAGGCCCGCTTCGACCTGCTCGCCCACACCGAGCGGGTCTGGCCGAGCCGCCACCAGACCCTGCGGGCCGCCATCGGCTGGAGCCACGAGCTGAGCACGCCCCTCGAACGCCTCCTCTGGGCCCGGCTCTCCGTCTTCCGCGGCCCCTTCGACCTCTCCTCCGCGCTGGCCGTGTGCACGGGCGGTCCGCTGGACCGCGCGACCCTGCCCGCCGCCCTCGACGGACTCGTCCGCTCCTCCGTCGTCCGCCCGCCCGACGCCGGCGGCAGACTCCGCATGCTCGACACCATCCGCGAGTACGGCGCGACCTGGCTGGACCGGACCGGCGAGACCGGAACGGTCGCCGACCGCCACGCCACGCACTTCCGCGGCCTGGCCCGCCGGGCGGAGACCGAGTGGCACGGCGCCCGCCAGCTCCGCTGGTACCGGACCGTCGACGCCCACCACACCGACCTGCGCACCGCCCTGGACCGGCTGCTGCGCACCGACCCCGACGCCGCCCTCGACCTCATCGGCTCCGTCGCCTTCGCCTGGTCCTGCCGCGGCCGGCTCCGCGAGGCCCGCGACGGCCTCGAACAGGCCCTGGTCCTCGGCGAGGCCCGCGGCCGCGTCCGGGCCCGCGCCCTGTGGGCCCTCGGCGTCACCCTGGTCCTCCAGGGCGAGTTCGGCCCCGCCCAGGAGGTGAGCGAACGCTGCGCCCGCGAAGCCCGGAACACCGAGTACACCGAGTACGCCGAGCGGGACGAGGCCCCGCGCGGCGGCCGGGACCGCCCCGGCGAGCTCACCCTCGACGCCGCCGCCCTCGCCGGACTCCTCGCCCTGACCACCGGCCGGCCGATGTCCGCGTACGTCGTCGTCGGCCACGTCCTCGACGCCGCGCGGGGCGGCCCCGCCGACTCCGCCGCGAGGCTCCGCTGCCACCTGGTCCGCGTTTTCGCCCTCACCGGTCTCGGCCGGCTCGCCGAGGCCCGGCAGGGGGCGCTCCGCCTGCGCGCCCTGTGCCAGGAGCTCGACGAACACTGGACGCGGACCGCCCTCGAATACCAGCTCGCGCTCACCGGCCTCCTGGAAGGAGACCCCCTGGCCGCCGCCGGCCACGCCCGCGCCATGCTCGAAGGCACCCGCGGCCTCGGCGCGAGCCTCGGCGTCGCCCTGGGCCTCGACGTCCTGGCCACCGCCCTCGCGGCGGCCGGGGACGGCGAACGCGCGGCGGACGTGAGCGGCACGGGCGAGGCGTACTGGCGCGCCACGGGCCAGCCCCGGCGCGGACTGCCCGGGCTCCGGGCCCTGCACGAGAAGTACACGGACACCGCCCGCGCGACGATAGGCGAACCGGCCTACGAGGAGATCTTCGTCCGCGCCCTCACGGGCCTGCCCCAGGACGGCCTCGCCCGAGCCCTGGAGGGCCCCGGCACACAGGCGTGAGCCCTGGCCCCGCCCCCGGACCCCGCCGAGGTGCCCCGGCCCCGGCCCGGGCGGACGATGGAGGGTATGGACGGATCCCGGCGCGGGCCGGGTGACATCAGCGCACCGGGACGCGTGGCCGAGGACGGCGAGGGGATCAGCGCGCACGAGCTCGCCCTCGCCGCGCGCAACCACGGCCTCCCCCTGGAGGCCCTGCGGTACGACGTCACCCCGCCCGGACTCCACTACCTCCTCGTGCACTACGACATCCCCGCCACGGACCCGGACCGCTGGCGGCTCGCCGTCCACGGCCGGGTCCTGCGGCCCCTCGACCTGGACCTCGCGGCGCTCCGCGCCCGGCCCGCCGTGACCCGGCGGGTCACCCTGGAGTGCGCGGGCAACGGCCGGGCCCTGCTCAGCCCCCGCCCCGTCAGCCAGCCCTGGCTCGTCGAGGCCGTCGGGACCGCCGACTGGACCGGTGTCCCGCTGGCCGCCCTCCTCGCCGAGGCCGGCGTCGCCGAGGACGCGGCCGAGGCGGTGTTCACCGGCGCCGACCACGGCGTCGAGCGGGGCGTCGAGCAGGACTACCGCCGCAGCCTGCCGCTGACGACCGCCGCCGACCCCGCCCGGGACGTCCTCGTCGCGTACGCGATGAACGGCGCGCCCCTGCCGCCGCAGCACGGCAGCCCGCTCCGCCTCGTCGTCCCCGGCTGGTACGGCATGGCCCACGTGAAGTGGCTCCGGGACGTCACCGTCACCGCCACCCCGTACACCGGCTTCCAGCAGAGCGTCGCCTACCGGCTGCGCCGGACGGCGGACGAACCCGGGGAGCCGGTCACCCTCGTCGCACCCCGGGCCCTCATGGTGCCGCCCGGCTTCCCCGACTTCATGTCCCGCACCCGCGTCGTCCGCCCCGGGCCGGTCCCGCTCACCGGCCGCGCCTGGTCCGGGCACGGCCCGGTCACCCGCGTCGAGATCAGCGAGGACGGCGGCGCGGCCTGGACCGACGCCGTCCTCGACCGGGACCCCGCCCACCCGTGGGCCTGGTCCGCCTGGCACGCCACCTGGACGGCGACGCCCGGCCTGCGCCACCTGACCGTGCGGGCCACCGACGCCGCGGGGAACGTCCAGCCGCTCACCGGGCCGTGGAACCGCGGCGGCTTCGCCGCCAACCACGTCCAGCGGGTCGAGGTGCTCTGCGCCCCGGACGCGTCCGACGGCCGGCCGGGCGGCGCGTAGAGTCGACCCCGGCGCACCTCGTACGTCCCGGTGCGCCGCCGTGCACCCCGTACGTCCCGTACCCCTCGGTCCGCCGCCGACCGAACCCCGACGAGGAGAACTCCGTGACCGACCCGGCGTCCACCGCCCTCCAGCAGCAGATCGCCCGGGACCTCCAGGTCGCCGAGACCTTCGACCCGACGGCGGAGATCGAGCGCCGGGTGGCCTTCCTCACCGAGCGGCTCACCTCCACCGGCCTGCGGTCCCTGGTCCTCGGCATCAGCGGCGGCGTCGACTCCACCACCGCAGGACGGCTCTGCCAGCTCGCCGTGGAGCGGGCCCGCGCCGCCGGCCACGACGCCACCTTCTACGCGATGCGCCTGCCGTACGGCGTCCAGGCCGACGAGGGGGACGCGCAGACCGCCCTCGGCTTCATCCGCGCCGACCAGGTCCTCACCGTGGACGTCAAGGCGTCCAGCGACGCGGCCCTGGACGCCTGCCTCGCCGGCGGGGTGACCTTCCGCGACGCCCACCACCAGGACTTCGTCCAGGGCAACATCAAGGCACGGCAGCGCATGATCGCCCAGTACGCCGTCGCCGGCGCCCACGACGGTCTCGTGGTCGGCACCGACCACGCCGCCGAGGCCGTCTCCGGCTTCTTCACCAAGTTCGGCGACGGCGCCGCCGACGTCGTCCCGCTGACCGGCCTGACCAAGCGCCGCGTCCGCGCGATCGCCGACGAGCTGGGCGCCCCCGCCTCGCTGGTGTGGAAGGTCCCCACGGCCGACCTGGAGACCCTCGACCCGGGCAAGGCCGACGAGGACGCCCTCGGCGTCACCTACGACGACATCGACGACTTCCTGGAGGGGAAGCCGGTCGCCGAGGCCGCGTACGCCACGATCGTCCGCCGCTACGAGCTCACCGAGCACAAGCGGCAGCTGCCGATCGCTCCCTGAGCGGCACCGACCGCCTCCCGGAGGGGGGCGGGGGGCGCCCCCCCCCCCGCGGGCGGGGGGGGGGGGCGGGCGGGCGGGGGGGGGGGGGGGTGAAAAAAAAACACACCCCCCCACCCCCCCCACAAACCGGGG
>NZ_JBHWFF010000011.1:144670-159419 GCF_042733785.1 Streptomyces sp. NPDC059695 | reverse complement strand
TTACTAAAACTTCTCTTGTGGGGCGGTCTCGCCTTTTTTTTCCCCCCCCCGGCCGCGCCCCCCCCCCCGCGCCCCCCCCCCCCCCCGGGGGGGGCCGCCGCCCCCCCCCGGGGGGGCCCCCGCGGCGCGGGCGGAGCATCCTGGAAGGGGTGCCCGGGCGCCGGGCCCCGGAAGGGAGCACGACATGTTCGGCGAGACCACGGTGTACAGCGGCTTCTCGGTGGACGACCTCGAAGCCGCGCGCGGCTTCTACGGCGACGTCCTCGGCCTCACGGTGGAGGACTCGGGGCCGGAGGGGATGCGGATGCTGAACCTCGTCCTGCCCGGCGGCGCGCGGATCCTCGTCTACCCCAAGGAGAACCACGCTCCCGCCTCCTTCACGATCCTCAACTTCGAGGTCGACGACATCGACCGGGCCGTGGACGATCTGGCGGGACGCGGGGTGACCTTCGCCCGCTACCCCGGCTTCGAGACCGACGACAAGGGCGTCGTGCGCGGCTCCGGCGGCGGTGAGGGGCCCGCCATCGCCTGGTTCACCGACCCGGCGGGCAACGTCATCGCGGTCATGTCGAGCGGCTGACGGGTGCTGAGCGTCGCCGACGGGGGCTGACGGGTACCGACCTGGGCGGACGGCCGCTGACGGGTACCGACGGCCGCCGGCCGGGGCCGACCGGGGCCACGCGGCCACGCCCGCGCCCCGAACGGCCCGGCCGGGGTGCGCGGGGCCCACCCGCGGTCTCGAATGGGAGCGTGACCGCTGAGAGGGCGACCGCGCCGCCCGACGACTGCCTCGCCCGCAACGAGTGGATCTGCGGCGACTACCTCTCCACCCGGCGCGAGGTCCTCACCGACGCCGTCGTCCAGCACCTCCAGCTGACCGGCGCCGCCATCGGCCTGGCCCTGCTGCTCGCCCTGCCCCTCGCGATCGCCGCCCGCCGCTGGCGCTGGGCGGCCGGGCCCGTCCTCGGGCTCACCACCCTCCTCTACACGATCCCGGCGCTCGCGATGTTCTCGCTGCTCCTGCCCCTGTACGGGCTCTCCGCCGGTCTCGTCGTCGCCGGGCTCGTCCTCTACTCCCTCACCCTCCTCGTCCGGAACCTCCTCGCCGGACTCCGGGCCGTCCCCGAGGAGACCCGGCAGGCCGCCCGCGGCCTCGGGTACGGGCCGATCCGGCTGCTCCTCGCCGTCGAACTGCCCCTCGCCCTGCCCGCCGCCATGGCCGGGCTCCGCATCGCCACCGTCTCGGCGGTCTCCCTCGTCACCATCGGCGCGATCGTCGGCCACGGCGGCCTCGGGAACCTCATCTACTCCGGGATGAACACCTACTTCAAGGCGCAGGTCCTGACCGCCTCCGTGCTGTGCGTCGTCATCGCCGTCACCGCCGACCTGCTCCTCCTCGGCGCGCAGCGGCTCCTCACCCCGTGGAACCGCGGACGGGCCGCGTGAACACCGTCGCCGGCGCCTGGTCCTGGCTCACCACCGGCGCGAACTGGTCCGGCGAGAACGGCGTCTGGAACCGGCTGGGCGAACACCTCTTCCTCACCGGCGTCTGCCTCGTCCTCAGCTGCCTCGTCGCCCTGCCCGTCGCGCTCGTCCTCGGACACCTCGGCAGGGGCGGCGCGCTCGCCGTCAACCTCGCCAACGCGGGCCGGGCCGTCCCCACGTTCGCCGTCCTCGTCCTGCTCCTGCTCAGCCCCCTCGGCCCGTACGGGCCGTGGCCGACGATCATCGCCCTGGTGCTCTTCGCCGTGCCCCCGCTCCTCACCAACGCGTACGTCGGGATGCGCGGCGTGGACCCCGACGTCGTACGGGCCGCCCGGGGCATGGGCATGACGGGCCGCCAGACCCTGGCCCGGGCCGAACTGCCGCTGGCCCTGCCGATGATCCTCACCGGCGTACGGATCGCCGCCGTCCAGCTGATCGCCACCGCGACCGTGGCCGCGCTGGCCGGCGGAGGCGGGCTCGGCCGGATCATCACCGCCGGATTCAACCTCGCGTCCACCCCGCAGGTCGTCGCCGGAGCCTTCCTCGTCGCCGTGCTGGCCCTCCTCGTCGAGGCCCTCTTCGAGGGCGTGCAACGCGCCCGCCCGGGCGGGGCGCGGGGGAGCGGCGCGTGAGGAGGCACGGGGCTCCCGGGGGAGCGGCGCGCCCGCGGCGGCCCGTGGCCCGGGCGCGCGCCGCCCTGTGCTGCCTCGCGCTGGCCGCCTGCGGCGCCGGTCTCTCCGGGTGCGCCACCGGCCCCGCCCTGGAGAACCGGGAGGCCGTGACGGGCCGGCCCGGCGACAGCCACCGGCTGGTCGTCGGCTCGGCCGGGTTCACCGAGAGCGACCTCCTGGCCCAGATGTACGCGCTGCTGCTCCAGGAGGCCGGCTACCGCACGAAGATCCTCTCCGTCACCAACCGCGAGCTGTACGGACCCGCCCTGGAGAACGGACAGATCGACGTCGTCCCGGAGTACGCGGCGACCTTCGCCGACTGGCTGAACGCCAAGGCCAACGGCGCGGACGCGCCCACCGTCGGCTCGCCCGACCTGACCGCCACCATGACGGCCCTCCGGGCACTGGCGGAGCCGCGCGGGCTCACGGTCCTCGACCCCGGCCGCGCCGTCGACCAGAACGCCTTCGCCGTCACCGCCGCCTTCGCCGCCGAGCACCGCCTGAAGACGCTCAGCGACCTCGGCGCGGCCCGGCTGCCCGTCCGCCTCGCCGCCGGCGACGAGTGCGTCCGGCGGCCGTACTGCGCACCCGGCCTGAAGGAGGTCTACGGCATCGACGTCACCGCCGTCGACCCCAAGGGCGTCGGCACCACCCAGGCCAAACAGGCCGTGCAGAGCGGCCAGGACCAGCTCGTCCTGACCACGACCACCGACGCCACGCTCGACGCGTTCGGGCTCGTCCTCCTCGCCGACGACAAGCACCTGCAGAACGCCGACTTCCTCGTCCCCGTCGTCAACCGGGCCCGCGCCGGGGGCGAGGCCGTCACCCGCGCGCTCGCCCGGCTGGGCCCGGTCCTCACCACCGCCGACCTCGCCCACCTCAACGAACAGGTGGACAGCTGGCGCCGGCTCCCGGAGGACGTGGCACGCGCCTACCTCACGGACAAGGCCCTCCTCCCGCGCTGACCCCCTCACTCCGTGTGATCCACTGTCCTCGCGGGGGCGTACCGAACAGGAGCAGGAGCCGTTGACCACCTACCGCCAGCCGGGCCTCGTCCTCACCGACCACCGTTTCCCCGTCCCCCTCGACCACGCCCGCCCCGACGGCGAGCGCATCGAGGTCTTCGGCCGTGAGGTCGTCGCGAGCGGCCACGCCGGACCGGACCGCGAGACGCTGCCCTGGCTGGTCTACCTGGAGGGCGGGCCCGGCTTCGGCGCCCGCCGCTTCATCGGCCCGCAGGCCTGGCTCGGCCGGGCCGTGCGGGAGTTCCGCGTCCTCCTCCTCGACCAGCGCGGCACCGGACGCTCCACCCCCGCCAACCGCCAGACCCTCCCGCTGCGCGGCGGCCCGGCCGAGCAGGCCGACTACCTGGCGCACTTCCGCGCCGACTCCATCGTGCGGGACTGCGAGCTGATCCGGCGCCGGCTCACCGGCGGCGCCCCCTGGACCGTCCTGGGCCAGAGCTTCGGCGGGTTCTGCGCCGTCCACTACCTCTCCACCGCCCCCGAGGGCCTGGAGCGGGTCCTCGTCACGGGCGGACTGCCTTCCCTGGACGCCACCGCCGACGAGGTCTACCGCGCCGCCTACCCCCGCGTCCGGCGGAAGAACGAGGCCCACTTCACCCGCTACCCGCAGGACGCCGAACGGGTCCGCGCGATCGCCGCCCACCTCCTCGGCCACGAGGTCACGCTGCCCGGCGGCGGACTCCTCACCGTCGAGGCCTTCCAGTCCCTCGGCATCCTCCTCGGCTCCGGCGACGGCACCCACCAGCTGCACCTGCTCCTGGAGGGCGCCTTCGTGCCGGCCCCGGGCGGGCCCGTGCTCTCCGACGCCTTCCTGGAGCAGGTCCAGGCCCACCTGTCGTACGCGGCCCACCCGCTGTACGCCGTCCTGCACGAGGCCATCTACGCCCAGGGCCGGGGGGCCACCGACTGGGCCGCCGAACGGATCCGCGCCGAGCACCCCGAGTTCGACGCCCGCGCGGCGCTCGCCGAGGGCGCGACCCCGCTCCTCACCGGCGAGACCGTCCACCCCTGGCACTTCACCACCGACCCCGCGCTGCGCCCGCTCCGCGAGACCGCCGAACTGCTCGCCGCCCGCACCGACTGGGCCCCGCTGTACGACCCCGAGCGCCTGGCCGCCAACCAGGTCCCGGCGGCCGCCGCCGTCTACCACGACGACATGTACGTCGACACCGCCCACTCCCTGGAGACCGCGCGCGCCGTGCGCGGCCTGCGGACCTGGGTGACCGACGAGTTCGAGCACGACGGGGTGCGGGCCGGCGGGCCGCGCGTCCTCGACCGGCTGCTGGCCCTCGCCCGGAACGAGGTCTGACCGGCGCCGTAGACGGGCATAGGATGCGGCGCGCGATCGATCGGCAGGGGACGGGCGCGCGCCCCGTCCCGCACGAGGAGGCCCGGATGGCGGCACGCGAGACACCGGCGTCCGGCCGGGAGCTGAAGTTCCGGGCCCTCATGGCGGAGCTGCGGCGCGGCATCCTCGACGGCACCTGGCCCCCGGGCAGCAAGCTCCCCACCGAGCGGGCCCTCGCCACCGAGACGGGCCTGTCCGTCACGACCGTCCGCCGCGCCTACGAGGACCTCGTCGCCCTCGGCCTCGTCGAACGCCGCCAGGGCGCCGGGACGTTCGCCGCCCACCGGGCCGAGCGGGACCGGACGGACCGCAGGGTCGTCGGCGTCCTGGTCCCCGACACCACGTTCTACTACCCGCGCGTCCTCCAGGGCATCGAGAAGGAGCTCGCGACGGCCGGCGCCCGGCTCGTCCTCGCCTGCTCGCACTACGACCCCGCCGAGGAGGACGCCGCCGTCGAACGCCTCCTGTCCGCCGGGGTCCACGGGCTCCTCCTCGTCCCCAGCCTGCACACCGCGACCGATCCGGGACGGCGCGCCGAGGAGCTCCTCGCCCTGCCCGTACCCGCCGTCCTCGTCGAACGCCGGCTCGCCGCCCACGGACCCGGCGACCCCACCGAGCACGTCTGCACCGACCACGAGGGCGGCGCCTACGACGCGGTGCGCCATCTGCGGGCCCTCGGCCACGAGCGGTTCGGCCTCGTCGCCCGCACGGACGCGCCCACGACCGCGCCCATCGAGTCGGGCTTCGCGCGCGCCCTCGCCGACCTGGGCCTGCCCGCCGCCGCGTACGAGCGGGACGTGATGGCCCGCTGGGATCCGGACCGTGCCGACCGGGCCCTCGCCGCGCTGCGGGCCGGCGCGGTGACCGCGGCCCTCTGCTTCGGCGACCGGGAGGCCGCCCTGATGCTCGGAGCGGCCCGCCGCGCCGGGCTGCGGGTGCCCGGGGACCTCGCCCTGATCAGTTACGACAACGAGTTCGCCGATGTCGCCGAGACCCCGCTGACGGCGGTCTCGCCCCCCAAGTACCAGCTCGGCCGCCTCGCCGCGCAGATCCTTCTGCGGCGGCTCGCCGAGGGGGACGCGGCGCCGCTGCACCAGGTGCAGCTGAGGCCGCGCCTGGTGGTCCGGGCGTCCTGCGGAGCGCGGACGGACGGGGGACCACAAAAGTCCAAGACGTGAGTACGGATTGCTCATGGTGTGCTCTGGTCGCGCACGGATACAACTCGGTCCGGACCCGCGAGGGCCCCAGCGAGGAGAGGACCCGCACCATGAGCACCCACGTCAGCGCGGAGATCGCCGGCCAGCCCGACTGCTGGCGACGCGCCGCCGAGATCGCCGCCCGCGACACGGGCCTCCTGCCGGCCCGCGGCGAGCGCGTCGCGGTCGTCGGCTGCGGCACCTCGTACTTCATCGCCCGTGCCTACGCGGCCCTGCGGGAGTCCCTCGGCGCGGGGGAGACCGACGCGTTCCCCGCCTCCGACACCACCCCGCTCGGCCGGAGCTACGACCGGATCGTCGCGCTGACCCGCTCCGGCACCACCACGGAGGTCGTGGACCTGCTCGCCCGCGCCGACGGCCGGATCCCGACGCTGGTCGTCACCGGGGTCCCGGACAGCCCCGCGGGGCGGCTCGCGGACCGGGTCGTCGACCTCGGCTTCGCCGACGAACGGTCCGTCGTCCAGACCCGGTTCGCCACCACCGCCCTCCAACTCCTGCGCGCCGGGCTCGGGGTGGACCTCGGACCCGCCATCGCCGACGCGGAACTCGTCCTGTACGAGCGGCTGCCCGCTGCCTGGGAGCGGCGCGGCCAGTTCACCTTCCTCGGCACCGGATGGACCGTGGGGCTCGCCGACGAGGCGGCGCTCAAACTGCGCGAGGTGGCCCGCGCGTGGACGGAGTCGTACGCGGCGATGGAGTACCGGCACGGGCCGATCACCATCAGCGACCGCGCGAGCCTGGTCTGCTGCATCGGTCCGGAGCCCTCGGGCCTGCGTGACGAAGTGGAGTCCACGGGGGCCCTGTTCGCCGCCGACGCGATCGACCCCGTCGCGGCCCTGGTCCGCGTCCAGCGGCTCGCGGTCGCCCTCGCGGACCGGCGGGGGCTCAACCCCGACCGCCCGCGCCACATCTCCCGCTCGGTGATCCTCGCCGGAGCGTTCCGCCCGACGGCCTCGGACACGAGCCGTATCCTGCGTCCATGATCGACACAGAGGCCCAGGACCTCCTTGAGATGCCCGGCGACTGGACGCGCGCGCTCGCCGTCGTCGCCCACCCCGACGACCTGGAGTACGGCTGCGCGGCGGCCGTCGCCGCGTGGACGGACGCGGGGAAGGAGGTCACGTACGTCCTCGCGACCCGCGGCGAGGCCGGCATCGACACCCTCGCCCCCGACGTATGCGGGCCCCTCCGCGAGCGCGAGCAGCGCGACAGCGCCGCCGTCGTGGGCGTGGAGACCGTCGAGTTCCTCGACCACCGCGACGGCGTGATCGAGTACGGCCTCGGGCTGCGCCGGGACATCGCGGCGGCGATCCGCCGCCACCGTCCGGAACTGGTGATCACCCTCAACCACCGCGACACCTGGGGCGGCGGCCCCGGCGCCCCCTGGAACACCCCCGACCACCTGGCCGTCGGCCGCGCCACCCTGGACGCGGCCGCCGACGCGGGCAACCGCTGGATCTTCCCGGAGCTGACCGAGCGGGGGCTCGCCCCCTGGAACGGCGTCCGCTGGGTCGCGGTCGCCGCCTCCAGCACCCCCACCCACGCGGTGGACGCGGCGCCGGGCCTGGACCGCGCGATCCGCTCCCTGCTCTGCCACCGCGCCTACATCGAGGCCCTGACGGACGAGGACCCGGAGACGTACGTCCGCACCTTCCTCACCGAGGCCACCCACCGCGCCTCGTCCCGCTTCGCCGCCCGCCCGGCCGTGGCGTTCGAACTCTTCACCCGCTGACGCGGGATCGCCTGTGCGGCGACCCGGGTTATGGCCTCCCGCGGCCTATCCTGCGCGGGTGACGACCTTGTTGCTCTCCGGTGGGGGGACGGTGCCCACGGCCCGGATCTCCCGCCGGGGAGGTCTGCCCTGGGCTCCGCCGACCTTCGTGTGGCCGTTGTGCTCCGCTTGTGAGCGCCAGATGCTCTTCCTGGCCCATCTGGAGCTGGGGCGCCACGTCGTCGCCGTCTTCATGTGTCACAACTCTTCCGGCACTTGCGATGTCTGGAGCCCTTGGGCTGGCGCCAACCGGGCTCGTGTCTTTCCGTCCGTAGGTCTGGCTCCGCTCTCGGCACCGGACGACGACACGACTCTGAAAGCGCCCATCGCGTTGACCGCGTTCTGCGTGGACACGCGCGACTACAAGGACAGCGACGTCACCCTCGGCGCACCCGTGCTGGGCCAACTGGGCAGGCAGCCCGACTGGCTGCAGTCGGACGAATCACCGTACTGCCCGTCCTGCGGGCGGGCCATGGACTTCGCCGTCCAGCTCGAAGACGATCGGGAGACCACGGGACACCCGCTCTTCGGCAGCGGTTGTGCCTATGTGTTCACCTGCGTGAGGTGCGCGGAGGCCGTCTTCCTCTCCCAGTGCTGAGATCCCGGAGGGGAAGCGTGAGGGGAGACGAACGACTCGGGGCTGTGGGCAATTCCCCGAGGCCGTGGCGCGGGACCCTGCCGCTCGGCGCCGGGCAGGTCCTCGGCGATCAGCAGGGCCTGCCGACCGCCGAGGGTGCCCGTCGTCCCGCCTACCGCCGGGACGGAAGAGGGCGGACGTCCGTGGAGGCGGGTCACCCCATCGGTGCGGGCTTGAGGACCGCGAAGACCGCGCCGGCGGGGTCGGTGAGCCAGGCGATGCGGCCGACGTCGGGGATGTCGGCGGCGGGCATCGCGACCGAGCCGCCGTTGCCCTGGGTCGCGAGGACCGTCGCGTCGACGTCCTCGACCGCGAAGTACGGTACCCAGCGGGACCGTTCGCCCTCGCCCTGGAGTTCGGCGACGCCGCCGAAGGAGGCGTCCTGCTGGTCTCCGTCCGCGGTGGAGAGCACGTGGTACGTCATGCCGGGCGCGTCCATCGACGCCCACCGCCAGCCGAACAGGGTCCGGTAGAAGCCGAAGGAGGCCTCCGGGTCGGGGGCGTGCAGTTCGGCCCAGACGAGGGTGTCGGGGGAGGAGGTCCGGTCCAGGCCCTGCACCTGCCCCGGCTGCCAGACGGCGAACTCGGCTCCGGCCGGGTCCGTGAGGCAGGCCATGCGGCCCGCCTCCATGACGTCCATGGCCCCGACGCGCACGACGCCGCCCGCCGTCTCCGCCGCCTTCGCGGTGGCGTCCGCGTCGGGAGTCCGGAAGTACACCGTCCAGGCGGGGCTCGCACCCTCCTCGGTGAGGGGGCCCACGGCGCCGACCGTGGCCCCGTCCTGCTGGAAGAAGCCGTAGCCGCCGGCATCCGGGCCCGCCGACCGGAAGCTCCAGCCGAAGACCGCGCCGTAGAAGGCGGCCGAGGCGCTGGTGTCGGGGCTGCCGAGGTCGATCCAGTTGGGGGAGCCCTTGGTGAAGTGCGTACCGAGCATGGGTGGTGTTCCGTCCTTGCGTCGTGCGGGGCCGAATGTGGTCACCCTGGCCGATCCTCACCCGCGCGCCCGGACGGCGCAGCCCCAGGCGCCGCGTTTCATCCGGCCGGCCGACGGGCCACCGCCTCCTCCAGGTCCGTGAACAGGAGCTCGTTGCTGATCGCCACGCCCGCCCGGTAGCCCCGGCTCACCGCGTTGACCACCTGTTCCTGCGGGCCCGTCACGTTTCCGGCGGCCCAGACGCCGGGGACGCTCGTCCTGCCCGTCCCGTCGACCGCGACGAACTCCCCGAACGGGGTCTCGCGCAGCTCCGCTCCCAGCTCCCTCAGCACCCCGTCCCGGGCCGCGAGGCGCCGCGCCCCGACGAAGACCACCGCGCGCGGCTCGATCCGCCCGTCGGCCAGCCGGACGCCGGTCAGCCGGTCGTCCTCCACGACGAGCCCGGCGACCTCACCGGTCACGATCCGGACCCCGGCCGCGTCGAGCAGGGAGGCGTCCCGGGCGGTGAGCCCGTCGGCCGTGTGGAGGAAGAGCGTCACGTCCCGGGACCAGCGCGAGACCATCAGCGCCTGGTGCGCCGGCATCGCCGGGTGGGCGATCACGCCGAACGGCAGGTCCCGGACCTCCCAGCCGTGGCAGTACGGGCAGTGGACCACGTCCCGGCCCCAGCGTTCGGCCACGCCGTCGATCTCCGGCAGCTCGTCGACGAGTCCGGTCGTCACGACGAGGCGCCGCGCGGACGCGCTCGTGCCGTCCGCCAGGGTCACGACGAAGCCGTCGCCCTCGCGTGCCGCGCCCGTCACCCGGCCGTCCCGGACCTCCACGCCGTACGCGGCGACCTCGCGCCGGCCGGCCGCCAGGTAGCCGGCGGGGCTCGTTCCGTCCCGGGAGAGGACGCCGTGCATGTGGGCGGCCGGGGCGTTGCGGGGCTCGCCGGCGTCGACGACCAGGGCGCGCAGCCGCGAGCGGCCCAGGATCAGGGCCGCGCTGAGCCCGGCGGCGCCGCCGCCGACCACCACCGCGTCGTACCGCCCGAGAGGGGTTTCTGTGGATGCGTTCATGAGGAGAGGGTCATTCCGGTTTTGGCCCTTTCGCAAGAAACCTTGCCGTTTCTGCAACACTGGGAGCATGACCGAAGACGACCGCATCGACGCCGTCCTGACCGAGGTCGGCCCCCGCCTCCGCCGTGTCCGCCGTGACCGCGGAGTGACCCTCGCCGAGCTCTCCGCCGCCACCGGGATCTCCGTGAGCACCCTCTCCCGGCTGGAGTCCGGGCAGCGCAAGCCCAGCCTCGAACTGCTCCTGCCGCTCGCCCGCGCCCATCAGGTGCCGCTCGACGAGCTGGTCGGCGCGCCGCCGGTCGGCGACCCCCGGGTCAAGGCGAAGCCCATCGTGCGCCACGGCCGCACGATGTACCCGCTGACCCGGCAGCCCGGCGGGCTCCAGGCGTACAAGGTGATCCAGGAGAAGGCCCACGAGGCCCCGGAGCCCCGGGTGCACGAGGGGTACGAGTGGCTGTACGTGCTCTCCGGGAGGCTCCGGCTCGTCCTGGGCGAGCACGACGTCGTGCTCGCCGCCGGCGAGGCGGCCGAGTTCGACACCCGCGTCCCGCACTGGTTCGGCCCGGCCGGTGACGGGCCGGTGGAGTTCCTGAGCCTGTTCGGGCCGCAGGGCGAGCGCATGCACGTGCGGGCGCGCCCCAAGAAGTCCGGGTGACCCGGTTCCCCCGCGAGCAAGCGACCGCTTAGTATGCCACCGACCGCTCGGTACGGAGGAGGCTTCCGGATGCAGGCATGGCGTGTGTACGAGAACGGCGAACCGGGCGCGGTGATGCGCCGCGAGGAGGTGGAACCGCCCGCGCCCGGCGACGGCCAGGTCCTCCTCAGGGTCCGCGCCGCCAACGTCAACTTCCCCGACGCGCTGCTCTGCCGCGGCCACTACCAGGTGCGGCCCCCGCTGCCCTTCACGCCCGGCGTCGAGGTCTGCGCCGAGACCGGGGACGGGCGCCGGGTCGTCACCACCGTCGCCCTCCCGCACGGCGGCTTCGCCGAGTACACCCTCGCCGACGCCGCCGGGCTCCTGCCCGCCCCGGAGGCCCTCGACGACGCCGAGGCCGCCGCGCTGCACATCGGCTACCAGACCGGCTGGTTCGGCCTGCACCGCCGCGCCGCCCTCCAGGAGGGCGAGACCCTCCTCGTGCACGCGGCGGCCGGCGGCGTCGGCAGCGCCGCCGTCCAGCTCGGCAAGGCCGCCGGCGCCACCGTCATCGGCGTCGTCGGCGGCCCGGAGAAGGCCGCCGCCGCCCGCGCCCTCGGCTGCGACCTGGTGATCGACCGCCGCTCCGAGGACGTCGTCGCCGCCGTCAAGACCGCGACCGGCGGCCGGGGCGCGGACGTGATCTACGACCCCGTCGGCGGCGAGGCCTACCAGCAGTCCGCCAAGTGCGTGGCCTTCGAGGGCCGGATCGTGATCGTCGGCTTCGCTTCCGGCACCGTCCCTGCCCCCGCCCTCAACCACGCCCTGGTGAAGAACTACTCGGTCCTCGGCCTCCATTGGGGCCTGTACGCGGCGAAGGACCCGGCCTCGATCGCCCGTTGCCACGAGGCCCTGACGGCCTACGCGGCCAAGGGGATCATCAAGCCCCTGATCGGCGAGCGCGTCCCCTTCGCCGCGGCCGCCGACGCCGTCCAGCGCGTCGCCGACGGCACCACCACCGGCCGCCTGGTCGTCCTCCCCGAAGGAGCCCACGCATGACCGACGCCGAGGAACTCCGCGCCCTCGTGCGGAAGCTGCTCGCCGAGCACCCGCCCGCCACGACCGGCCGCACCGACTTCCTGAAGGCCCGCTTCGACGCCGGACTGGCCTGGGTGCACTACCCCGTGGGCCTCGGCGGGCTCGACGCGCCCCGCTCCCTCCAGTCCGTCGTGGACGCCGAACTCGCCGCCGCGGGCGCCCCCGACAACGATCCGCGCCGCATCGGCATCGGCCTCGGCATGGCCGCCCCCACCCTCCTCGCCTACGGCTCCGAGGACGTCACGTCCCGCTTCCTGCGCCCCCTCTGGGTCGGCGAGGAGGTCTGGTGCCAGCTCTTCAGCGAACCGGGAGCCGGCTCGGACCTGGCCGCGCTCGGTACCCGCGCCGTGCGGGACGGCGACGACTGGGTCATCGACGGGCAGAAGGTGTGGACCTCCAGCGCCCACGTCGCCCGCTGGGCCATCCTCATCGCCCGCACCGACCCGGACGCGCCCAAGCACCGCGGCATCACCTACTTCGTCTGCGACATGACCGACCCCGGTGTCGAGGTCCGGCCGCTGCGCCAGATCACCGGCGAGGCCGAGTTCAACGAGGTCTTCCTCACCGGCGTCCGCATCCCCGACGCCCACCGCCTCGGCGAGGTCGGCGACGGCTGGCGGGTCGCCCAGACCACCCTCATGAACGAGCGGGTCTCCATCGGCGGCGCCCGCATCCCCCGCGAGGGCGGCATGATCGGGAAGCTCGCCGCCACCTGGCGCGAGCGGCCCGAGCTGCGCACCCACGACCTGCACCGGCGCCTCCTCGGCCTCTGGGTCGACGCCGAGGTCGCCCGGCTCACCGGCGAGCGCCTCCGCCAGCAGCTCGTCGCCGGGCAGCCCGGCCCCGAGGGCAGTGCCATGAAGCTCGGCTTCGCCCGGCTCAACCAGGCCATCAGTGGCCTCGAAGTCGAACTGCTCGGCGACGAAGGGCTGTTGTACGGGGACTGGGAGATGCGCCGCCCCGAGCTCGTCGACTTCACGGGCCGCGACGCCGGCTACCGGTATCTGCGGTCCAAGGGCAACTCGATCGAGGGCGGAACCAGCGAGGTGCTCCTCAACATCGTCGCCGAGCGGGTCCTCGGCCTGCCCCCGGAGCCCCGCAACGACAAGGACGTCGCCTGGAAGGACCTGGCACGATGACAGCGCGGACCGATCTCCTCTACTCCGACACCGAGGACGACCTGCGGGCCGCCGTCCGCGCCCTGCTCGCCGACCGGGCCGGTCACCGGACGCTGCTCGACCGGATCGAGACGGACGATCCGTACGTCCCCGGCCTCTGGAAGTCCCTCGCGGGCGACATCGGTGCCGCCGGGCTCCTCGTCCCCGAGGAGCTCGGCGGCCAGGGCGCGAGCCACCGCGAGGCCGCCGTGGTCCTGGAGGAGCTGGGCCGCGCGGTGACCCCGCTGCCGTACCTCACGAGCGCGGTGGTGGCCACGGAGACGCTGCTCGGCCTCGCGGGGGAGAGCGGCCCGGCCGCCGAGCTCCTGTCGGAGCTCGCGAGCGGCCGGACCGTCGCCGTCCTCGCCGCACCCCTGTCGACCGCGCCGGGCGCGGAGCCGCTCCCCACCGTGGCACCGGACACGGAACCCTCCGCCGCGACCCGCCCCGGGGCGGCGTCCACCGCCGCGGTCGCGGGCGTCGCGGACGCCGCCGTCGCCGACGTCTTCCTCGTCCCCCGCGCCGACGGCCTGTACGCCGTCCCCGCCCGCGCGTCGACGGTCGAGCCGCAGACCCCGCTCGACCTCACCCGCCCGCTCGCCCGCGTCACCCCCGGCCCCGGGAGCGGCACCCGCCTCGCCGGTGCCGACGCGGCGCGCACGGCCGTACGGCGCGGACTGCTCGCGGGCGCGGGGCTGCTCGCCTCCGAACAGCTCGGCCTCGCCGAGTGGTGCCTGGAGGAGACCGTCCGGTACACCCGGGAGCGCCACCAGTTCAACCGGCCCGTGGGCTCCTTCCAGGCGCTCAAGCACCGCATGGCCCACCTCTGGCTGGACGTCGTCGGGGCCAGGGCCGCGGCCCGCGCCGCCGCCGACGCCCTCGCCACCGGGAGCCCGGACGCCCCGCTCACCGTGGCGGTCGCCCAGGCGTACTGCTCCGGGGTCGCGGTCCGCGCCGCCGAGGAGTGCGTGCAGTTGCACGGCGGGATCGGGATGACCTGGGAGCACCCCGCGCACCTGGCCCTGAAGCGGGCCAAGGCGGACCAGATCGCGCTCGGCCCGGCGGGCCGTCACCAGGACGCGATCGCCGCCCTGATGGACCTGCCCGCACCCGCGTAGGGACCCTCGCAGCCCGCACCCCCGCCGTGCCGAGGCCGCAGACCGGGCGGCCGTCCCCGCCGCGGCCGTCGGCCGCGCCCCGGTCGGCCCGGCCGTCGCCCCTCCCCACGAGGTCGGTGACGGCCGGTGCGACCGTGCGGTCGGGCGGAAGGACTGCCTGCCCGCCGTGCACGGACGGGATCTCACCCGAATGGCCGCCCCGCCGTTCGCCCGGACGGACCGCCCATTCCGCCACACTGTCCGCCGAACGCCGCAATTCCGGTGCGGCGACGGAGGGACGTGAGACCGATGGCCGTTTCCATTTCTGTCGTGGTGCTGCTGCTCGTACTGGCCGTGATCTTCCTGCGCAACGGCGGCCTCAAGTTCACCCACGCCCTCGTCTGCGCCCTGCTCGGCTTCTTCCTCGCCGGCACCAGCATGGCGCCCACCATCCACAACGGCGTGGCCGCCACCGCCGACGTGGTCTCCAGCCTCAGGCCCTGACCGGCCCGCCGGGGGGGGGGGTTTAAGCAACCCCCGGGCCGGGGGGGGGGGGGGTGGCCCCCCCCCCCCGGGCCCCCCCCCGTGGGGGGGGGGGGGGGTCGACGCCACAC
>NZ_JBHWFF010000011.1:137557-144660 GCF_042733785.1 Streptomyces sp. NPDC059695 | reverse complement strand
TGGGCGCCCACCACCCACCCCGGCGGGGCCCCCCCCGCCGACGTGGACCCCCCCCCCCGCCCCTGCCCGGCCCGCGGGGGGTGCGCATATCCCACCCCCCGGTCCGGGGGCGGGCATGATCGACCCGCCCCACCGTGCCCGCCCAGGATGAGGGCATGGCTGAGACGACGACAGACACGAGAACGGCGGCCGCCGCCCGCGCCGAGGACCTGCACCGCTCCTACGGGCGCGGCGCCGCCGCCGTACACGCACTGCGCGGGGTGTCGGTGGACCTCGCACCCGGCACCTTCACCGCGGTGATGGGCCCCTCCGGATCCGGCAAGACCACCCTGCTGCACTGCCTCGCGGGGATGGACCGCCCCACCCGCGGAACCGTCCGGTGGGGCGACACCGAGGTGACCCGGCTGCCGGAACGGAAACTGGCCGAACTGCGGCGCACCCGGATCGGCTTCGTCTTCCAGGCGTTCAACCTGATGCCCGCCATGACCGTCGCCCAGAACGTCGAGCTGCCCGGCCGGCTGGCCGGCGCTCGCCCGGACCGCGGCCGCGTCCTCGACGCGCTCGCCCGGGTCGGCCTCGCCGGACGCGAGCGGCACCGGCCCGGACAGCTCTCCGGCGGCCAGCAGCAACGCGTGGCCATCGCCCGCGCGCTCGTCGCCCGGCCGAGCGTGCTCTTCGCCGACGAACCGACCGGCGCGCTCGACCGGGCCACCGGCCACGAGATCCTCGCCCTGCTGCGCGACGGCGTCGACCGGGACGGCCGGACCTGCGCGATGGTCACCCACGACCCCGTCGCCGCCGCGTACGCGGACCGGGTCCTGCTCCTCGCCGACGGCCGCGTGGTCGACGTGCTGGAACGGCCCACCGCCGACGCGATCGCGGCCCGCCTCGGCCGGCTGGGCGGGTGAGCACCGTGGTCCTCCTCGCCCTCGGGCAACTGCGCCGCCGTCCGGCCGCCTTCGCGGGACTCGCCGTCGCGCTGCTCCTCCTGGTCGCCACGACGACGCTGTTCGGCTCGCTGTTCGCCACCCAGGTCACCGCTCCCGAGGCCGTCCGCGCGACACCGGTGGCCGGACCCGGCCTCATGGTGATCGCGGGAGCCTTCGGCGAGATCGCCGTCCTCGTGGCCTTCTTCGTGGTCGTCCACGCGATCGGCTTCGCGCTCCGCCGCCAGCACCGCGAGCTCGCGCTCCTGCGCACGATCGCCGCCACACCCCGTCAGGTACGGCGCCTGGTGCGCGTCCAGATCCTCGCCACCGCCCTCGCCGTCGCCCTGCCCGGCGCGCTCGCCGGGTGGTGCGCCGCCCACCGCTTCCTCGACGCCCTGCGGGACCGGGGGATGGCCGCGCCGGGCCTGCGGGTGCCGGTGACACCGCTGCCCGCCCTCGTCGCCGTGGCGGTCACGCTCGCCGTCGGGCTCGTGGCGTCGGCCGTCGCGGTCCGGCGCGTCTCCCGGATCGCGCCCGCCGCGGCGCTCACCGCGACCGCCACCGAGCAGGGGCGGACGGGCGTGCCGCGCCTGCTCGCGGGCGTCTGCGCCCTGGTGGGCGGCGGCCTGCTGCTGCGCCTCGCCGCGACACGACCGCCGGGGGAGGTGGACAAGGCGGGACAGGCGGCCCTGCTCGGCTCCCTGGTGCTCCTCGTCGCGGTCGGCCTGACCGGGCCGCTCACGGCGCGCGCCCTGGTGGCCGTCCTGGGCGCACCCCTGCGGGCGCTGCTGCCCGGCACCGGCTGGCTCGCGGAGGCCCATCTGCGCGGGTACGCACGGCGGCTGACGTCCGCCGTGGTGCCGGTCGCGCTTCTCGTGGGCCTTTCGGCGACCATGATGATCATGACACGTACCGCCGAGCACGCCGCCGGACCGACCGGCGCCGCCTCCGCCACCGACGTCTGGCTCCGCCAGGCCGAACTGGCCCTCCTCACCTGCTTCACCGCCGTCTCCACGGTCCACACCGTCATCGCCGTCACCGGGGAGCGACGCCGGGAGTTCGCGCTGCTGCGCCTGGTCGGCGCGACGCGGCGGCAGCTGCTGCGGATGCTCACCAGCGAGGCCCTGCTCACCACCGCGGTCGGCGTCCTCCTCGGTGGCGCGGTCGCCGCGCTCGCCTCGGCCGCGTTCAGCGCGGCCGCGACCGGTTCCGCGATGCCGTCCGTGCCGGTCGCGGCCTGCGGCTGGATCGTGGCGGGCGCGGCGGCGCTGACCGTCCCGGGCATCCTCGGCGCGGGCCTGCGCGCGATCCGGGGCCCGGCGGCGGAGCAGGCGGTCGGCGCCCGTGACTGACACGCCCGCCCCCGGCCGCCCGCAGGACCGGCCGGCCGTCGGCGGGGCCGCGCCGTCCGGGCCGACGGGGGCGGGCACGCCGCCCGCCCCCGGTGGGGCCGGGACAGGGCCGGAGCGCCGGCGGTACTTCTCCGTGCGCGCGGGGGAGTGGGTGTTCGCCGTGGTGGGGCTCCCGCTCGCCCTGCTCTGCGGCGCGTACGCGCTGGCCGTCGTGTACGCGGGGACGCTGCTCTCGCTCACCGTCGTCGGCCTGCCGTTCGTGGTCCTCGCGCTCCTCGGCGCGCGAGGACTCGGCACCCCGCACCGGCTCCTGGTCGGCGCGCTGCTCGGGGCGTCCGTCGCGCCTCCGGCCGGAGTGCCGCGCCCCGACGGCCTCCTCGCCCGCGGCCGCGCGGTGCTGACCGACCCGGTGGCCTGGCGGACGCTGCTGTACCTGGTGCTGCGGCTGCCGCTCGGCCTGCTCGGTTTCGCCGCCGCGGTGGTGCTGCCCCTCGCGTGCGGGTGGCTCGTCGGCTTCCCGCTCTGGGGCCGTCTGCTGGAGCCCGCGTCCCCGCCGGGGATCCGGCTGGACGCGCTCTCCGTGCTCCTCGGACTCGTCCTGCTGGCCGCCGCGCCCGGAGTGCTGCGCCTGTCCGCCGGCGCGAACCGGCGGCTGGCGGCCCTGCTGCTCGGGCCCGCCCGCGCCCAGCGCCGCGTCCGCGAGCTGGAGGCGGCCCGCGCCGTGCTGCTCGCGGAGAACGGCGACCGGCTGCGCCGCCTGGAACGGGATCTGCACGACGGCACGCAGGCCCGCCTGGTGGCCCTCGCCATCACCCTCTCGCTGACCGAGGACGCGCTCGACGGGGCCGACGGACCGGACCTCGCCCGGCTGCGGACCCTGCTGGACCGCGCCCGGACCCAGAACGAGGAGACCGTCGCCGAGCTGCGGCTGCTCACCCGGGGCATCCACCCCGTCGCCCTGGACGGTGGCCTCGGTGACGCGCTGCCCGGACTCACCGCCACCTCGCCCGTGCCCGTCAGCGTCCGTCTGGACCTCGCCGAACGCCCGGACGAGGCCATCGAGCGGGCCGTCTACTTCTGCGCGGCGGAGCTGCTGACGAACGTCGCCCGGCACAGCGGCGCGCGGACGGCCGCGCTGGCGGCGACCGCGCGCGACGGACGGGTGCGGCTGACGGTACGGGACGACGGCCGCGGCGGCGCGGCGCCCGGCGGCGGCACCGGGCTCGCCGGTCTGGTGGAGCGGCTCGCGGCGGTGGACGGCACCCTGCGCGTGGACAGTCCGCCCGGCGGGCCGACGGAGGTCACGGCCGAGCTGCCCGCACGGCTCTGACCGTCCCACCGGCCCGCCGCGGGCGCAGGCGGTCCCACCCGCCGGTCCCGGACCGGCAGGGGAGTGCGGCTCTCACCCGCCCGTCTCGGACAGGTAGGCGAGCACGGCCTTCACCCGCCGGTTGTCCTCCTCCGTGGCGGGCAGGCCGAACTTCGTGAACACGGCGGCGACATGCTTCTCCACCGCCCGCTCCGACACCACGAGCCGCTCGGCGATGGAGCGGTTCGAACGGCCCTGCGCCATCAGCTCCAGGACCTCCCGCTCGCGCGGTGTCAGGGTCTCCACCCGGCCGCCGCGCCCGCCGTGCACCAGCCGGTCGACGACCTCCGGGTCCAGCGCCGTCCCGCCGTCCGCGACCCGCCGCAGCGCGTCCATGAACTCGGAGGTGCGGGCGACGCGTTCCTTCAGGAGGTACCCGACGCCCGTCGCCCCGCCCGCGAGGAGCCGGGAGGCCCAGGCGGTCTCGATGTGCTGGGAGAAGACGAGGACGCCCACCCCGGGCACGGTCGACCGGATCTCCACGGCGGCCCGGATGCCCTCGTCGGTGTGGGTGGGGGGCATCCGGACGTCCACCACGGCGACGTCGGGCCGGTGCCGGGAGACCGCGGCGAGCAGCTCGGTCGCCGTCCCCGCCGTCGCCACCACCCGGCACCCGCGGGCTTCGAGGAGTTCGGCCATCCCGTCCCGCAGGATGACGGAGTCTTCGGCGAGCACCACACGCGGACCACTGTCGTTCACCCCGCCATTATCGGCCGTCCCGTCCCGGCCTCCTCGCGCGCCCCTCGTGAACGCCACATGAAACCAGGGGCGGTTCCATGTACTTCTCGTGTTCGCGCGCCTACCGTCGGGCGCCGGCGCGGGCCCCGCCCGGCACCCGTACCTCGCGCCCAACGGCCGCAGCGGGATGCACGCCGACGGCGCCGGCAGCGGCACGCACCCCTTCTCCGGGCCGCTCGGGCGCGACCCGAGGTCGGCAGCGCGAAGATCGCCGCGGTGGGCGGCGAGTGCGCCACCGTCACCTTCGACGCGGGCGGCCGTCTCGTCACCGTCTGCGGCACGTTCAGCGGCTTCCTCCTGAAGCTGCTCGACCTGCGCTGACCTGCACGAATAGCCGTTCGAGGCGTGCTGAACTGCGGCTTTGCAGCTTTCAGGGCTTTCCTGATGATGCCGTCCTACGCGGTCGATCCTCCCCGGCCACTCCCCAAGGCAGCTCCATTCCCCCGGATCCTCCCCCGCCGCAGCGTCCCGTGACGCCGTTCCTGTCGGCGAGAGAGCTCAGCCGGTGTGCGGGAAAGGATGACGCACCGTACTGCTGGAGGGGCCCGACGGGGCCACCGTGTCGCGCTGCGAAGGGTTTGTCATCGGGAGGCCTCGGGTCATGTTGTGAGGAGAGCGACAGGACGAAGGCGCTGTGATGCAGAGGCCCCAGGGTGACGGCCGTACCGATCACCATCAGGTCGAACGTGATGCTGCAGGGGCCGGCCGCGCCGGCACTGCATGCGGCCGGTACGGCTGGAAGCAGCGTGACGTCCGGATCGCCCTCGATGTGACGCTCTCGGTGATCAGTCGCGGCCTCTGACGGGCGGTCGGCCGGTCGTGCCAGAAGGGCGTGACCGTGTTGAGGGGCGGTTGTTGTGTACCCCCCCGCCCTGCCCCCGCCCTGTCCGTCGGCGTTCCCTGCGTCCGCCCTGTCGCTGTCGACGGGCGCCCTTCACAAGTAACACGTATTCCGTATGGCGCTGATGAGTGCCTGAGTGTAATGATTGGTACTAGGGGGCAGGGCGTGCTGCCCCAGAGAGACCGGAGGCCGCGACAGTGAGTTCGCAGCGCACAGAGCACGACCTGATCGGCGACCGCCTGGTGCCGGAAGACGTCTACTACGGCATCCACACACTGCGCGCTCGCGACAACTTCCCGCTCACCGGCATCGCCCTGTCGGCGCATCCCGAGCTGGTGGAGGCACTCGCGGCGGTCAAGGCGGCCGCCGCCGCGGCACACCGGGATCTCGGCGTGCTCACCTCTGAACAGGCGGACGCCGTCATCCGGGCGTGCGAGGAGATTCGTGAGGGACGGCTCCATGACCAGTTCGTGGTCGACGTGTTCCAGGGAGGGGCCGGCACGTCGGCGAACATGAACGCCAACGAGGTCATCGCGAACCGCGCGCTGGAACTGCTCGGCCGCGAGCGCGGCGCCTACGGCCACCTGCACCCCAACGACGACGTCAACCGTTCCCAGAGCACCAACGACGCCTTCCCGACCGCGGTCAAGCTCGCCCTGCACGCGGCCGCGGGCCGGCTCCTCGACGGCATGAGCGAGCTGGCCGGTGCCTTCACGGAGCGCGGCGGCACGTTCGCGAAGACGGTGAAGCTCGGCAGGACGCAGCTCCAGGACGCGGTGCCGATGACCCTCGGGCAGGAGTTCGACACCTTCGCGCTCACCGTCCGGGACGACGCCGAAGTGATCACCCGGGCCTCGGGCGTCCTGCTCGAGGTCAATCTGGGCGGCACGGCCATCGGGACCGGTCTCAACGCGGAGGCGGGATTCGCCCAGGCGGTGATACCGCACCTGGCCGCGATCACCGGCCTTCCCGTGCGCCCGGCCCGTGACCTGATCGAGGGCACGCAGGGCATGGGCGGTTTCCTCCAGATCTCCAGCGCGCTGAAGCAGTACGCGGTCCGGCTGGCGAAGATCTGCAACGACCTGCGGCTGCTGTGCTCCGGCCCCAGAGCGGGCTTGGGCGAGATCCGGCTGCCCGCCCTCCAGGCCGGTTCCAGCATCATGCCCGGCAAGGTCAATCCCGTCATCCCGGAGGCCGTGAACCAGGTGTGCTTCGAGGTGATCGGTGTCGATGCCTCCGTCTGTGCGGCAGCCCAGGCCGGCCAGCTCCAGCTCAACGCCTTCGAGCCGCTGATCGTGCACCTGCTGCTCAACTCCATGAACCGCCTCGACGCGGCGAGCCGCCTGTTGGCCGAGCGGTGTGTCCAGGGCATCGAGGCGAACGAGCAGCACCTTCGCGAGCTGGTCGAAGGCTCCGCGAGTCTCGCCACGGCCCTCAATCCCGTCATCGGCTACCAGCGTGCGACCGAGCTGGCGCAGGAGAGCCTCGACACCGGCCTGTCCGTGAGGGAACTCGCCAGGCAACGGCGGCTGCTCCCCGAGGAGGAGCTGGAAGCGCGCCTCGACCCGTGGACCCTGGCCCATCCCCGCTGACCGGCGACGCGGAAGGAGGCCCGCGCCAACCTGTCGGAAGGGGTGGCGCCGGGTGCCCCGTCGACAAGGGGCGGCCCCCGGTGGGCCCCCTCCGGTTGCGCCCTGCCCGTGTAGGGGGCGCCCCCCTGCGCCGGCGAACGGACACCCCGCCTCCCCGCCCCGCGCGCCGCGCGGAACGGTGGGGGGGGGCGCGGCGCGGGGGGGCGGGGCGGCCCGCCCGGCGGCGGGGGGGGGGGGTGCGGGTGGGGGGGGGGGGGGGTCGGGGGGGGGGGGGGGGGTGGT
>NZ_JBHWFF010000011.1:119354-137547 GCF_042733785.1 Streptomyces sp. NPDC059695 | reverse complement strand
CCCCGGCGGGCCCCCGCCGCCCCCGCGCCCGCCCGCGCGCGGCGGCGCGCGGGCGCGTGCCCCTCCGGGCGCCGGCCCGGCGGCCGCGGACCACCGTGCGTCCTCGAGGAGTGCAGCGCTAGGTGCGGCGTGCGGTGCCGCGGGGAGGGGTCAGCTCTTGGTCACGCTGCAGCTGTAGGAGGCCGTTCCCGAGCCGGCGTACGCCTCCAGCTCGAGGTAGTACGTGCCGGCGCCCGCGGTGGTGCGGGTGAACGAGACCGACTCGTCCGAGCCCGCGCCGTTGTTGACGGAGCGCTCGAGCGTGCTGCCGGTCGCGTCGAGCCAGTACAGGTCGGCGTCGTAGGCGCTGGGCACGGCGCAGTTCACCGAGGCGGTCTGGCCGGAGTTCAGGCTGATCGTGAAGTAGTCGCGGTCGGTCGTGGACTTCATGGAGCCCGTGACGGCCCCGGGCGACGCGAGCGTCGTGGCGTCGTCGGCGGCGTCCCGGGTGTCGTTCGGCTCGGTCTCCGCCAGTGTGCCGCCGCCGCCCTGGCTGCCGCAGTTCGTCTGGGGAGTGCCGGTGTAGAGGTTGGCGTCGGCGACTCCGTTGTTCACGCTGCGGAGGTAGTAGCCGCAGGTGGGCCGGTTCTTGAAGTCGAAGGTCGAGCCCGGCGTCAGGCGCCAGATCTTGAATCCGGAGTACGTCAGGGGCTTGCGGTCCACGGCCTGCTCGGGCTGGTGGTCGGCGAGGACGACGTAGGCGTCCTTGCCGTACTGCGTGGCCATGCCGTTGCGGTCGAGGTACAGCGAGCCGCCGCCCTCCTCGACGCCGACGCCCCAGGCCGCGCCGCCGGGGGTGAGGCCGTCCTTCACCGCACGGGCGAGGAAGGACATGGTGCGGCCCATCCGGTCACGGGTCACGAAGTGGGAGTCGTTGATGACGCCTGCGTAGTTCGGCCACTGGAACATGCCGGTGGTGAAGCTGATGTACCGGTCGTAGGGGTTGGCGAGCGCCTCGGCGCTGGTGACGCTGCCGTTGCAGGCGTCGTAGACGACGGGGCTGTTGATGTGGTGGCCGGCGCTGCCGCCGCCGGATCCGCCGCCCTTGGCGACGACCGACTCGACGGAGGCCTCCAGCGCGGTGCCCTTCCACGCGGAGTACTTGCACTGGTCGCCGCCGGCGAAGTAGACGAACTCGGCGTTGCGCACATCGGTGTTGACCTGGCTGTTGTTGCCGTCGGCGGCGGCGGTGAGCGTCCAGGTCGTACAGGAGTTCACGCCCGTCAGGGTCATGACCGTGTCGCACTCGGGCGTCGCGCTTCCCGAGGTCGGCGCCGAGCCCGCGAGGACGACCACGTCCATCGTTCCCGTGCCGCCGGTGATGTCGCTGACGGCCCGGCTCATGGAGGCGGGGATGACGGCTCCGGCGCCGTTCATGGTGAAGGCCGGCCCGTTCCAGGACGTGCGGCTGACGTCCGAGGCGTTGCCGAGACGGCTCCTGTTCGCGCTGGCGTGGGCGGGCTCCTGGGCGGTGAGCGTGAGGGCGACCGACAGCAGCGCGACCGCCGCGGCGGTGGTGACGAGGGGCAGGCGTGACGACATGGGGGCTCCTGAGGGAGGGAAAAGGGTGCCTCGTCGGTCGGCTGGATGTCGCTTGGCCGAGAACCGATGAGATTGGTAGCGGAACTTACAAGCCAGCGCGTCTGACGGGAAGATGTACGGCGACATTGCTGTGCCGTGACCGTCCCGGAGTCATGAATCTGCAGTAAGGAGCCCCACAAGTGCGGGAAAGTGGGCGCGTTACGTGAACGTAACGTGAGGTACATCTAGTCAACCCACTGATTGATCTGTAACTTCACTGATGTGCGGCTGACGGCTGGAATCCGTCGGCAGAGTTCCCCCTTGAGAGGTTCCACCGCGATGAACGCTCGCCTTGCCCACCGCGTCGTAGCCACCGCCCTGGCGGCCACGACCCTCGCCACGCTCTCCGCCTGCGGAGGCGGTGACGACACCGCCACGGCAGTCGGCGGAAAGGTCGTCGTCGCCGGCGTGGAGATCAAGAAGGACCAAGCGCTCCACGACCTGCTCCCGGCCAAGATCAAGAAAGCCGGTACCGTCCGGGTGGCGACCGATGTGCCCTACCCGCCGTTCGAGATGTTCGTGAAGGAGGGCGAGAGCACCCTCACGGGTCTGGACTACGACCTGGGCCAGGCGCTCGGCGCGAAGCTCGGCGTCACCTTCGCGTTCACGCCGCAGAAGTTCGACGGGATCGTCCCGGCCATCCAGGCCGGCAAGTTCGACGCGGCGATGTCGGCGATCACGGACAACAAGGAGCGGCAGAAGGTCGTCGACTTCGTCGACTACTCCCAGTCCGGTTCCGGCGTCCTGGTCGCCGACGGCAACCCCGCCGAGATCACCACGCTGGACGACCTGTGCGGCAGGAAGGTCGCCGTCCAGGCCGCGACCCATCAGCTCGACCTGCTGAAGACCCATCAGGACGACTGCGGAAAGGCGGGCAAGGGTCAGATCGACATCCAGACCTTCCCCAAGGACTCCGACGCCCAGCTCGCCCTGCGCTCCGGCAAGGTCGTCGCCCAGGTCCTGACCAAGCCCGCCGCCGGCTGGGTCGCCCAGACCGCCGACGCCGGCAAGGCCTTCGACCTGGTCGAGGACCCGGCCGCGTCCGGCGGCTACGACGCCACGCCGAACGGCATCGCGATCAACAAGCAGCTGCCCGAGCTGACGGACGCGGTCCAGAAGGCGCTGCAGTCCCTCATCGACGAGGGCACCCTCCTGCGGATCTACAACAAGTACGGCGTCGGCTCCATCCTCGTGAAGGAAGCCACCAAGAACGCGTCGGTGGACTGAGCATGACCGACATCAAGTCTCCCGCCGACCGCACGACGACCAGTGCGCCGGGCATGCGGGATCTGGAGATCGTTCCCGTCCGCAACCACGGCAGGTGGATCGCTGCCGTCGTCTCGCTCCTGGCGCTGGTGGGCCTGATCGGCTCGCTGGCGAAGAACGACAACCTGCACTGGGACGTCGTCGGCGACTACCTCTTCGCCGACCTCATCTTCGACGGTCTGACCACCACGCTCTGGCTGACCGCCGCCGCCATGCTCCTGGGCCTGGGCCTGGGCACGCTGATCGCCGTCATGCGCCTGTCGGCCAGCCCCGTGCTGTACGGCCTGGCCAACGCCTTCGTCTGGGTCTTCCGCGGCACCCCCCTGCTCGTGCAGATCATCTTCTGGGGATACGCCGCGGCGCTGTACCACTACGTGAAGATCGGCATCCCGTTCACCGGCATCACGTTCTTCCAGGCGGAGACCAACACCCTGCTCACCCCGGCGATCGCCGCACTCCTCGCCCTCGGACTGAACGAAGCCGCCTACGCCTCCGAGATCGTCCGTGCCGGCATCCAGTCCGTCGACCCCGGCCAGGCCGAAGCGGCCCACTCGCTCGGCATGCGACCCGCACTCACCATGCGCCGGATCGTCCTGCCCCAGGCCATGCGGGTGATCATCCCGCCGATGGGCAACGAGACCATCAACATGCTGAAGATGACCGCACTGGTCTCGGTCATCTCCGCCCACGACCTGATGTCCAACATCCAGGACGTGTACGCCCAGAACTACCAGGTCATCCCCATGCTGATCGTGGCCAGCCTCTGGTACCTGGCCCTCGTCACCCTCCTCAGCGTGCCCCAGGCATGGCTGGAGCGGCGGTACGGACGCGGCACCACCCGCGCCGGACACGTCTCGCCGTTCCGCCGCCTGCTCGGCGGAACCGTGGAGCGGCTGGGCAAGAAGAACAAGGAGCACAACCGATGAGCACCCCCATGGTGCGCGCCGAAGGCGTCCGCAAGCACTTCGGGAAGCTCGAAGTCCTCAAGGGCATCGACCTCACCGTCGAGCGCGGCCAGGTCTGCTGCCTGCTGGGCCCCTCCGGCTCGGGCAAGTCGACCTTCCTGCGCTGCATCAACCACCTGGAGAAGATCGACGGCGGCAAGCTCACCGTCGACGGCGAACTCGTCGGCTACCGCCAGCACGGCAACAAGCTCCACGAACTGCGCGAACGCGAGGTCGCCGAACGCCGCCGGGACATCGGCATGGTCTTCCAGCGGTTCAACCTCTTCCCGCACATGACCGCCCTGGAGAACATCGCGGAGGCACCCGTCAAGGTCGGCTCCGTGTCCAAGGGCGACGCCCGCGAGCAGGCACATCTCCTCCTCGAACAGGTCGGCCTCGGCGACCGGGCCCACCACTACCCGGCCCAGCTCTCCGGCGGCCAGCAGCAGCGGGTCGCCATCGCCCGGGCGCTGGCCATGAGGCCGAAGCTGATGCTCTTCGACGAGCCGACCTCCGCCCTCGACCCCGAGCTCGTCGGGGACGTCCTGGACGTCATGCGGCAGCTCGCGGCCGACGGCATGACCATGGTCGTCGTCACCCACGAGATCGGCTTCGCCCGCGAGGTCGGCGACACCGCCGTCTTCATGGACGAAGGAGTCGTCGTCGAGGCCGGCGACCCTCGCCAGGTCCTCGTCGAACCGGAGCAGGAACGCACCCGCGCCTTCCTGTCCAAGGTCCTGTGAGCGCGCCTCCGCGCCGGCAGCTCGCCGCGGCACTCCTCGACGGCGCCCGTTCCCTCCAGGCCCGCTACCTGCACGACCTCGAAGAGCTCGTCTCCATCGACTCCGGCTCGTACACGCCCCACGGGGTCAACCGAGTCGCCGACTGGGTCCAGACCCGGCTCACCGGCCTCGGCTTCGCCGTCGAGCGCGTGGCCTTCCCGCCGGGGCGGCACGGCTTCCAGGCGGGTGACGCCCTCGTCGCCCGGAAGAAGGGCGCCCTCGCCGAGTCCGACGGCGGCCAGCGGATCCTCCTCGCCGGCCACATGGACACCGTCTTCGAGGAGGGGACCGCGGCCGCGCGTCCCTTCGGCCTGACCGGAAGCATCGCCAACGGCCCCGGGGTCAGCGACGACAAGGGAGGCCTGCTCGCCGGCCTCACGGCCCTGGAACTCCTCCACGACCACGGCGTGGACACCTACGACGAGCTCGTCCTCCTCGCCACGCCGGACGAGGAGATCGGCTCGCCCGCCAGCCGGGAGCTCATCGAGGAGACCGCCCGCGGCATGCACTACGGGCTCGGCCTCGAATGCGCCCGGGAGAACGGCGACCTCGTCATCGCCCGCAAGGGCGTGGCCGACTTCCGCCTCACCGTCACGGGGCGGGCCGCCCACGCCGGGATCGAACCGGAGCGCGGAGCCAACGCCGCACTGACCGCGGCGCACCTCGTCGTGCAGATCCAGGCCCTCAACGGGCACTGGGACGACGTCACCGTCAACGTCGGCGTGGTACGCGCCGGGACCAGGGCGAACATCGTCTGCCCCGAGGCCGAACTGCGCATCGAGGTCAGGGCAGCCACGACGGCCGACGTACGGCGCGTCACCCAGGCCATCCAGGAGATAGCCGACCACCCCGCGGTGCCCGGCACCACGGTCGAGGTCGAGCAGCTCGACCTGTGCCCGCCGATGGAGGACACTCCCGCCTCGCGCCGCATGCTCGACAACGCCTGTCGGGCCGCCTCCGCCGTCGGCGTCTCGCTCGGCGCCGCGGCCACCGGGGGAGTGGGCGACGCCAACCTGATCGCCGGCATGGGCGTGCCCATCCTGGACGGCCTGGGCCCCATCGGGGGCGCCGACCACAGCCCGCAGGAGTGGCTCGACGTCTCCAGCGTCCCGCACCGCATCGCGCTGCTCGCCGATCTGGTCGCCGCGCTCGGCGACGCGCGCAACACCGCCTGACCCCGCAGTCCCTCCGGCATCGCCCTACCCGCGCGATGCCGGAGGCGACCGGGCCCGAAGCCGGTCGACGGGCCCCGTCACCCCACCACCTCACCCATGGAGAGCCCCATGCGCGCACCTTCCGGCACGGCACGCCGCACCGTCCTCGCGGGCAGCATCGCCCTTGCCCTCCTCACCACCGCCCCCACGGCGCACGCCCTCAGCGAGCGCCCGCAGCAGCCGCACGGCTCCCTGGTCCTGATCGGCGGCGGTCTGAAGGACGACAACGAGCAGGTGTACGGGGAGATCATCAAGCGTGCCGGCGGCCGCGCCGCCCGCATCGGCGTCATCACCGCCGCGTCCGTCCCCGAGAGCCAGGACCCCCACGCAGGCGACCCCGAGCTGTGCAGCAACTCCGCCTGCAACGGCGCCTACTACGCCGACCTCTTCAAGCGCCACGGCGCCGCGGACGCCCAGTGGATCCCCCTCGACATCGACCACGTCGCCAACGCCGACTCCGACGCAGTCGTCGCCCAGATCGACTCCATGAGCGGGTTCTTCTTCGGCGGTGGCGACCAGTACCGGTACCTCACCACCCTCCTGCACGGCGACCGGCACACCGACTCCAAGGTCCTCGCCGCCATCCGCACCAAGCTCGCCCACGGAGCCGTCGTGGCCGGATCCTCGGCCGGAGCCCAGATCGCTTCCGGCGCCGACATGGTCAGCGGCGGCGAATCCTACGAGGGCCTCCGCGACGGCAGCGCCCCCGGCTACTACGAGGACCCGGCCCGGCTCGCCTACATTCCCGAGGGCGGCTTCGGCTTCCTGCGCTCCGGACTCATCGACACCCACACCGGAGCCTACGGCCGCGAAGGACGGGCGCTGCGCCTCGCCGCGGACACCGGACACGACCGCGTCTACGCCCTGGAGGAGAACACCGCCCTGGTCGTCGACGATCCCGGCACCCCGCGCGAGCACCTCACCGTACTCGGGCCCAACGGCGTCGCCGTCCTCGACCTGCGCGGTGCCCGCGCGCACACGTCGGCCGCCGGCTGGACCCTGCGCGGCGCCCGTTACACCTACCTCACCGACCACGACCGGTACGACGCCCGTACCTGGACGCCCCGGCCCGCACCGGGCAAGCAGCCCCTGACACCCGGCAGCACGACGCCGGTGCCCGCCAACACCGACGTCTTCCACTCCTCCGCCGACCCGGACGGCACCCCCTACTCCTTCCGTACCACCGCCCGCGCGCTCGCCTCGACCCGCGCGCAGAACACCGCGAGCGCCACCACCTTCGAGTCCGGCCCGCGCTTCGACGTCACCTTCAGCAAGGCCGGAGGCTTCTCCGCCTGGACCGGTGACGGCGCCACCGCGCAGACGCTGATCGGGATGAGGATCAGCATCACGCCCCGGTGACTCCCGCTCCACCCTCCTGAGCGAAGGCCCCGTGCGCGTCCGGTGCACGCCTCGGGGCCCGCCCCGCACCACCTGCGCGACCGTTCCGGCGTGCGCAGGACCGAAGAGAGTCTCCCCGTGGTTCCCAGCCCCATCGCCGACGACATCCGCCGCAAGCTCGGCCACCTCGCACCCGCCGAACGAAAGGTCGCCCGCATCCTGCTCGCGTCCTACCCGTCCGCCGGATTCGAGACGGTCGCGACGATCGCCGAACGCGCCGGCGTCAGCGCACCCACCGTCCTTCGGTTCGTGACCCGCCTCGGCTACACGGGCTTCCCCGACTTCCAGGCCGCGCTGCGCAAGGAACTCGACGAGCGCAGCGCCTCACCGCTCTCGCTCTACGAGACCGCCGGCGACGGAGCCTACGGACACTCGACGGACGGCCTCGTGGCGCACAGCGACACCCTCTTCACCCAGGCCCTCACCCAGACCCTCACCGACATCCCCCGGCACGACTTCACCGGTGCGCTCACCCTGCTGTCCGACCCCCGGCGCCGCATCACCCTCGTCGGAGGACGCTTCACCCACCTGCTCGCCCGCTACCTGGGCCTGCACCTGATGCAGCTGCGCGACGACATCCGCTTCCTGCCCGACCGGGACGTGGAACGCACGGCGCTCCTGGCCACGCTCACCAAGCGCGACGTCGTCGTCGTGTTCGACTACCGGCGCTACGAGAAGGACAAGCTCGTCATCGTCCAGCTGGCGAAGGACGGCGGAGGCAAGGTCATCGTGTTCACGGACATGTGGCTTTCCCCCACCACCACGCACGCCGACATCGTGCTGTCACACCGCGTCGACGCGCACTCTCCCTACGACAGTCTGGTTCCCACCCTCGCCGTCATCGAGACCCTGGTGGCCGCTCTCGTCACAGAGCTCGGCGACGGCGCACACCAGCACATGAAACGAGGCGAGGAGACCGCGCGCCGCGTCGACCTGGTCTGACCCCGTCCGACCCAGAAGCCCGCGGCCCGTCACGTCCCGCCTTCACCCGCCATGCCCACCGAAGGAAGAACCGTCATGCGCTCGCACGTCACTCCGGCCGTGGCCCTCACCGCCGTCGCCGCCCTGGCCGTGTCCGCCTGCACCACCGACTCCGGCACCACCACCGACGCCCGGCCGACGGCAGGCCCCGTCGCCGTCCTGCCGGACCTCACGGTCGAGCCCGACCCCAAGCTCCACGCGATGCTCCCCGAGAGCATCCGGACCACGAACACCGTACGCGTGGCCACGGACATCCCCTACCCGCCCTTCGAGATGTACGTGAACGAGGGCAGCAAGCAGATCACCGGCATCGACTACGACCTCGGGCAGGCCATCGGGGCCCGGCTCGGGGTGCGGTTCGACTTCAAGGCGCAGAAGTTCGACGGCATCCTCCCCGCCGTCCAGGCCGGCAAGTTCGACGCCGTCATGTCCGCGATGACCGACAAGAAGGCGCGGCAGAAGTCCGTCGACTTCGTCGACTACCTCAACGCGGGGCCCGGCTGGCTGGTCGCCAAGGGCAATCCGGCCGGGATCACCGTCGTCACCGACGTGTGCGGGAAGCCGGTCGGCGTGCAGACGGGCACCAACCACCAGAAGCTCCTGCAGCAGCGCCAGCAGCTCTGCGAGGCGAAGGGCCTGCCGCCCATCCGGATCCTCACCTTCTCCAAGGACTCCGAGGCCCAACTCGCCCTGCGCAGCGGCAAGGTCGTCGCCGACTACCTGGACGAGGTCACCGCCGCGTACGTCGCGTCCACCGCGGACGGAGGCAACGCCTTCTCCACGGTGACGGGCCGAGCCGCCGTCGGTGAGTACAGCGCATCACCCATGGGGATCGGCATGTCCAAGGACCAGGCCGGCCTCACGGAAGCGGTCCGGGCCGCCCTGCAGTCGCTGATGGACGACGGCTCCTATCAGAAGATCCTCGGCAAGTACGAGGTCCCGAACATCGCGATCCCGAAGGCGACGGTCAACGGAGCCCTCGACTGATCCCGGACCGCCTCCCTCAGAGCAGCCCGGTGCGCCGCGCGACGGCCTCGGCGTCCTTCATCCGCTGGTGCGCCTCGGCGCCCAGTTCGCCCAGGGTGGCGGCGACGACGGACTCGATGAGGGCAAGGGTGGGCGTCAGACTGTCGTAGGGCGAGTCGGAGTTCACCTGGCTGGTGAGGACGACGTCGGCATGGCTGGCGCTCGGGGACAGCCACGGATCGGTGAAGACGATGACCTTACCGCCGCGTTCCCGCGCCAGCTCCGCGATGACCGCCTTGTCGCCCTCGTAGCGCCGGTAGTCGAAGATGACCGTCACGTCGCGGCGCGCCAGCTGGGTCAGGAACGCCGCCCGCTCGACGTCCCGTTCCGGGACGAAGGCGACCTGGTCGCGGAACTGCATCAGGTGGAGCCCCAGATACTCCGCGAGCAGGTGGGTGAAGCGCCCGCCGATGAGGTGGATCCGGCGGCGCGGGTCGCTCAGGAGCTTGACCGCGAGGCCGAACTCATGGGGGGAGACCTCACTGAAGGTCCGGGACAGGGCCTGCTGTACGAGAGCGAGGGAGCGCCCCGCGACCGGCTCGTCGTCCTCGCCCCGCTGCCCGGCGGACGGCTCCTGCGCCTTCGCCGGACCCGCGCTCTCGTACAGGGTGATCGGTGAGGCGTGCCGCGCCTCGAGCTCGGCACGCAGGGCCGCCTGCAGGTCGGGGAAGCCGCGGTAGCCGAGCCGGGAAGCACAGCGGAGCACGGTGGGGGCGGACACGGAGGCGCGCTCCGCGATCGTGGCGACCGTCTCGAAGATCGCCGCGGGATATCCGGCCAGCAGGACCCGCGCGACCTTGCGCTCGGCAGGGCTGAGCTCCCCGAGTCGACTGCGGATCTCGTCGGCCAGTGTGCCGCCCATGTCGGTCCTCCTGCACGCAGCGCCGGCTCCGGCGAGCCGTCCATGGTCTCGGGCGCCCCGGCCGCCCATCGCTACAGAAACGGCCTACCCGGTGCCCGAATGTACCGCACGTTACACCCTTGGGTGAAGTCGCCCGGAGCCGCCCCTGCCGTGGCCGCGTGCGGGTACTACTGCCGCCGCTGGAGCGAGGGGGTCCGGCAGCAGGCCGCCGCACCCGTCCTGGCGGACTCGGCCCGCCGCACACCGCAGGCGGCAACCGCCCGTCGCTTCGAGCAGGACGTGCGCGCGGTCCTCCCCGACCACGCCGACCGGATCCGTCGACACCGCTGACGCCCCGATCCGGTGCTCGCCATGCGTCGTGGCAGGGCCACGGATCGGGTACGTCAGCTTCGTGATCGTGTCGTCGAAGTCAGCTCTTGTGTGGCCTGCGCGATGGTCGCGGATGGATGGGCAAGGGTTCTGACGATCCGTGGTGCAGGCCAGACGTCTTCGCCCGGTACGCGACCGAACCCGGCGGCTCCTGGAGCCGTCCGGGCGGGTCACTCATGTGCTGGTGTGACGGTGTGCGCGAGTTGGACGCGTGAGTGCAGGCCGAGTTTCCGGTAGACGCGGGTGAGGGTCGCTTCGACCGTTTTGACGCTGACGGTGAGGGCGGTGGCGATGTCGCGGTTGCTCGTTCCGGCGGCGGCGAGTTCGGCGCAGCGTTGTTCGGCGGAGGTGAGGCGGGGGTGGGCGTTGTCGTCCGTGGGGGCGGCTTCCAGCCGTCTGAGGGTGTGCGCGGCGGTTTCCGCCCAGGGATGTGCCTGGTGGGCGGCGAAGAGGTCGGCGGCGCTCTGCGCGGCGGTGCGGGCGCTGGCACGTCGGCGTCCGCGTCGTTCGGTGTGGCTGAGTGCGAGCAGGGTCCTGCCGCGTTCGAGGGGGAGGAGGCGGAGATGCTCGGCCGCGTCGGTGAGGCGCCGGGCCGCGGTGTCGTAGTCGCCGCGGGCGGCGTCCAGGAGCGCCTGGGCGCGTTCGAGCGGGGGGAGGACCGTGTCCCTGCCGAGGTCGATCGCGGTGCGGCGGGTGTCGTCCAGCAGGCTCTGTGCCCGGTCGAGGTGGCCGAGCGCGACGAGGGTCTCGGCGAGTTCGGGATGCCAGCGCAGGACAGAGGGGTCGTGGACCTGCTGGAGTTCCTCCAGAGTGCGGACCTCCACCAGGGCTTCCAGGGCTTCCTTGGGGCGGCCGGTGGTCAGGAGGAGGTGACCGAGGGAGTAGAGGTTGCGGGAGAGGAAGACCTTGTTGTCCTCCTGTCGGGCGGTGTCGACTCCGCGGCGTGCGTGGAGGAGGGCGAGGTCGGTGCGCCCGGCGGTGCCCTCGACGAGTGCGGTGGTGTAGCAGGCCGGTGAGGGTGACAGGGCGGTGACGTCGGTGAGTGCCTGGGCGCGGTGGGCGTGATCGAGTGCCCTGGCGCACCGTCCGGCGCGGAGGTCGGCCTCGGCGAGACTGCGCAGGATGTCCACGGTCGCCTCGGCGTCTCCCGCCCGCTCGGTTTTGACGAGCAGGGGGAGCAGCGCGGTGCGGGCCTCCTCGGGGCGGTCGTCGAAGAGGGCGTGCCGGGCGGCGAGGTGCTGGGGTGTGCCGTTGACCGGGATGGAGGCGGCGCGTGGCAGGGACAGGGCGCGGGCGAGCGTGGTCGCGGCGTCGGGGTGGCCGAGGACGCGTTGGAGGCGGGCCTGCATCGTGAGAGCCATGACGGTGGTGGTGGTGTCGCCGGCGGTCTCGGCGAGGGCGGTGGCCCGGCCGGCCAGGGCGCACGCCTGGTGGGGGTTGCCCTCGTTGACGTTGGCCCAGATGGATTGGCGGATGAGGATCTGCGCGGTGAGGTCGGGTCGTCCGGCCGCCGCGTGCCGTGCGTCGGCGAACAGTTCGTCCGCGCTGTGCAGGTGCCGGCCGCTCGCGTCGATCAGGGCGACGAGGGCGCCGACGCGCTGGGCCGGGGTGGTGTCCTGACCGAGGATGAGGCGGGCGGCGGCCCGGCCGCGGGGGAGGTCGCCGTAGTGGGAGGCGTCGCGTACGGCGGTCAGGGCCCGTTCGATGAGCAGGTCGCCGTTGTCGTGCGGGGTGCGCTGGGCGGCGAGGAGGGAGAGCTCTGCCGCGAGTGCGTGGTCGCCGCGCTGCCGGGCGCGGGCGGCGGCGCGGGCGGCGTGGCGGGCCGACCGCGGGTCGTCGGCATCGGCCGCCAGCGCGGTGTGCCGGTCGCGGCGGACGCTGTCGCGGCTGGCCTCGGCCAAGCGGGCGTGCAGGAGCCTGCGCGCGTGCCCCGGCTGCCGGGCCACGAGTTCGGTGCCGATCGCGGAGGCGGTGAACCGCAACGTTCCGCCGGGCTGTTGGAGGTCGATGAGTCCGGCCGCCTCGGCCTCGGCCAGGAGACTTTCGGCTGCCGGGCCGGCGAGAGCGCTCAGCAGGTCGAGGTCGGGCCGGTCGTCGAGCGCGGCGAACGTCAGCAGTTCCTTGACCTCCCTCGACACGGTGCCCAGCCATTCGCCCACCAGTCGGCGGGCCGTCGGCGGCAGGGCCGACTCGCTTCCACCATCCCGGTCCGGGAGTGGGCGCGAGGAGTCGGCCAGTGCCAGGGCCAGTGCCGGGTTGCCTCCGCTGTGGGTGTGGATGCGCGTGACCTCTCGGGGGGCGAGCCGGTACGGGGACAGCAGCGTCGCGACCTGAGGGGCCGTCAGGGGCGGGATGCGCACCGCGTACGCGTCCTCCCCGCTCCAGTGGCCTCCGGTCTCCGGGCGCCAGGTGCGCTCGGCCGCGATGACGGGAAGGTCCGGGGTCAGGCGGAGTGCCCAGCCCAGGACGGCCGCGCTGGCCGGGTCCAGCCACTGGGCGTTGTCCACGACCAGCGTCATGGGTGGTGCGTCCCGCAGCAGAGCGGCGGTCTGCCGACGCAGCCGCAGGGCCGAACCGGCACCGTCCGGGGGGCCCGGCTGGTCGGTGCCCTCGTCGAGTCCCGCCGTCAGCTCCCTTGCGGCGGGCAGTGCTTGGAGGGCCAGCGCGAGTTCGAGCAGGCCGGCACAGGAAACCTGGGCGTCCTGCGGACGCGGTGCCAGCCGTAGGACGGGCAGGCCCAGCCGTCGCCCCAAGGCCCCGGCCGTCGTGGTCTTGCCGCTTCCGGGCGGCCCGAACAGGACCACCCGGCGGGTGCCGTGCACGTCTTCCGGCACCACCGGCAGCACGGGACCGGCCTCGTGGGACGCGTTCATCCACGCAGAGTCTGGCATCGGGCCATGGTGCGCCCGCCGGGCCTCCCCGTCCAGATCAAGGGGTTGCCCCGATGTCGGCTGCCTCCCGCGTCCCTAGCCTCATGGCCACAGCCGGGCCAACCGCTGCCGAACACCCCCCGCACCGTAGATGACGTTCTGCGGCACATCCCCGACGAGGCCCGGCGGAAGGATTGCGATGAACCGCAAGAACGCCCTGGCAGCCGGTGTCGCGGCAGCCCTCGCCCTGGGCTCCGTGACCATGGTGGCCACCCAGTCCAGCGCGGCCCCCCAGCCCACCGCTGCCGCCGGTGGCTCCGCCGCCCGCCCCGGCGCCGGGTTCCAGGCGACGACGGCCGACGCGCGCGGCGAGGCGATACGCACGGCCGACCGGAACGCGGCCGCGACCGCCCGCGAGCTCGGCCTGGGCCCCGACGAGCGCCTGGTGGCCAAGGACGTGCTGATCGACGCCGACGGCACCCGGCACGTGCGCTACGACCGCACCTACAGAGGCCTGTCCGTCATCGGCGGCGACCTGGTGGTGCACCTCACCGAAGACGGCACGATCACCGGCTCGGACCTGGCGCACTGGGGCGCGATCCGGATCGCCGGCACCACCCCGAAGCTGACGGCGGCCGACGCCTCGGCCAAGGCCGTGAAGCACGCGAAGCATGTGAAGCACGCGAAGGCCGGAAGCAAGGACAGCAGCACCCTGGTGGTGTACGCGGTCGGCAAGGTGCCCGTCCTCGCCTACCGTTCGACCGTCACCGGCGCGGGCGAGACCGGCCCGGCCTCGCGGGAAGCGGTGATCGTCGACGCGACCAGCGGCGCGCCGCTGGACCAGTACGAGCTGCACCAGAGCGTCACGGGCACCGGCAACGGCGTCACCGTCGGCCAGGTCTCCATCGAGACCACCCAGTCCGGCAGCAGCTACACCCTCACCGACGCCGCGCACGGCGGCACGATCGTCTACGACTCCTACAACAGCCCGCAGTCGAACCCGAAGCAGAACGCCCGGACCTTCTCCAAGACCACCAACTCCTGGGGCAACGGCACCACCTCCAGCCGCGAGAGCGCCGCCGTGGACGCCTCCTACGGCCTGGCGAAGACCTGGGACTACTACAAGAACGCCTTCAACCGCTCCGGCATCCGCAACGACGGCCGCGGCGCCCCGGCGTACGTGCACATGGACACCAACCTGCTGAACGCCTTCTACGACGACGACTGCTTCTGCATGTTCTTCGGCGACGGCTCCTCGCAGAACGGCAACACCCCGGTCACCGCGCTCGACGTGGCCGGCCACGAGATGAGCCACGGCGTCACCGCCGCCACCGCCAACCTCAACTACTCCGCTGAGTCCGGCGGCCTCAACGAGGCCACCAGCGACATCTTCGGCACCATGGTCGAGTTCTCCGCCGGCAACACCGGCGACCCGGGCGACTACTACATCGGCGAGAAGCTCAACATGTCGGGCGGCTACATGCGCCGGATGGACAACCCGGCCGCCGACGGCAACTCGCTGTCCTGCTGGAACTCCAGCGCCGGCTCGGTGGACGTCCACTACTCATCCGGCATCGGCAACCACTTCTTCTACCTGGCCGCCGAGGGCACCGGGGCGAAGACCATCGGCGGACGCTCGCACAACGGCACCACCTGCAACAACGACACCTTCGCGGGCATCGGCAAGGACAAGGCCGCCGCCGTCTGGTACCGGGCGCTGTCCACCTACATGACCTCCACCACCAACTACGCCGGCGCCCGCACCGCCACCCTGCAGGCCGCCGCCGACCTGTACGGCACCAACTCCCAAGAGCGTTACCTCGTCTCCAAGGCGTGGGCCGCCGTCAGCGTCGGCACCGCACTGCCCGACCCCGGCACGGGCACCCCCACCCCCTCGCCGTCCACCCCCACGCCCTCGCCGACCACGCCCCCCAGCGGGAACGCACTGGCCAACGGCGGCTTCGAGCAGGGCACCAGCGGCTGGATCCAGAGCGACGACATCATCACCAACTCGTCTCTGCAGGCCGCGCGTGACGGGTCCTGGTACGCCTGGATGATGGGTTACGGCGCTGACGCCGTCGAGTCCCTGTCCCAGTCGAACATCGCGGTGCCCTCCACCGGCACCCCGAAGCTCACCTTCTGGCTGAAGGTCACGACCCAGGAGTCCGGCTCCACCGCCTACGACACCCTCGAGGTCAAGGTCAACGGCACCACGCTGGCCACCTACTCCAACGCCAACGCGAGCTCCGGATACGTCCAGCAGACGGTCGACCTGTCCGCCCACAAGGGGCAGACGGTGAAGCTGGAGTTCGCCGGTACCGAAGACACCTACCTGTCGACCATCTTCCTGCTCGACGGCATCGCCATCGGCTGACCGGTCCCGCTCACCACCCGTGCTCCCGCGGCCGAAGCCCCCTCGGGTGCTCCGGCCGCGGGAGCTACCGCATGCACGGGGCGGCCCGGTTCCCACTCCGCGGGTCTTCCGGTGTGTTCGACCACCGTCCATCTATCGATCGACCTGCAGAGCTCGCAGGCTCGCGGATGAACGAGAGGTCGACCCCGGAGAGGGCTCGCGCCGAGACGATCAACGTCCGGGCAGTCCCCGCGAGTTTCGCGGTGACCACGGAGACGCCGGGCTGCGCCGCTCTTTGAGGAGGCCTTGAGGGCCAGGGGGATTGCGCGCCATGGCAGATGCCACTGCATCGTGCAGCCGCCCGACACCAGGTACAGCCATGATCCGGGCCGCCGTCGCACGCCGACCGTCGGTGAGCGAGGCCAGACCGCCGTCGGGCCCGAAGCCGCCGTCGCCGGGCCACGTCGTGACGGTTGCCACCGGTGAGCGTGACGGCGAGCGGGGTCCCGGGGCGAATGCTCGCAACTGGCAACCCCGCGCCGCAGCCTCGTCCTTCTGGGCCGATCGGTGGGACGGCCGAGGGTCCCCCGCACGGCCAGGCAGAAGCCGAACTGCTACTGCGGCCGTCACTCAGAGTGCTGGTCACCCCATGGCTCCGGGGCGCCGCTTTTCGACGAGTTCTCCAGCCTCCGACCTTGATCGTTTCAGCATCGTGAACTGCCCGTGAAACGCAGAGCGATGCCATGTACATTTCACGCACTCGGGCCTAGCGTCGGCCGCCGGCGCGACACCCGTCAGTAACCCGAGGAGCCGCATTGACCACCCCACCGCCCCGCAGACGCGCACGCGCTCTCGCGCTGATCACCGCGCTCGCGGCGATCCTCCTGGCGGGCGGCGCGCCTGTCGTCCAGGCCGCCGAGGACATCCCCCTCGCACCCGGCCACCGGCTCGTCGACCACTACGAGGGCGCCCCGGCCACCGCGCGGCCGGTGCCCGGCAAGGGCCCCGCCCAGCACCCGTACCTCGCGCCCAACGGCCGCAGCGGGATGCACGCCGACGGCGCCGGCAGCGGCACGCACCCCTTCTCCGGGCCGCTCGGGCGCGACCCCGAGGTCAGCAGCGCGAAGATCGCCGCGGTGGGCGGCGAGTGCGCCACCGTCACCTTCGACGCGGGTGGCCGTCTCGTCACCGTCTGCGGCACGTTCAGCGGCTTCCTCCTGAAGCTGCTCGACCCGCGCACGCTGGACACCCTCGCCGAGTACAAGCTGCCGCAGCGGTCCTCCACGGTCGAGGCCATCACCCGCCTCGACTTCGAGAAGATCTTCAAGGACACCTCCGGCGGCGCCTACTTCTACCTCGACGACCGCGACCGGGTCGTCCTCGCCGACTCCCGCCAGCACGTCCTGCGCATCGCGCACCGCCAGAAGGCCGACGGGGCCTGGGAGTTCACGGTCGAGAACGACTGGGACCTGACGTCGCTCGTCCCGCACGACTGCGTCACCTGGACCAACCTCTTCCCCAGCGGCGTCTGCGACCCCGTCACCTCCGTCATGCCGGACTGGGACGGCCGCATCTGGTGGGTGACCCGCCTGGGCCGCGTCGGCACGGTCGACCCCGCGACCGGCGCCCTGCGCGTGATCCGGCTGGACGGCGAGGAGATCCAGAACTCCTTCTCCGTCGCCGAGGACGGTGTCTCCATTGTCACCGACCACGCCCTGTACAGCTTCCGCGCGGACGCGGACGGCCTCCCGCGCGTCCAGTGGCGCGAGACGTACGACCGGGGGACCGGCACCAAGCCCGGTTCGGTGAACCAGGGTTCGGGCACCACCCCCGACCTCTTCGGCGACCGTGACCAGTACGTCGCGATCACCGACAACGCCGACGACCGGATGAACGTCCTCGTCTACCGCAGGGGCGCCGGCGTGCCCGCCGCGGACCGGCTCGTCTGCAAGGTGCCGGTCTTCGGCTCCGGCGCCTCCACCACCGACAACTCCCTGATCAGCTGGGGCAACAGCCTCGTCGTCGAGAACAACTACGGCTACGAGAACCCGAGCACGCTCCTGCTCGGCCGCAGCGTCGTCGGCGGCGCGACCCGCGTCGACGTCCGCGCCGACGGCAGCGGGTGCGACACCGTCTGGGAGAGCGATGTCCGCTCGCCCTCCACGGTCCCGAAGCTCTCCACGGCCAACGGACTGCTCTACTTCTACGAGAAGCGCCCCAGCGTCTGGGGGATCGACGCCTGGTACCTGACGGCCGTCGACTTCCGGACCGGCAAGCGCGCCTTCTCGCGCTTCACCGGCACCGGCCTGTCCTACGACAACAACTGGGCGCCGATCACCATCGGCCCCGACGGCACCGCGTACGTGGGGGTCTTCAACGGCATCGTCGCCGTCCGCGACAAGGCCTGAAGCAGGGCGGGGGGGGGGGCCCCGGGGGCCCCGCCCCCCCCCCCCCCCAACAGAAAAAGGGCGCTCCACCGACGGGCGAGTGAAGTGCGCAACACCCGCA
>NZ_JBHWFF010000011.1:116529-119345 GCF_042733785.1 Streptomyces sp. NPDC059695 | reverse complement strand
GCGCCCCCCCACCCCCCCGGGCGGGGGGGCGCCCCCCCCCGCGCCCCCCCCCCCCCCCCCCGCTCCGCCTACTCGAACTCGGGCATGTCCCCGACGGTCGTCTTCTCGTCGATCACCGCGAAGGCGGCTCCCTGCGGGTCCAGGATCGCCGCGAACCGGCCGAACGGGCTGTCCATCGGCCCGAACACCTTCCGCCCGCCGAGGGCCTCGGCCCGCTCGACGGCCTTGTCGCAGTTGTCGACGGCGAAGTAGATCTGGATGTACGCGGGGATCTCGGCGGGGAAGTCCTCGTCCGACATCACCATCCGTCCGAGGACCGGCTGCGGGCCACCGAGGTCGAAGACCCGGTAGTCCATGTGCTCGTCCTTGATCTTCTTGGACCCGAAGCCGAAGACCTCGGTGAAGAAGGCGTCCGCCTTGCCCGGCTCCCGGGTGAAGACCTCCGCCCAGGCGTACGCACCGGGCTCGCCCTCCCGCTCGAAGCCCTCGTGCGTGCCGCCCTGCCAGACGCCGAAGGTGACGCCCGAGGGGTCCTGCGCGAGGCACATCGTGCCGAAGTCGCCGACCTGCATCGGCTCCATCAGGACGGTGCCGCCCGCGCCCCGGATCCTCTCCGCCGTCGCCGCGGCGTCCGGCGAGGCGAAGTACAGACACCAGGCCGACTGCGGCTCGCCCTCCTGTCCGGGCATCGGCGGGACGACGGCCGCGACGGCCTTGCCGCCCTTGTAGGCCTGGGTGTAGTTGCCGAATTCCGAGGAGGACTCGCCGAACGTCCAGCCCAGGACATCGCCGTAGAACGTCTTGGCGCCCTCGACGTCGGTGAACATCGCGTCGGTCCAGACCGGCGTGCCTTCAGGTCGTGCGGCCATGACGGTGACTCCCACTTCCGATTCGATGACGTGTTCCTCCCGCCACGCTAGCCACGCAGGCCGGGGCCCGCGCGGCGACGCACCGCCACCGCCGGCTTCAGCCGGGCAGCCGGCCCAGGGAGTACCGGTGGAAGGGGGCGTCGGGGACCGCGATTCCGGGCCGCCACATCCGCAGCACCTGCGCCGACGGCAGGAACAGGGCCTGCGGCAGGTCGTCCGGGTCCGTCCACTCCCAGCGCTCGATCTTCTCCGGCTCGGCCACGGCCGGCGCGCCCCGGACGATCCGCACGGCGGTGGCCGCGGTCATCCGGGTCAGCCGCGTCGAGGTGACGGTGTCCAGGAGGAGCCCGAGGACCTCCACGTCGGCGGCGTCCGCGACGAGCGTCGTCTCCTCGGCCAGCTCGCGTACCGCCGCCTCCTCGATGGACTCGCCCGGCTCGACCTTGCCGCCCGGCAGCTCCCACACCCCGGAGCGGTCCAGGCCCAGGAGGACGCGGCCGTCCCCGTCGGTCACCACGACCCCCGCGCCGAGCGAGGCTCCCGCGGTGGGCGGCTGGACGTTGCGGCGGGCGGTGGCGGCGTCGTCTGCGGTCGTCATGGGCCCTGTGTACCAGGCGCCACCGACACGCCCCCCGTGCGTGACAAAAATTCGACAAACCTCTTGAAACGGCCGAAAAACGGAGGAAACTCGTTCTTACACCGGACAACCGGAAAGAGCCGCACCCGCCGACGGAGACGTCCGAAGGCCCGCGTGACCCTGATCTCGGCTCTGGCCAGGCCCCCGGCGGGGCCGGTCGGGCACGGAGCCGTCGGCGACGGCCGACGACCGCGCGAACCGACCCGGACCGCCGGGGACTGTCATGCCCGGGAGCCCGCGGCGGCAGGCGGGACCACCGCCACCGGACAGTGCGCGTGATGCAGCACCGCGTGGGCGACGGATCCGATGAGCAGCGAGCCGAGCCGGTGCCGGTGGTGCCGCCCCACGACCACCAGGCCCGCGTCCCGCGAGCCCTCCACGAGCCGCCCCGCCGCGTCCCCCGGCACCACGACCGGGACCAGCTTCACCCCCGGCCACCGCGCCGCGAACGGCCGCAGCCGCTCCTCCTGCTCCCGCCGCGCCTCCCCCATGAGGTCGTCCGCCTCCTCCGCGAGCGGCAGCGGCGGCGGCACCTGGAGCGCGGGGGACGGGGCCGCGAGCAGCGCGCCCTGCGGCGGCGGCAGCCGGAGCGCGGTCACCGCCTCCAGGGGCACGCCCCGGTGGCGGGCCGCCTCGAAGGCGAAGCCCAGCACCTCGTCCGAGGTCTCCTCGGGGTGCAGCCCGAGCAGCACCCGGCCGGCCCCGTGCCCGCTCCCGAGCGCGGCCGCCCGCGCCTCGTGCGGGACGACGACCAGCGGACAGGGCGCCGTCATGGCCAGGGTCCGGCTCGTCGAACCGAGCAGCAGGCTGGCGAACCCGCCGTGCCCCCGGGACCCGGTCACCAGCAGCCGCGCCCCCTTCGCCGCCGCCGGCAGGGCGTCCGTCACGGAGCCGTCCAGCGAGTCGTACCGCACCGGAACCCGGTGCCCCCGCTCCTCGACCAGCGTGCGCACGGCCCGCGCCACCGTGTCCGGGAGCTCCGGCGCCGTCCCCAGGGAGGCGATACGGGCGGCGCCGAGCTGGAGGGCCTCGGAGCGCACATGGGCCACCACCAGCGGCACGCCCAGGCCCTCCGCGGCGCCCAGCGCCCACTCCAGGGCCCGGAGACTGTGCTCGGACCCGTCCACGCCGACGACGACCGGCGGCTCGTACGCGGTGCTGGTGTCACTCATGGGGGAATCACTCCCGCACGCGCGCGAACGCCACGCCCGGGCGCGCCCCCAGACCGCGGGGGCGGCCCCCGGGGGGGGGCTGTTGGTGCCGCGCCGCGGCCCCAGGGCCCGCCCCCCCCCCCCCCCCACGCCCCCAGA